>NZ_CP108086.1:5159596-5463101 GCF_036186745.1 Microbispora hainanensis | reverse complement strand
GACCGTGCGCAAGCAGACCTACGACGCCTTGCAGCAGCGCATCCGCGACGACGAGGTCTGGACCTACCTGGTCTATCTCCAGCACGTCTACGTCGTGCGCGGGAAGTGGACCGGCATCGCTCCGGCCGTGGAAGCGCACGAGCATGCCACCGGCGGGTTGTTCCGCACTCTGGCGGAGTGGAAGCCCGCCGCATGACGCGCGCCCTGGGACGGATGGCGGCATGGAGGCTGGCGTTCACCGCGCCGCTGCTCCTGGTCGTCACGCTGGGGATGTTCGTGCTGGCGAAGGCGTCGCCCTTTGATCCGGTGCGGCAGTATCTCGGCGATCGGGCGCTGACCACGAGCCCGGAGATCGCCCGGCAGATACGGGCCAACTGGGGTCTGGACCGGCCACTCGCCGAGCAGTACCTCACCTGGCTCGGCAACCTGCTCCGCGGCGATCTCGGGGAGTCACGGAGCATGCACCGGCCCGTCGCCGAGGTGATCGGGGAACGGCTGGGATGGACCCTGCTCGCGGCCGGCTGCGCCATGGTCGTCATGCTGGCCGCAAGCCTCGTGCTGGGGTCGCTGGCGGCCTGGCGTCGTGACTCCTGGGCCGACCGGTTGATCAGCGGCACGGCCTATGCCAACGAAGCGGCTCCGGTGTTCTGGACCGCGCTCATCGTGATCTGGATATTCGCCGTGAGACTGCGATGGCTGCCTCCCGGCGGCCTCACCGACGCGGCGTCCGGGACGGTGGAGCCCGCCGACGTGCTCCGGCACATGATCCTCCCGGTGGCCGTCCTGGCGTTCTCGCAGTCCTCATGGCTGGTGCTGTTCGTCCGCGAGTCGCTGATCACGACCTTGCGGGAGGACTTCGTCATCGGCGCCCGGGCCCGTGGCCTGCGCGAACGCACGGTCGTCGTCCGCCACGCGCTCCGGTCGGCGCTGCTGCCGTTCATCACCCTGCTGGGCGCCCGCATTCCCGAGCTCGTCACCGGGGCGATCCTCGTCGAGACCGTCTTCTCCTGGCCCGGAGTGGCCTCCGCGTCCGTGCAGGCGGCGCTCGCCGCGGACTTCCCGCTGCTCGCCGCGCTCACGCTGCTGGCGACCCTTGCGGTGGTCGCCGGCAACCTGCTCGCCGACACCGCGTACGTGATCGCCGACCCGCGGGTGCGGGTCCTGGGGGTGAGCTGATGGCGACAGGAGTCGCGGGTGGGCTCGCACGTTCCCGACGCCGCTTCCCACGCAGCGCCGCGGTGACGCTGGCGTTGCTCCTGCTCGCCGTGGTGCTCGTGCCGCTGTTCGCCAGGCTCGACCAGCAACTGGTCGACCTTCACGCCGCCTCGCTGCCGCCCTCGCTCAGGCATCCGTTCGGCACCGACGAGGTGGGCCGCGACGTGCTGCTGCGCGCCGTGTACGGCCTGCGCGTCTCCGTGCTCGTCGGTCTCGCCGCGGCCGTCGTCTCTGTCACGATCGGCACGTTGGCCGGGCTCGCCGCCGGAGCGGCCGGCGGGACGCTGAACCGGCTCATCATGAGGATCGTCGACGGTTTCAACTCCGTGCCGCACCTGCTGTTCGGCATCTTCATCGTCGCGCTGTTCACCCCGAGCACCACCGCAGTCGTCGTATCGGTCGCGCTCACCCATTGGATGACCGCGGCCAGGATCGTGCGCTCCGAGGTCCTGACCCTGCGCGCCCGGCCGTTCGTCGACGCCGCGATCTCCGGCGGATCGAGGCGGCTGCGGATCGTGCGCCGCCATTTCCTGCCCCATCTGATACCGCACATCATGCTCGCCTCGGTGCTGATGATCCCGCACGCCATCTGGCACGAGACCGCGCTCAGCTTCCTCGGCCTGGGACTGCCGGCCCATCTCGCCTCACTCGGGAACATGATCAACGACGGTGCGCGGTCCCTGCTCGCCGGCAACTGGTGGGCCTCGCTGTTCCCCGGCCTGTTCATCTTCCTGCCGACCCTGGCGATCTCCGCGCTCGCCCAGTACTGGCGCGACCGATCCAATCCGCGCTGGCGATCGGAGCTGCAGCTGTGAAACCACCACGTCTCCGCGTCGAGGGCCTGTCGGTTCGCTTCCACCTACCCGGCGCCACCGTGCGGGCCGTCACCGACGCCCACTTCGAGGTGCGGCGCGGTCAGTGCCTCGCCCTAGTCGGAGAATCCGGCTGCGGCAAATCCGTGATGGCCCACGCCCTCATGGGCCTGCTCCCCGGCAACGCCTCGGTCGAGGGCGCCGCCTGGCTCGAGTCCGGCGACACACCCCCCGTAAACCTGATCGCAGCACCGGAGAAGGTCCTCGCACGCACCGTGCGGGGCCGACGCATCGGGCTCGTCCCGCAGAGTCCCACCACGCATCTCACCCCGGTCCGCACAGCGCGCGCCCAGCTCACCGAGGCCCTGCACGAGCTAGGAAACCCCGATCACGCCGACACGCTGGCCGAGCGGGCAGGCCTGCGCCCATCTGACCTCGACCGTTATCCCCACCAGCTCTCCGGCGGGATGGCGCAGCGTGTGGTCAACGCGATCGCCCTCGCCGGCGACCCGTGGCTGATCATCGCCGACGAGCCGACCAGCGGCCTCGACCGCCCCCTCGTCGAGGCGACCATGACCGAGCTACGCCGCCTCGCCGACGACGGCCGGGCCGTCCTGCTCATCACGCACGACCTGCGGGCAGCGCAGCAGGTCGCCGACCACGTCGCCGTCATGTACGCCAGCCGTATCCTGTCCCTCGAACCGGCAGCCGACTTCTTCACCGGGCCCCGTCATCCGTACGCCGCAGGGCTGCTGGACGCGCTGCCTTCCCGGCGTTTCGCCGCGATTCCCGGCCAGCCGCCCGAGCTCACCGATCTGCCCGAAGGGTGCGCCTTCCGGCCGCGCTGCGCCAGGGCAACCGACGACTGCGGACGACTGCCCCTGCCACCCCTCGGTGACAACCGGGTGGCCTGCCACCACCCTCTGGAGAGCCATGTTGCGCGCTGAGGGCGTCGTCGTCTCCTACGGCCGCCAACGGGTACTGGGCGGCGTCGGCATAGAGGTATCGCCCGGACAGGTGACCGGACTCGCCGGGCCGAGCGGCTGCGGGAAGTCCACGCTCGCCCGCGTGCTCGCCATGCTGCTGAAGCCCGCCGCGGGCAGGCTCACCGTCGACGGAGTGGACGTCCGCCGCTGGCGCCACCGCGTCCCACGCGAGCTTCGCGGCCAGGTCGCACTGATATTCCAACAGCCCCGGCTCGCCGTCGACCCCCGCTTCACCCTGCTCGACGTTATCGCCGAACCCCTCCGCGCCGCCCACCGGTCGATCGAGCACGCGCGGGAACTGGCCGAGGAGATGGGCCTGACACCCGAACTGCTCTCCCGCCGCCCACATGAGGTCTCCGACGGTCAGCTCCAGCGGGCGTGCGTCGCCCGGAGCCTCACCCTCCGCCCTCGCTACGTGATCTGCGACGAGATGACCACCATGCTCGACGCGTCCACCCAGGCCCATCTCGTCGCACGGCTGGAGGCCTACCGCCTCGAATCGGGGGCCGGAGTGCTGGCCATCACCCACGACGACGAATTGCTCATCCGCTGGACCGGACCGTCCGGCGGATCCATCCGTCACCTGTCCGAGATGGCTCCTGCCGCCTGAGGACGTCGATCCGCTCACAGCGATCGACGCGGACAGCGGCAGCGTGGTCCTGCACCCCGATGGAGGTTCGAGTTCGACGATCACAGCGATCACACTCACACCTCCGTGTTGCGTGATAGATGTAGTTGCAAGTGATTCGCAATAACTGTTTGGAGGGACCTGATGGGCCAGTACGCCCTGCCCGACCTGCCCTACGACTACGCCGCGCTCGAACCGGCGATCACGGGCGAGATCCTGGAGTTGCACCACGCGAAGCATCACGCCGCCTACGTCAAGGGCGCCAACGACACCCTCGATCGCCTCGCCGAAGCCCGGGACAAGGGCGACTTCAGCGGACTGGTCGGCCTGGAGAAGACCTACGCCTTCAACCTGTCCGGGCACGTCCTGCACACGATCTTCTGGCAGAACCTCTCACCGGACGGCGGTGACCGGCCCGACGGGGCACTGCGCGACGCGATCGACGAGCACTTCGGCTCCTTCGAGGCGTTCCAGAAGCAGCTGACCACCGCGACCAGCACGGTGCAGGGCTCCGGCTGGGGAGTTCTGGCCTGGGAGCCCCTTTCCCGCCGGCTCGTCGTCGAGCAGGTCTACGACCACCACGGCAACGTCGGGATGAACACCACCCCGCTCCTGGTCTTCGACGCCTGGGAGCACGCCTACTACCTGCAGTATCGCAACGTCCGGCCGGACTACGTTGAAAAGCTCTGGAGCCTGGTCAACTGGACCGACGTGACTTCCCGCTTTGAGGCCGCGCGAGGCGTGGCCTGAACCTTCCCGCCCAAGACCGCGGCGGCCCGTGGTGCTAGGAGATCCTTCCGCAGCACTGTTCCAACCACGGGCCGCCGCCCGGGACTTCTCTCCCCAGCCCCGACAACCTGATGCGGAGAGGCGCGAACGAGCCTCCTTCAAACTCTCGCGCCGCGTCCGTCAGTCGCGCTCACCGTTCTCCGGTCCTGATCCGGGGTCCTCCGAGCTGTCCGGGAGCGGCGGCGTCGACGGTTTCCTGCCGCGTCCAGCAGGACGGCGGCCACTTCGAGAACAGCGAGCGCGGCCACGACCGCCCAGATCCAGCCCGGCATGCCAGTCTCCTGATCCGGGCTGTCCGCCACGGTCACCGGGGTAGCGGAGGGTGCCGCACCTCCGGCCGATGCCACCGAGTTCCTCCTGGATGGGCAGCGGACCATCGCCCTGCTGTCCGACCCGCTGGACACCGGCGCGAACTGGCTCGGCACCGCCGGGTGAACCACCCAGGCGCTCGGCACCACCCCCGCCGGAGTCGCCACCCTCCAGGTCACGGTCATCGTCATCGGCCACGTGCTGGGCACCGTCCTGGCACACGACCGCGCGCTGGCCCCGTCCCCCCGCCGGACCGCCGTCCTCGGCCAGATCCCCCTGCTCGTGCTGATGGTGGTCTACACCGTCGTGGGCCTGCTTCTCCTGTTCGCCGCCTGAGGCGCGAAGGGAGCCCGCGACGAACCGCGAGAGCCGGGCCCGCTACTACAGGCCCCAGGCTCCGTAACCGCGCCCTCCCCGCCGTACGCGCATCACGGTCATGTCCACACACGCCCACTGTTCACCACTCGGCGGGTGATGTGGCCGGAGCCCGAATTCTCGCGGATCCGGGCTCCGGCTGCACAAGCCATGCGCCTAGCCGGCGACCCTGGAACGGAGCCCGAGTAGGGTGTCAATCACCAGGAACGCGGCCAGGGAGATGCCCATCAGGGGCAGGAAGTACCCCACGACGAGGGCGAGCAGGGCCAGCGGCGCCAGAACTCCCCAGTGCACCGCCCGCCAACCGCCGCGGGGGTAGGGCCGGCCGAATCCGGGGGTCGGACGGCGCCGCCACCACATCCGGTAGCCCAGCACGATCAGCGTGACGAGCCCGATTGCGATCGCGGCCAGGACGATCTGGTTGGCCAGGCCGAACAGCAGCCCCATATGCGCGTCGATGCCCCACTCGGTGAGCTTGGCGGCCAGCGGGTAGTCGGCGAACCGCAACTCGCCCACGAACTGCCCGGTCGCCGGGTCGAACGCCAGCTGGTCCAGTCGCGTGGGAGCGGTCTTGCGGATCTCCTTGACCACGTACGCGGCCCCGGGCTCGGCCGGCGGGACGATCTCCAGCGGGCCGGACAGCCGCCAGCTGGCCGCCGCCTGCGCGATCTTGTCGATTCCCACGTCCGCGGTGTCGCCGGCCTGGCCGCCGCTCGCGGCGTGCCCGGCGTGCCCCGTGTGCCCGGCGTGCTCACCGAGATCGGTGCTGATCGACGGAGTCGCCCAGCCGAACCTCGTACGCAGCTCGCCGATGTTCTCTCCGGCGTACTTCGACCAGGTCAGGCCGGTGGCGGACAGGAACAGCACGCCCAGCACGGCCCACAAGCCCACCGAGCCGTGCCAGGACAGCGTGCGGCGTAGCCCAGTGGCGGCGCGGTCGGGAGTGAGCAGGCCACGGAGGCGGCGGCCGTTGCGGCGACGCCTGCTCAGCCACAGCGCCAGCCCGCCGAGGGCGACGACCCACAGCCAGCTGGCGGCCAGCTCGCTGTAGATCCGCCCGGGCTCTCCCAGGTGGAGGCGACGGTGCAGGTCGGAGATCCAGGCGCGTACGGGCAGCGCGCCGGAGCCGCCGTAGCTTTCCAGCGTGCCGCGCACCTGACCGGTGCCGGGGTCGACGAAGACCGCCATCTGAGTGCTTTCGGGCAGGTTCGGCACGTCCAGCAGCACCCGGGTGGTCAGGCCGGGCTCGGCCGCGGGCCGCACCGCGGTCACCTTCCCTTCGGGGAGCGCCTGGCGAGCCGCAGTGACCTGCTCGCTCAGGGGAACGCTGGTCTGAGTCACCGGCGCGGTCAGCTCATGCCGGTAGACGACGTTCTCGATCTGGAAAGAGGCGGCGTACAGCAGGCCCGTGGTCGCGGCCACGAGCAGGAAGGGGGCGATGAGGATTCCGGCATAGAAGTGCAGGCGCAGCACCAGCGGGCGCAGCACCGCCCAGGTCGCACGCCTGGGCTGGGGAGGCCGGGCCGGATCGACGGCACGCTGAATATCAGCGGTAGAAGTCATGGGGTTCTCCGTTCACGGCGAGCGCACACCGACAGGTACGCGTCACCTGCGTAGGGGGGTTACGCCGCGGACCGCGTTCAGCGCGGTTCAGGGCGGCGAAAACGGGCGTACGGCATGGCGAGCCGATGCCGCCAATGGCAGGCGGCAGCCCGTATCAGAGAACGGAGACGGCCAGAGGCGGACCGCGCCGAGCGACCACCACGACGAAGTCGGAACGACGAGGGACCCGGAGGAGAGGTTCCACCACGGGGCGGGGAGAGGGTGCGGCGATGCCGACCAGCGCACCCGCGAGGACGCGCAACACGGCCCGCAGACCGCGCACCGGCGTGACGGCCAGATGCACGATCAACGCCAGGGCCGACTCACCGTGTTCCAGCACCCAGGCGGACAAGACCGCCAGCGCGGCATGGATCAGCAGCATTCCCAAACCGGTGCCGTGCTCACCCGTCCACGGCGACGGCGACGCGTGCGCGGCGCCGAGAGTGAACAGATGGTGCATCCCGTACTGCGCGCCGAAGGAAGCGCTCAGCAGGACCCCCAGGCCCCGCTGACGGCCTGCGAGGAGGAACGCGCCCAGCCAGGTCAGCGCCATTGCGGCGACCAGGGTTCCCCCACGCACGGGAGCCCCGCCGGCCAGCATGTGCAGAGCGGCTGAGACCAGCACGCACGCTGCCGCGAACACCGCGGCACGTAACGCACGCAGGGACGATCCGCCGACATGCACAGCGCAATCGTCCCAGAACGCCCATATACCTTCCATTCTTGACATGTTTGATCGCTGTCGGATATGGGTGTCCATTTCCTTCATATGGGGCCTGGCCAGGCTCTACAGCCTGCCGCGGTTGCGGAATCAGCCGGAGGAACTCCTGAAACGCTCACAAGACGGGTAGATCAGACGATGGCCAGGTCTTCGGCACCAGCGTCGGCCGGGCGAGGCTGGCCTGGGCGCGGCTGGTGCTTTTAGCCCCGGGGACGACCGGTTCCTACGTCCCGCTCTCGACCGGCAAGAGGGTCCTGCGACCGGCTTCGTCGTACGGCCGAAGAAGAAAGACCGCTGGTACGTCACCCGCATGCGGATGAGCTGCTGCGCGGCCGACGCCATCGCCCTAAGGTGGCTGTGCTCGGCGCCGCTCCGCCGCCCGACGACACCTGGGTCGAGGTGACCGCCACCTGGGTCCCGCCGAGGTCCCGCAAGATCCCGAACGGAACCGTGCCACCGGAGATGACCGCCATCCAGGTGACGGAAATCCCAGAACCGAGCGAGCCGTACGAGTAGGCCGACACCACCCCCCAACTCTCCTCCGCCTTCCCACCCGACCCCCCACCGCCGGTCGCTTCGCCCTCTCGCTGACGCCGCTTCCGGATGCTTCACGAAGCAACGGACCGGTTTGGAGCTACGAGAGACAGGCGAGGGCGCTCTGCTCGGCGAGACGGCTGATCACGTTTCGAGCACCAGGAACATCAAGCTGCCGGGCAGCGAAAGATCGGGCCAAGAGCTCCTCCCCGATCAATTCGTCGTACTTGTCGATTCTCTTGTCGGGGATCAGCCGAGCCAGCTCGGTCGCTGCGGGCAGCTCGGATTCGCTCATTTCTCTCAGCAGGTCGGCGGTGGTCTGCGGCGATGCTCCGGACAGTGCCAGTGCCAACCCCTGTCGTTCCACACTGACTCCCCTGGTATGCAGGGTGAGCGCGATCGTCGTCATGATCGCATCACCGCAGAACGGGAAGAGCAGGGTGTCGTTTCCGTAGGCCAGGATCGGCTGGGCTTCCAGGCCGAAGCGGCGGTAGGCGGCGCGGCCCTCCTCCAAGAGGCGCTGGGCGGTCGCATCCAGGTAGATGGGAACAGCGCTGTCCTGGTAAACGCGCCGCATCTCGGTCCGAATGCGGTCGTGTACCTCCGGGCCGGCTCCCGTGAAGCGTGGCGGGCGGCCGCCTGATGCTCGCGCGACCTCGATGACCTTTGCCCGCGCGTCGATGGCGAGGACTCGCCAACGCCGGCCCGCGAAAATCAGCAGAGCACCTTCGGGGAGTGACTGTTCGATGGGCAGGCTTCCGAGAGCCCGTCCCCCATGCACGATGCGGTATTCGGTGGGAGCCGCGAAGGCGGCGTAGAAGGTGTAATGGTTGACCAGCTTCTCCCCCGCGTCACCGTGCAGAAGGAGGCCATCGGTCTCCTGCCGGATGATCGTCGCTTCGCCGAGGTCGCGCAGCAGGGCGGCGAAGGTCGCGGCGTCGACCAGCCGAAAAGGGCCCTGGCCGCAGAGCGTTCGGTAGGCGTCGTTCGGGGTGATGCCGCCGTGTTGGGCGATCAGCGAGAGAGTCTGCTGCACCAGGGTGGACAGATGCAGCGCCGTTCCGTGTGGGGGTTCGTACCAGCGCTGTAGCAGAAGCTCGATCGTCGCGATGGTCTGCACGAGCTGAGCGCGAAGTTCCTCGGCTGGGTGCAGCGTTGGTGACAGCTCACGCTCGCGGATGTAGACCCGCAGGATCGCCGGCCCTCCGCGTCGCCCGGAACGTCCGAGGCGCTGACGCAGGGCGGCGACCCCGGGGGGCGCTCCGACCTGCGCGACCGACGAGACCGATCCGATGTCGATCCCCATTTCCAAGGTGGAGGTGCAGACGGCGGTGACCGGCCGGGCACGGTCCTTGAGGCGGGACTCGGCATGCTCGCGGATGTCCTTGGAGAGGTTTCCGTGGTGCGGGACGAACTCGTTCGGCACGCCCGCCTGGTCGCATCGACGGCTGAGCAGGTCGGTGTACTCCTCCACAGCGCCCCGGGAATTCGCGAAGATCAGGTTGTGGGAGCCGCGCAGGGTCGTGAACAGGTGATCGGCGATGGCGGACCGCTCCCCTGAGTCCTCCTCGCCCGTCTGTTGCTCCGCGTCCTCATCGGCGGTTCTGTCCAGGGCAGAGAGGTTGGGCTGCGTTTCGACGTAGCCGCGCACCTGCAACTGAAGCTCTTGACCGTCGGCGTCCGACACGATCACGGTGACCTTGTCCCCGCTGCCGGGCCGGAGGAAATCCGCCGCCGCGCGCATGTCGCCGAGTGTGGCCGATAGTCCGATCCGTGGGACGCGGCGGCGGGCGGCCAGGTCGAGCCGGTGCATGAGGGACTGCAGTTGTGCTCCGCGCTCGGTGCCCATGAACGAGTGCATCTCGTCGATGACGACGTAGCGCAGGGCACCGGCCAGGTCGCGCATCTTCCACCCGCGCAGGACGAACATCGCCTCCAGCGATTCGGGGGTGATCAGGAGGATGCCCCGGGGCCGGTCGAGGAGCTTGCTCTTGACGCCGGCGCCGACGTCGCCGTGCCAGCGGGCCACCGGGATGTCCAGGTGTTCGCACAGCTCGTCGAGCCTGCCGTACTGGTCGTTGATCAACGCCTTAAGCGGGCTGATGTATATCGCAGCGAACCCGCCGGTTTGCGGCGGATCCGCGGTCAGCGCCGAGCAGACGGGAAGGAACGCGGCCTCGGTCTTCCCCGAGGCGGTTGCCGCGGCGATGAGCACGTCTGTCTCACCCGCGAGAACGGGAGCGGCGGCCGCCTCCTGGGCCGGGCGCAGCTCGGGCCAGTCCTGCTGCCAGATCCACCGTTGCACCTTGGGGTGGAGCAGCTGGAAGGCGTCAGAGCCGGAAGGAGGCGAGGTCGTCGTCACCGAAAGCTCCGGGCTGGGTCACCGATGCCTGCGTGGCGAGACCCTCGTCTTCTTCGAGCGGGGCCAGATCGGGGTTGCTCTCCTGGTCCAGCTCGACCGAGGGGAGAATCCGCCGCCAGTCCGCTCCGGGATTCTGCTCCAGTACGGCCAGCAGGTCGCAGAAGGCTTTGATCGTCGTTCGTGGCGTGCGGAAGTAGGCGTCACCGACCCGGCTGGAGCAGTGGTGCATGAACGCGGGCAGCGCGTCGTCGGCGACGAGATAGCGGGACGGGTCGCCGAAGGCGTAGACGTGCCGGATCTTCGTGAGTAGGACGTAGAGGTCCTCCGGGGTCAAGGCGGTAAGACGGAGCACTGGCCCGGAGTAGTCCACCAGCCCGTCCCTGGCGAAGGAGTTCTCCGCCAGCCGCGACTGCAGTGCGGCGTAGCTGTAGAGCCCGCGACGGGAATCGGTGAGGAACTCGGGGGTGCCGCCGAACAAGAAGCCCAGGTGCGCGGCCGTGCCCTGCAGTGTGTCGTTGAAGATACGCAGGATCTGCTCGTAGTTGGCGTTGCGGGCCTGGGTGGAGGCCAGCTTGTAGAGGTTGACCATCTCATCCAGGCACACCAGCATGCCGTCGTATCCGGCCAGGCGGACGAACCGGCTCATCAGCTTGAGGTGGTCGTGGAAGGTCGCGTCGTCGATGATCGTCCGGACGCCGAGCGCGGACCTGGCTTCGGTCTTGGTGGAGTATTCGGCCCGCAGCCAGCGCACCGCGGCGGCCTTCAGTTGCTCGTCACCGCTGTCGTGCCCGCGCCAGTAGGCGCCGACGACCTCGGCGAAGTCGTATCCTCCGGTCATCTCGGCCAGGTGGGCAAGGCGCGTACGGATGACCTGCCCGGGGTCGGCGCCGACCTGCTGGGCCTCGGCAAGTGCCGTGGAGACGAACCTCTCGACGACTGCGGAAAGTGCCCCGCCGTCGGGCTTGGCTCTGGTGGCCATGTTGCGCATCAGTTCGGCGTAGAGGCTGCGTGCCTGGCCGCCGGTGGAGTGCAGGCGGCGGTCGGGGTTGAGATCGGCGTGAACGGTGACCAGTTTCTTCTCCAGAGCGATGGATCGCACCAGGTGCAGGAAGAAGGTCTTGCCCGCGCCGAAGTCACCGATGACGAAACGCACGGCTGACCCACCACCGGCGATTCGATCGATGTCGGTCACCAGGGCCTGGACCTCGGGGGCCCGGCCCACCTGCACATGCCGCTGGCCGGCCCGAGGGACTACGCCCGCCCGCAGCGACTGGAGGAGGGCGTCACGCTCGCGGGGGCGGATCGGGATCGTCGTGGTCACGTCAGCATCTCTCCCAGCAGGTATCGATTGACCCAGATCGGGTCGTCTCCCTCGAGTAACGGCTCACCGCCCACCTCGTAGGCGGCTTCGTTGATGCGATCGAGTGCGCCATCGGGGAGCAGGTTCCATTTCGCCGCGAGGTCCTCGAACTCCCCCCGAGACAACTGCTCCACCTGCGGGAGGCCGCGTACGAGGCCGGAGTGCGGGCCGTCCAGCCCGGCGACCGGATCAGCGGCCGGAGGCGGCGAGGGCGCGTGTGTCGGCTCCTCTTCAGTGAAGATCGAGCCCAGCAACGCCCCCACCCTGGCCGTCTCCTCAAGCTTGGCGGCGATGGCACCGTGGTCGAGGTGCACGGCGGCCGGGGCCGTTCGAACGTCGACAGGGCGGGGAATCGCAAAGCCCGGCTCCGGCTCAGCATGGCGAACGACCACTGGACCGGCCGCTGGAGCGGGGTGAGCGGCGGCAGGCAGCACGGCCTTCACCATGGCGGGATCGAGTCCGAGCAGCCGATAGATACGGCTGAGGGTCTTGACCTCTTCAGGAGAAATATGACCGTCGGCTGCGGCCACCCCGGTGAGGAACTCCGCCACGTAGGCCCGCTGTCTCTCGTCGATCTCGGCCAGGCGCCGGGTCAGGCCGGTGAGCTTCACCTCGGTGGCGATGAGCCAGCGCAGGTGCGCGTGCAGGCGCCGGCGTTCGTCCTGTGTCAGGTGCAGGGCCCGTTCGAGGTGATCGCTGAGATGACCCTGCTCCGCCTCCGAGGTCTCCCCGTCGGCGGCGCTCACGGCCGCCGCCAGATGGAGCAGGATCGTCGCGGCGCGGTAGGCGTCCGAGGATGCCGCGGTGGGACCGCCCGGAGCGGCGAAAAGCACCATGGGACCGCTCGACAGGACCGGACCGCCCAGCCGCGGATCGGGTTCGACTCCGATCCCCACGCTGCCCAGCAGTTGCGCCAAAGCGACGACGTCTTTCTTCGCCGGCTTGGCCTCAGACGCGTCCAGCAGCGCGGCGAACTCCTCCGTCGGCACGAGAGCGGTCTCCTGCGCGCCAAGACGGTTCCGCGCCCACGTCACGGCGCGGCTCGCGCCTCCCGACTCGAGGTCCAGCAACTCTGCCGGAAGCAGTGCTTGCGCCTGCACACTCGCCTGCCGGTCCGGGAAGCGTCCGACGAAACGGCTGTAGGCGTCCAAGTCGGTGGTGCACTCGTCAGCCAACGCCACGAGCTTGCGTGTCGGCGCGGCCAGCGTCAGCACGTCGGGGATGCCGTGGAGTGTCAGCCGGGGGTACCCGCCGAAGCCGGCACTGGCGGGCCGGTAATCAAGGGAGACTTCCTTGCGTCCAGGCCGGACCACCAGCCCGGCACGATGACGCGCGGCGTACCGCGCGCGGAACAGCGCATCGAACTGAGCGGCGCAACGCGTCGCCGGAGTACGCGGGTAGTAGTCGGGGTGGGAGCGGATCCAGGCCAACGCCCACTCGGCGGGGACTGGTCGTCCCTCCGCCGCGAACTCCCCCAATCCCACCGTCAGCCGAAGCGGCGTCACCTCGCGAGAAGGCTCAGGGGGATGCCCAGCGCTGGGCTGCGTGTCCTGGCCCGCCAGGATCAGCAGGTCGAGGACTTGGTCGAACTCACCGGCATAGCTCCGGAAGGAGGAGTTCTCACCGTAGATCCGGAGAAGCCGGCGAACCTCGGCCTGGATGATCGACAACTCGCGCCCCACAGTGGAACGATCCAGGCGTAGATCGTGCAGAGCCCGTCGTTCCAGGCCATAGAAGTAGAGGAACACATAGCCAATGGGCACATGCGGGTAGCGCCGTCCGTCGGCGAGCCAGGACAGATAGGCGGCACGCGAATCCGGCGGAATCGACGCATAGGACGGCCAGTAGCGCAGGCCCTGTCCCGTCCAATCCGGACGGCGCAGGTCGACGGGCAGTCGCGGGTCGATCAACGCCGGTTCGACCGTCTGCCCCGATACCGACGGTAAACCGGCGCCCACATACAGCAGGCCGCCGACGATGTTGAGCCCCGCGACGCCGACCCCGACGCCTGGCGGCAGCCAAGGTCCCACGGGAGGCGGCGGAGGCGGGGGCGACTGCGGCTGCTGCGGATATCCCGTTCCTGCAGGGACTACCGCGCGGCGGGGAGCTGCAGCCTGCCTACCGTCGTGCCCGGACGGATGATGCCCCTCGGCCGCTCGACGCCGGCCCGGCTCACCCCGAAAACGGTCCAAGAATCCCACGCGCTCACCTCTTCCGATCACACGCACGATCAGCAGACCGAGAAGCCGTGTGGATGCGATCAAGAAGCACGAGTGAACACTAGCCCCGAACGCCTTTGCCCTACCGTTCGAGCAATCACCTCGTTATCAACTTGAACCACAATTACGGGCAGGAATAAAACCACGATAAGGGACAATTCGACGCCTTCCGTAACCGTCCCATGACCCCAGTGGAAGAACCTCCGACTATCGTCCGGCTGCAAGTCGGCCCGGAGAACTCGCAGTTGACCATCCGGCCTCTACGCCGGTTTGGATCAGCCGGACACCGAGGCGGCAGAGCCGGCTTCAACGGAAGAATGCAGCACCGAGAACGGGACGCTCGATGTGCGCGGGTGTGACCACGACGCCGGAGATTCGGCCGGCAAGCGCGAGGACGGCCTGGATGGCGTTGTCGATCCAGTCGTCGGTGGCCGGGTCGATGCCGAGCTGGCGAAGATGCCGGTTGAGCCGGTCGGGTGCGGTGCCCCAGCGGGTTCCGGGTTGGCTCGGATCGAAACCGGTGACGAGCTCACCGTCGAGGGCGTAGGCGAAGTCGTGCCTGGCGGCGTAATCGTGTCGCATCACGGCGACAGCCTCCTCGCCATCGCGGGACAGCTTACCGATGACCTCGCGTTGCACGCCGAGCCAGCCGCACTCCTCGATCACGATGGTCCAATCTCCCGCCCGCCGTACCGTGACGATCTCTGTGCGGCTGGAGTCGGGGTACTCATCCACGTCGATCAGGCGGATGTGTTCCGGGGCGGCGCCCAACCGCCGCAGCACCTCGTACTCCTCCACTCCCCTGACGAGGGTGATCGTGTAGATCGGTCCCAGCGGGCCCTCGTCCTGCCACGCATAGTCCTCCGGCGAGGCACCGGGCATGCGGGCGGCGGCATGCACCGCCTCGGTCTTCTCAGCCCGCTCATACACGTCAGGGTTGGCAGCGAAGAATGCCTCGACGAGCCCGTGACCGACCCGGCCGCAATCGCTGATCGGGTGTCCATTGGCCCGCGCCCACTCCCGGATCGCCAAGTCGATGTCACGCCCGTACGCCACCTGGGTGACACGGAGCGGAGTGAAGTCGGCGTCGGACATGATCGGAACCTACCGATGCTCGCTACAGGTGACAACGCACTGCTCCCAGCCCCGGCTCGCAGCTCTCCACGTCCCCAGCGTCGGTGTGGCGAACGACGGTCACCAAGTCGTAGCCAGGAAGGTCGCCAGGGCAGCTACGGGCGTCTGCGATGGCTTCCCGCTGCGGATGCGTTGTCGATCAAGTTCCTACCGCTCAGAAGCAGGGTCCTTTACGGTGTAGATCTCCCAGTCCGTTTGAACACGAGGCGCTCCCCCGGCCAGAGGACCGGCGAATGCGGTGACACGCTGGACAGACATCTGTCACCGGGCGGCACGGTCCGGGAGGGCGACTCTTGATGACACCTGGGTGACACAACAGAAAAGCCACAATCCCCGATCTTGGGAACTGTGGCTCTGACCTGCTAGAACAGTGTCGGGACGGCGGGATTTGAACCCACGACCCCTTGACCCCCAGTCAAGTGCGCTGCCAAACTGCGCTACGTCCCGTTGCCCTGGTCTCCCTGGGCACACCCAAACCTTAGCGCAGATTCCGCCCTCGTGCGTACACGAACCGCGCCGGTGGGCCTAGGCTGGCGATCATGGGGCGGAAGGCGCGCATCGACCAGGAAGAACTCGTCCGGCTGGCGGCCGAAGGGTGGACCAACGCCCGTCTGGCCGAGCACTTCGGTGTCACGGAGTCGGGCGTCCTCCAGGCGAAGCGGGCCGCCGGCCTGTCCAAGCCGATGACGGACCACAGCCGTGCCCTGCCGTGGAAGCTCCGGCGCGAGCACAGCCAGAGCGGCCCCGCCACCAATCTGCGGAACCTCTCCGCCGCGGCCCAGGGGCGCCGAGTCCCGAAGGAAAGGCTCAACACCGCCTTGCGGTGGGCGAACCGGCTGGTCGACAACAGGCTCGACATCGCCTATGACCCGGAGATGGGCTTCCACGAGGTGCCCGCCGGGGACGACTCGCACATCGCCCGGGTCCTCGCCGAGGCCCGCGAAGCCACGGACGCGGCGGGCACCACGTCCTGACCCGTACGGCTCACGCGCCGTCGCGGGGCAGGTGCGTGGTTTCCTCGCGTACGTGCACATGGCGCTCGCCCGGGTGGACGGCGGTGTGCGGCTGGGTCTCCTGGACGTGGACGTGCGGCTCGGCCGCCGGGTCCACGGTGTACATCGTGTCCGGCTCGATGGTCTCCACCGTCTCCTCCGTCCGCGGACGGCGGGTGTAACGGCCGGTCAGCACCATGCCGACGACCCCCACGGTCATGAGAATCCAGCCGATCATTTGCAGGTCGATTCCAGGAACGTCCCATTTGACGGCGAACGCGAGAACCGCGCCGACCGCGATGAAGGCGAGACTGGCCCCGAAGCCCATGGCTACCTCCTCTGCTGGTAGAACGCCCCTTTACCCCCAGAATTCGCGATTACGCGAGGCGTGAAGGCCGCATTCCAGGGCAGTGCGGGTGAACAACGCAATCACCCCTGGAGGCAGAAATGACCGCCGTAGCATGGGTGGCCGTCGTGATCGTCGCCGTGCTGGTGATCCTTGCAGTCGGTTACTTGGTGTCGGCCCGCAACCGCCGGCGCCACCTGCAGGACCGTTTCGGGCCCGAGTACGAACGGGCGGTGCGGGAGAGCGACAGCCGTAAAGAGGCCGAGCAGGAACTGCTCGCCCGCGAGGAGCGCCACGCCACGCTGGACATCCGCCCGCTCGACCCGCAGACCCGGGAACAGTACGCGAGGAAGTGGGCCGAGGTGCAGGAGCGGTTCGTGGACGCTCCCGGCTTCGCCGTGACCGAGGCGGACGCGCTGGTCACCGCGGTGATGGCCGAGCGCGGCTATCCCACGGACGAGTTCGAGCAGCGTCTGAGCGACCTGTCGGTGGCCCACGCCACCACGCTCGACCACTACCGCAAGGCCCACGACGTCAGCAGCCGCGCCGCCCGGCAGGAGGCCACCACCGAGGAGCTCCGCCAGGCGATGGTCCACTATCGCGCGCTGTTCCAGGAGCTTCTCGGCGACGGCGCCGACGCTCCCCGGCACGACCACACCGACGACGCCACGTACGCCACCGACGGCTACGACGGCACTTCGACGAACGGCCACCACGCGGACGTACGGAAGGCGCAGCGATGACCATGCGGACGAACAGGCACGACGAGCGCGACGACATCACCGAGCGACCGACTCCCGAGACGCCCGAACCCCTTGAGGAGGAGGCGCGCAGGGAGCAGGCCGTCGCGGACGCCGGACGCGACGAGCACGAGGGCCCCGGCCCGGTCTACTCCCCCGGCGCCGCGTACGCCCCCGACCACACGGACGGCACAGCGCAGACGAAGGGCACGGCGGACACGGACGGCACTGCGGAGACGGACGGCACAGCGCACTCGAACGGCACCGTGCACACGGACGGCGCGGCGGACACGGACGGCGCCGCGTACGCGGATGGCACTGCGCACGCGGACGGCACGGTTCCCGACGCCGGCGACCGCGCGTACTCCGATGCCCCGGAGACCCGCGATGACGCGGACGACGAGCCGTACGGCCAGGCGGGCGACGACGTCCTCACGTCGCCCAAGACCGGCGGCGGGCACACGGCGGAGGACGACCCCCTCGTCGCGGGCGACCACGCCGGATCCCTCGCCGAGGCATCCGGCGACGTCGCGACCGGCGCGTACGGCACCCACGACGCCGCCACGGACCTCGACCCCGGCACGGACGGCAACGCCATCACCGGCACGACCACCGGCGCCATGGTGGACGGTCCGGTGGCCTACCCCACCACCACCGCCGCCGCCCCCGGAGACGACGAGGCGTTCGACAGCCGGTGGCGGGAGATCAAGACGGGCTTCGTCGACGATCCCCGTCACTCGGTCGAGCAGGCGGACGCGCTGGTGGAGGAGGCCCTGTCGGCCCTCACCAGCCGCCGTCAGGAGCTGCTCGACCAGTGGAAGGACGACGAGCGGGGCGACACCGAGGCGCTGCGCCTGGCCCTGCACGAGTACCACACGTTACTTGCCCATCTGAACCGGAAGTGAGGTAACAATGCTCGCCATCGCCGCGGCGGTCGTCTTCGGGATCGCCTTTCTCCTCGATCTACTCAACGCGAGCATCGGCATCGGCCTGACCGCGCTGCTCGCCCTCGGCCTGTGCCTGCTGGCCCTGCACCAGGCCGGCGTCGGCACCGCCGGGGTGAACTCCTGGCGTGGCGGCTGGCGCGGTGGACGCGTCCGCCGCTGACCCCGCGACGTCTCCCCGCACCACGCCGAAAGCACCACGCCGACAGCACAACGCCGACAGCACAACGCCGACAGCACAACGCCGAAAACGCGCTGAGGGTCTCGCGGGTGCCCACCCGCGAGACCTCATCGCTGTGTGTCACGAGAAACCCGCGAGAAGTACGCCCCATTGACCCCTGAGCCCGGCACGTGGGAAAAGGCCGACCCGCACGATCGGCCGCGTGCCCGACGCCCCCTGACGCCCCCTGACGCCCCCTGGACGTCCTCGATTCCGTCCACGACCAGCGAACGCCGTTCGCTCGTGCCGAAAACCACGAGTGAGTGAGTTAGCTGCTCATATAGCGTGTTCGGCATGATTTTCCCCTCCCCGCGACGCTTCCCTGGACCACCGCCGTGCTGAGCCGTCTGCTCCGCACGTTCCTGCGGCCCTACTCCCCCGCGCTCGCGGCGGTGGTGCTGTTCCAGCTCGTCGGCACCATCGCCTCCCTCTACCTGCCGAGCCTGAACGCCGACATCATCGACCAGGGGGTGGCCACGGGCGACACCGGCTACATCCTGGCCACCGGCGGCTGGATGCTGACCGTGTCCCTCGTGCAGATCGCCTGCTCGATCGCGGCGGTCTACTACGGCGCCCGGGTCGCGGCGGGGTTCGGCCGGGATGTCCGGTCGGCGGTCTTCCACCGCGTGAGCGGCTTCTCCCAGCGGGAGGTCGCCCAGTTCGGGGCTCCCTCGTTGATCACCCGCAACACCAAC
The DNA here is from genome assembly GCF_036186745.1 of Microbispora hainanensis. Taxonomy (NCBI): domain Bacteria; kingdom Bacillati; phylum Actinomycetota; class Actinomycetes; order Streptosporangiales; family Streptosporangiaceae; genus Microbispora; species Microbispora hainanensis. The sequence goes on along the minus strand of NZ_CP108086.1, from coordinate 5,444,118 downwards.
GACGTGCAGCAGATCCAGATGCTCGTGGTGATGACCTGCACGATGCTGGTCGCCGCGCCCATCATGGGGGTCGGCGGCATCATCATGGCCCTGCGTCAGGACGTCGGGCTGTCGTGGCTCATGCTGGTCTGCGTCCCGGTGCTGCTGGTCTCGATCGGGCTGATCGTCTTCCGCATGGTCCCGCAGTTCCGCGCCATGCAGACCCGCATCGACGTGGTGAACCAGGTGCTGCGCGAGCAGCTTTCCGGCATCCGGGTGGTGCGGGCGTTCGTGCGGGAGCGTGAGGAGACCCGCCGGTTCGCCACGGCCAACGACGAGCTGACCGGCACGGCGCTGCGCGTCGGGCGGCTGACCGCGCTCATCTTCCCCACCGTGATGCTGATCCTGAACGCCTCCAGCGTCGCCGTGCTGTGGTTCGGCGCCGCCCGGGTGGACAGCGGCGAGATGCAGGTGGGCGCCCTCACCGCGTTCCTCATGTATCTGATGCAGATCCTTATGTCGATGATGATGGCCACCTTCATCTCGATCATGATCCCGCGCGCCGCGGTCTGCGCGGAGCGCATCACGGAGGTGCTGGACACCGAGTCGTCCGTGCGCCCGTCCGATAACCCCGTACGCCACGTGGACCGCCGGGGCGAGCTGGAGCTGCGCGACGTCGAGTTCCGCTACCCGGGTGCGGAGGCGCCGGTGTTGTCCGGCATTTCCTTCCGCGTGACCGCGGGACAGACCACGGCCATCATCGGCAGCACCGGTTCGGGGAAGACGACGCTGGTCTCGCTGGTGCCCCGGCTGTTCGACGCGACGTCCGGCGCCGTGCTGATCGACGGCGTCGACGTACGCGACCTCGATCCCCAGATGCTCTGGACGCGCATCGGCCTGGTGCCGCAGAAGCCGTACCTGTTCTCCGGAACCATCGCGAGCAACCTGCGGTACGGCAACCCGGACGCGACCGACGAGGAGCTGTGGGAGGCGCTGGAGGTGGCCCAGGCCCGCGACTTCGTCGAGGCGATGCCCGAGGGCCTGCAGGCCCCGATCTCCCAGGGCGGCACGAACGTGTCGGGGGGGCAGCGCCAGCGCCTGTCCATCGCCCGCGCGCTGGTCGCCAAGCCGGAGATCTACCTGTTCGACGACTCGTTCTCGGCGCTCGACCTGGCCACCGACGCCCGGCTGCGCGCCGCGCTGCGCCCCCACACGGCCGGCGCCGCCGTGGTGATCGTCGCCCAGCGGGTCTCCACCATCGCCGACGCCGACCAGATCGTCGTGCTGGACGACGGTGTCGTCGCCGGCATCGGCACCCATGACGAACTGCTCGGCACCTGCCCGACGTACGTCGAGATCGTCGAGTCCCAACTGACCGCGGGGAGTGCGGTATGAGCAACCGGCCCACGGCACCCGTACGACCCCGGCCCGGGGGTGGCGGCTTCGGGCCCTTCGGCGGCGGGCAGATGCCGGCGGAGAAGTCGATGAACTTCGGCCCCTCCGTGCGGCGGCTGCTGCGCCGGTTGAGCCCCGAACGGCCGAGGCTCGTGGCCGTGATCGCCCTCGCCGTGATCAGCGTGGTGTTCTCCGTCATCGGGCCGAAGCTGCTCGGCCGCGCGACCGACGTGATCTTCAGCGGTGTGATCGGCGGACGGCTGCCCGCCGGGACGACCAAGGAGCAGGCCGTGGAGGGCCTGCGCGCCTCGGGTCACGGCGACTTCGCCGACATGCTGGCGGGGATGGACGTCGTTCCCGGTCAGGGCATCGACTTCGGCGCGCTGGGCACGGTCCTGGCGTGGGTGCTGGTGCTGTACGTCGCGGCGTCGCTGTTCATGTGGCTGCAGGGCCGGCTGCTCAACGACGTGACGCAGCGCACGGTGTTCCGCCTCAGGGCCGACGTCGAGGACAAACTGCACCGGCTGCCGCTGAAGTTCTTCGACGGCCAGCCGCGCGGCGAGCTGCTCAGCCGGGTCACCAACGACATCGACAACGTGTCGCAGACCCTGCAGCAGACGCTGAGCCAGCTGCTGAGCTCGCTGCTCACCGTGATCGGCGTGGTGGTCATGATGTTCGTGATCTCGCCGCTGCTCGCGGTGATCGCGCTGGTGACGATCCCGGTCACGATGATCGTCACGGGGCGGATCGCCAAGCGGTCGCAGAAGCAGTTCGTCGCCCAGTGGGCCCACACGGGCACGCTGAACGCCCACATCGAGGAGGCGTTCACCGGTCACGAGCTGGTGAAGGTCTTCGGGCGGGGCCCGGAGGTGGAGCAGGTGTTCCGGGAGCGCAACGAGGCCCTCTACAAGGCGAGCTTCGGCGCCCAGTTCATCTCCGGGATCATCATGCCGGCGATGATGTTCATCGGGAACCTCAACTACGTCGCCATCGCGGTCGTCGGCGCCGTACGGGTGGCGAACGGCTCGATGAGCCTGGGCGACGTGCAGGCGTTCATCCAGTACTCCCGGCAGTTCACCCAGCCGCTGACCCAGGTCGCCTCGATGGCCAACCTGCTGCAGTCGGGGGTGGCCTCCGCCGAGCGGGTCTTCGAGCTGCTGGACGCCGAGGAGCAGGAGCCCGACCCGGCCGAGCCGGCGCTGCCCGCGACCCGGCGGGGGCGCGTGGAGTTCGAGCACGTGTCCTTCAGGTACGACCCCGAGCAGCCCCTCATCGAGGACCTGTCGCTGGTTGCCGAGCCCGGGCACACGATCGCGATCGTCGGCCCGACCGGCGCGGGGAAGACCACGCTGGTCAACCTGATCATGCGCTTCTACGAGCTGGACGCGGGCCGCATCACCCTCGACGGCGTCGACATCACGGCGATGCGCCGCGAGGACCTGCGCTCCCAGATCGGCATGGTGCTGCAGGACACCTGGCTGTTCGGCGGGACGATCCGCGACAACATCGCCTACGGCAACCCGCGGGCGACCGACGAGGAGATCCAGGCGGCGGCACGCGCGACGTACGTCGACCGGTTCGTCCGCACCCTCCCCGACGGGTACGACACCGTGATCGACGAGGAGGGCGGCAACATCAGCGCCGGCGAGAAGCAGCTGCTGACCATCGCCCGCGCGTTCCTCGCCGACCCGTCGCTGCTGATCCTGGACGAGGCGACCAGCTCGGTCGACACCCGCACCGAGGTCCTGGTGCAGCACGCGATGGCCGCGCTGCGCAGCGACAGGACCAGCTTCGTCATCGCCCACCGGCTGTCCACCATCCGCGACGCCGACCTCATCCTGGTGATGGAGTCCGGAAGCATCGTCGAGCACGGCACCCACGACGAGCTGCTCGCCGCGCGGGGCGCCTATCACCGGCTCTATTCGGCGCAGTTCGCCGGGGCCCTGACCGATGAGGACGCCCCCGCCGCCGAAGTGGGGTGATCAGCGCGTTTCCCGCCGGGCCGCCGGTTCCCCCGGCCCGGCGGGGGTGCCCGGGCTCGGAGCCGCCCGGCGCAGCCGCCTCCGAGCCGCCTGCAGCCGCCTCCGAGCCCCCCGAGCCACGTAGCGTGACGCTCGTCGCAGGCACGACTCGGCGCCGGTGTGACGCCCCGGAAAGGCGGCCGCCGGAGTGCGCTCACGAGCGGGCGGACAGCGTGAACTCCTTGCGCGGCTCCTCGATGGCCCCCAGCGAGATGATCTCGCGAGGGAAGAACAGCCCGAGCGTCCAGTCCATGAGGATCCGGGTCTTCTTGTTGAACGTCGGCATCCGCGTCAGGTGATAGGTGCGGTGCATCAGCCAGGCGGGGAAGCCGCGAAGCTCCCGGCCGTAGATCTGCGCGACCCCCTTGTAGAGCCCCAGGCTCGCCACCGACCCGGCGTACTTGTGCCGGTAGGGCCGCTGGACCTCCCCCCGCAGCGCCGCGAGGAGGTTGCCGGCCAGCGTCCTGGCCTGCCGTACGGCGTGCTGGGCGTTGGGCGGGCAGAACTCGCCCGGCCGGGTCAGGTCGGGGACGGCGGCGGAGTCGCCCGCGGCGAAGGCGAAGTCGGTGCCGTGCACGCGCAGGCAGGCGTCGACCTTGATCCTGCCCCTCTTGTCCAGGGGCAGGTCGCCCGCGGCGACCAGCGGGTTGGGCTTGACGCCGGCCGTCCAGACCAGGGTGTCGGCGTCGAACTCCTCGCCGTCGCTCAGCACGATGTGGCCGCCCTCCGCGGACTTCAGCAGCGTGTTCATGCGGATCTCGATGCCCCGCTCGCGCAGCTGGAGGGCAGTCCACTTGCCCATGTCGGGGCCGACCTCGGGCAGGATGCGGTCGGTGGCCTCCACCAGCACCCAGCGCATGTCCTCGCGGCGCAGCCCGGTGAAGTATTCGAGCGCGTCCGACGCCATGTCCTCCAGCTCGGCCAGCGCCTCCACGCCGGCGTAGCCGCCGCCGACGAAGACGAAGGTGAGGGCCCTGCGGCGGACCTCCGGGTCCGGCGTGGACGCGGCGATGTCGAGGCGGCCGAGCACGTGGTTGCGCAGGGCGATGGCCTCTTCGATGGTCTTGAAGCCGATGCCGTGCTCGGCGAGGCCGGGCACCGGCAGCAGCCGGGAGATCGAGCCCGGCGCGATGACGAGATAGTCGTAGTCGATGGTGAGGTCGGGCCCCTCGTGCGGGGTGAACTCCGCCTTGCGGTCGCCCAGCCGCACCTGGGTGATCCGGCCGCTGAGGATCTGGCACCGGTTCAGCACCCGCCTGAGCGGGACGACGACGTGCCGCGCCTCGATGTTCCCCGCGGCCGCCTCCGGCAGGAAGGGCTGGTAGGTCATGTAGGAGTCGAGGTCCGCGACGGTCACGAGCGCCTCGCCGCGGCGGAGCCTGCGCTGCAGGCGCAGTGCCGTGTACATGCCGACGTATCCGCCGCCGACGATCAGAATCCGTGGGACAGCCATGGCTGTCCCCTACCCCTACGCGAGGAGGAAACGCATCGTCACCGTGGTTCCCCTGGGACCGGTGGTGACCTGGAGCTCGTTGCTCAGCATGCGCGCGACCCACAGCCCCATGCCGCTGGTCGCGTTCTCCGGAGGCGGGTCGTGGCCGGGCTCGCCCTCTGGACGCCAGGCCCGGCCGTCGTCGTGCACGGCGACCACCAGGGCGGTCCCGTCGCTCCGGATGCCCAGCCGCGCCTTCGTCGACCCGTGGGTGACCGCGTTGGTGGCGACCTCGTTGAGCGCGACCAGGAAGTCGCCGATCGCGTCCTCCGGCATGCCGCGACGCAGCGCCTCGGCGGCGGCGAACTCCCGCAGGTCGGGCAGATCGGCTAAGGAGAAGGCACGCTCCTTGGCCGCTCCGGTGACGTGCGCGGGAACGCCGTCATCTTTCACCCGGTACACGCCTCCCGCCGGAAATCTGGCCGTCTCAGGGTCTTTGGGCTATGGGCAGGACGAAGATACCCCGGGACACCGCCGTGGCACAGCCGCCGTGGCACAGCCGCCGTGGCACGACGGTGTCCCGGGCATCGTCCCGGCCATCGCCGCATCCTCTCATCCCGCGACGAGCTCCGCCCGGAGCTGGTCGAGGGTCTTGCGGAGGATCCGTGAGACGTGCATCTGCGATATGCCGAACTCAGCCGCGATCTCGGCCTGCGTCATGTTGCCGTAGAAGCGCAGCAGGAGGATGTTCTTCTCCCGCTCGGGGAGAAGGTCGATGAGCGGCTTCAGCGCCTCGCTGTCCACGAGGGTGTCGAGCGCGTCGTCCTCTTCGGGGATCACGTCGCCGAGCGCGGCGGCGTCGTCGTCCGCGCCGATCGGCGCGTCGAGGGAGAGCGTGCTGTACGCCGCGGAGGCGTCCATGGTGAGGAGCATGTCCTCCTCGGACAGCCCCATCTTCTTGGCGAGCTCGGCGACGGTGGGGAACCGGCCCAGCTCCTGGGTCATGTCGGCGACGTGCCGGTTGAGCTCGGCCCGGCGCTCCTGGTAGAGGCGGGGCACCCGGACGGCCCAGGTGCGGTCGCGGAAGTGCCGCTTGACCTCGCCCGTCATGGTGACCATGGCGTACCCGCGGAAGCTGTGGCCGAGGGTGGGGTCGAAGCCGTTGATGGCCTTCATGAGGCCGACGTACGCGGCCTGGAGGAGGTCCTCCATGGGCTCGCCGCGGTTGAGGTACCGCCGGGCGATGTCCCTCGCCATCGGACGGTGCATTTCGACGATCTTCTCGCGGAGGCGTTCCCGCCGCTCCTCGGACAGACCGTCCATGACCAGTTCGGCCAGGAGCTCTTCGGCGGTCGGATTGCTGGCGGTCTCTGCACGGACCTCGGCAGCCATCTGCGCAGTCCCCTCGTATTTCTCGCGAGGGCGCCTACGCCTGGGTTGACCACGCAGAAGGCACGCCTCGCTACAGTATCGAGACGAGGCCCTCTGCTGGACCTCTGCATCAGTATATTGCCGGAAAATCGGGAGTATCACCACCCCCTCGGCACCAGTAATGTTGCCGCAGAGGAGGCGCGAGGTGTCTGACAACGGGCTGCTGTCCCTGACGTCCAGCATGGCGGGGGACATCGTGGTGATCCATGTGAACGGCGTCCTCGACGCCACGACTCGTGAGCAGTTCTCGGACTACCTGGACGCCGCGGCCGACGACCACGGCCCCGGCATGGTGCTCGACCTGGGCGGCGTGACGTTCATGGACTCGCGCGCGCTGGGCCTGATCGTGCACCACTGGCAGCGCTCGACCACGGCCGGCGGCAACTTCGCGCTGATCTCCGTGCAATACCCGAACTCCAAGGTGATGTGGGTGACCGGCCTGTCGGAGCGGCTTCCCCTGTTCGACACCCTCGACGAGGCCCTCGCCGCGTTCGCCGCCTGAGCCCGCCCGCCGGCCGCCACGTGCCCGCCGGCGCGTACGGCTCCGCTCAGTCCGGGGCGGCTCCCCCGTGCTTCTGCTGGTGCTCGGTCACCAGGAGCCTGGCCAGGTCGGCCACCTTGACCTGGTGGTGCTGCGACACCCGTCTGAGCTCGTCGAACGCCTCCTCGGCCGAGCAGCCGCTCTTCGACATGATGATGCCCTTGGCCTGGTCGATCACCGACCGGCCGGCCAGCGCCTCCTGCATCTGCGCCGCGCCGGTCAGGACGTCGTCGAACTCCCAGATGTTGGCCAGCGCCACGGTGACCTGCTCGCGCAGCAGGGCCATGAGCGGGCCGCCGGAGCTGAACACGCCGGGGCGCACGCCGTACAGGCCGATGATCACGACGGCGCCTTCCACGGCGATCGGCACGACGAGCACCGAGCGCACCCCGTGCCGTACGGCGGTGGCGGCGTAGCGGGACCATCGGGTCTCGCGCATGACGTCGGGGATCGTCATCGGCCGCCCGGTGGACAGCGCCTCCCGCGACGGGCCCTCGCGCAGGTCGCGTTCGCGGTCGATGAGCAGGGTGAGCTCGCTGTGGGAGGCGGCCAGCAGCACCCGCCCCTCCATCCACAGCTCGGCGGTGCCGCCCGCGCAGCCGGGGACGCCCCGGGCGACCGCCTCGGTGATGCCACGCAGAACGCTCTCGGCCGACGTGCCCTCTGTCACGCGGCCCAAAGCCGCGAGGTCACGCGCGAGAATGGATGTCGTCTCCATGGTAGAAAGACCATTCCCATAGTTTTCGGGTTAATCCAGGCTGGATCGATTAGACCTGGGGTTTGGCGTAGCGTCTACGTCGAGAGAGGGGGGCAGCTTGCCCGACACCGCCGAGCTCGAGCGCGCGTTGAGCGGGCTCGCCGACCGCATCGCCACCCTACGGGAAGATCCTGACCCGGGCGCGATGCTACGAGAGCTGGACGCCGCCGAGGAACTGGTCCGCAAGGCCCTGAGCGAGCTGGCGCGCAGCCGCAGGCGCAGGGACGGCGGCGGTCAGCGCGAGCAGAAGCTGCTGCGCCAGGTGTTCCGGGCGCTGCCGATCCCCGTGGTCATCATGGACACGGGCGGCACGGTGCGCCGCATCAACAACGAGACCACGCGCCTGCTCGGCAGCCCCGCCGGCTATCTGATCGGCCGCGCGTTCCCCCTGCTCGTCGACGTGACCGCCCGCGCGGCGTTCCGGCAGCGTTTCGCCGCCGTCCTCCACGGCGACGACAGCGCCTCGTTCCTGACCCGGCTGGCCCACCAGGGCCGCGCCCACACCGTACGGCTGGTGCTGAGCCGCCTGCACATGCCGGGCGAGCCGCAGGAGATGATCGCCGGGGTCGTGCTGCCCACCGAGGTCCAGCTGCCCGAGCCCGCCGTACAGGGAGGCGTGCCCGACGACGCGGCCGTGCTGGCGGCGGCCAGGCGGCACGAGCTGCTGTCGCGGCTGACCACGCTGCTGCTCGACGAGGAGAGCCTGCGCGAGCCCGTCGCCCTGCTGCGGGCGGCCCGCCTGCTCGCGGCGGAGACGGCCGACTGGGTGATCGCGGACGTCGCCAGGGACGGCGGCCTGGTGCGCACGGTCGTCATCGGGCCGAGCGACCAGCCGGTCGGGCGGCTGCAGCGGGCCGTCGAGGAGGCTCCGCCCGCGCTCGCGCCGGTCGTGGAGCAGGTGATGACCACGCAGAGCGGCGTCGTCCACGAGATGCTGACCGACGACTCCCTGCTCGGCGGCGACGTGCTCCAGGCGATGCGCGCGGGCTCGCTGCTCAGCGTGCCGATCCGCGCCGACGGCGAGGCACGCGGCGTGCTCACGCTGGTGCGGCTGCGCGACCGCCCGCCGTTCGGCCTCGCCGACCTGGGTCTGCTGGAGGAGATCGGGCTGCATCTCGGCCTCGCGATGCGGGCCCAGCAGGGGTTCCAGCGCCGGGCCCACGCCGCCGACACCCTGCAGACCGGCGTGCTCCCCCGGACGCTCCCCGAGATCCCCGGCTTCGAGATCGCCGCCGCCTATCATCCCGGCTCCGGCATGCGCGCCATCGGCGGCGAGTTCTACGACGTGTTCACCGTCAAGAACGGGTGGGGCTTCGTGATCGGCAGCGCGGCAGGGCGCGGCGAGGAGGCGGCCGCCGTGACCGCCATGGTCCGCAACGGCCTGCGCGTGCTGAGCGTGTGGGAGGACGACCCGGGGCAGGCCCTGCGCAAGGTCAGCGATGCCCTCGTCGTGCAGAAGACGGGCATGTTCGTGATGGCCGCCGCGGGCTTCGTACGGGGCCGAAAGGTGCGGCTCGCCTCCGCGGGGCATCATCCCGCGGCGCTGATCCAGCCGGGCGGCGGCGTCCGGTTCTCCGAGGGCGGCGGTGTCCCGCTGGGCTTCGAGGAGGGCTCCGTGCCCGCGACGGAGGAGATCACGCTCTCGGCCGGGGAGACGCTCGTCCTCTACAGCGACGGCCTGGTGGGCTCGCAGAGCCCGGCCGGGGACAACTACGGCGAGCAGCGGCTCACCGAGGCGCTCGCCCGCTGCTCCGGGCAGCCCCCTGGCGCGGTCGTCAAGGCCATCGAGGAGGACCACCGGGCCTTCTGCGGCACCCACGCGGTCGACGAGATCACCGTCCTCACGCTGCGCCGGGCCCGCTGACGGGATCCTCCCCCGCCGGGCCGAGAGGGCGGTCGAGACGGGCGGGCGGAGGCGGATGCGGCGCATGGCGGCGAGCGGCCCGATGAGGATGGTCCGTGAGGGTCGGATCGGCGGCTACCTGGGCATATGTCAGGAGAAGGGCGGCTGCCGTCAGGGGGCCGGCCGCCGCGCCGGGCCTGCGGACATGCGCATGATTTTTCCCGATTAGGCGTTTAGCGCGAATCAGAGTAAGGTAAACATCATCTACATCGTGCCTAGGACGCAGGCACACCCTTTCAGACGCCTTCCTGTCTTGAGGTGTGCCATGGATATCGCCATCGTCTCCGCGCACGAACTGACTCCCGACACTCCCGCCATCGCCCGCGAGCTGGGCCGGGGCCACCGGGTCACCGTCTACACCCGTTCGAAGGTGCAGGGGGACGGCGTCGAGCACGTGCCCGCCGGGCCCGACATGGAGCTGTCGGAAAACGACCTCCTCCCCTACATCCCGGACTTCAGCGACGGCCTGCGGCGCCGGTGGCGGGAGCACCGCCCGGACATCATCCACGCCTACTCGTGGTCGAGCGGCCTGGCCGCCATCGCCGGGTCCGAGGGCCTGGGCGTGCCGGTCACCCAGACCTTCCACAGCCACTACGACGACAGCCGCAGCGCCGCGCCCGTACGGCGGCTGGAGTGCGCGATCGGCCGCAGGGCCAGGGCCGTCATCGCCGCCTGCGCCGACGAGGAGTCCGAGCTGATCCGGATGGGCGTGCCGCGCCGCAACATCTCGGTCGTCCCGCACGGCGTGGACATCGAGCGCTTCCGCCGCCAGGGCCCCGCCTTCCCGAGGGGCGAGCGGCCCCGCCTCCTCCACGTGGGGCACGTGGGCGCCGACTGGGCCGTGCACGCCCTGCGTGCCGTTCCGGAGGCCGAGCTCGTGATCGCCGGCGGCGACGACCTGAGCGTCGAGCGGCTGCGCGCCCTCGCCACGGAGCACGGCGTGGCCGACCGCGTGGAGATGCTCGGCATGGTGCCGCACACCGCGATGCCCAAGCTCATGCGCAGCGCCGATCTGGTGCTGTCGCTGCCGTCGACCGTCCCCACGGGCACGGCCGCGCTGGAGGCCATGGCCTGCGGCATCCCGGTCATCGCCTCGGCCACCGGCGCGCATCTCGACTCGGTCGTGGACGGCGTGACCGGCTTCCTGACCCGGCCCGACCGCCCGCTGGAGATCGCCCATCGGATCCGCCGCCTGCTCGGCGACCCCACCCTGCGCACGGCCATCGGCTACGCGGCCGCCGACCGCGCGCGTTCCCGCTATTCGGTCGAACGAATCAGCATGGAACTGCTCCGCGTTTACGAGAAGACGTGCGCGTAAAAAGGCAAGAGATATTACCGGATTAAGGCAGTTATCTGAGTGAAATGATGTGATTAACTCGGCTCATGTCACGTCATGGGCCTGGTTTAGCGGTGGCGGCGGCGATGCTCATCGCCGCCGCCACGGCCTGTTCGAACGCGGACTCCGTGAAGGTGTTCACCGCCGGAGACGAGTCCGCCGCACAGGGATCGGCGTCCTCCCCCGACTCGTCCGGCGCGCGGCCGGGCAACGCGAACGCGGCGGGGCTGAGCGCGACGCAGATCGCCACCCCGGCCGCCGCACCCGCCGAGGACGCCGGGCAGGAGGGCGAGAAGGCCGCGGACACGACCGGCGACGCCACGATCGCGGAGAAGATCGGCGACATCCCCGCGGTCGCGCCGCGTCCCTCCCCCAGCCCGTCCCCCCTTCCGTCTCCCGGCCTTTCGCCCGGCGCGCGGGCGTCGGCCGGAACCGGAACCGAGCCGCCGATGCGGCTGGCGGAGCCCGTTCGCCCCGCGGACGGGCCGGTCGTGGTTCACGCCATCGAACCGGAGGACGTGCCCCGGGCCGCCGCCCAGGCGACCCCCGGGGCCGCACCGGCGTCCTCTCCGCCGCCGAGCACAGCGCAGAGCAAGGCGCCGAGCGCGCCGGCGAGCCCGCCGTCCGGCACACCGGCTCCCCGCGCGTCCGGAGCCTCCGCGTCCGGCGCCTCCGCGACCGGCTGGGGCGCGCCGGCCCTGGCCGAGGACTTCGGCGGGCAGGCGCTGCGCGTCACCGCGAACGGCGGCGGCGTGGACCTTTCCGGGGCCGCGCTCCAACGGTACGGCCGCTGGGAGGTCCGCCTGCAGGCCGACGAGGGGGCGCTTCCCGCCGTGCTGCTGCAGTCGCCCCGGTCGGACGCCGCCGAGTATGGAAACGCGCGGCGCGGCGGCTCCCGGTCCGGCCGATCCTCCGCCGAGGCACCCCGCTACGACGACCCCTCGTACGACTCCCTCGACGGTGCCCGATACGACAACCCGTACGGCGACTCGTACGACGACGTGTACGACGACGTGTACGGCGACTCCGCGTACGGCTCGCAGTACGGTGGCTCGCGGCGCGGCGGCTCGCGGGACGACGTCCCGGGATCCGCGCGGTTCCCGGGGACGCGTGGCACGGGGGCCGGGGACGCCGGGGCCGAGGACGCGGCGATCGGCGTGGCGGCGACCGCGGGCGGGCGCGCGGAGCTCTCCGTCCGGCAGGGCCGGGAGCTGGCCCGGGCCGAGCTGGCGACCGCCTTCACCCAGGGGCACACGGTCACCGTCGACTGGCTGCCCGGCCGGGTGACCTTCTGGCTGGACGGCAGGCAGGTGTGGAACTACACCGGCCCGTACGTCCCCCGGTCTCCGCTGGGCCTGGTGCTGCGCAACGACGCCTCCGGCGGCACGGTGTACGTCGAGTGGGTGCGGGTCTACCGGGCCCCGCAGTAGGCTCCGGCTGATCACGTACGGGTGACGGAGACGCGGGGCGGGCGTGAGCGAACAGCACGTCACGGCCGGGGACTCCCCGGCCGCCGACGCCATGGCGGAGGCCGTCCGGTCGGGCGACCAGGCCGTCTTCGGCGAGCTCGCCGCGCGTCACCAGCACGAGCTGCGGGTGCACTGCTACCGGATGCTCGGGTCGTTCACCGACGCCGAAGACATGGTGCAGGAGACGCTGCTGCGGGCCTGGCGGGCGCGGGAGAGCTTCGAGGGACGCTCGACGTTCCGGGCGTGGCTCTACCGGATCGCCACGAACGCCTGCCTCGACGCACTGTCCGGCCCGGCCCGCGCCCGCGAGACGGTGGCGGCGGACGTCGCGGAGAGCCCGGGGCGTCCGGCCGCGGCCGACGTCGCCTGGCTCCAGCCCTATCCGGACGACCTGCTCGACCTGGCGGCGCCGGACGAGGGCGCGCCCGACGCGGCGGCCATCGCCAGGGAGACCGTCGAGCTGGCGTTCCTGGCGGCGATCCAGCACCTCCCGCCGCGGCAGCGGGCCGTGCTGATCCTGCGCGACGTCGCCGGCTGGCCGGTGACCGAGACCGCCGAGGCGCTGGAGATGAGCGTCGCCTCGGTCAAGAGCGCGTTGCAGCGCGCCCGCGCGACGCTGCGCGAACGGCTGCCCAGGCGGCGGGCGGACTGGGCCGCGGCCACCCGGCCCACCCGCGAGGAGCTCGACCTGCTGCAGCGCTATGTCACCGCATCCAGGAACGCCGACCTGCCGGCGCTGGCGGCGCTGCTGCGCGAGGACGTCCTGCAGGCCATGCCGCCCGCCGCCCTGGTGTACGTGGGGCGGGCGGCCGTGCTCGACATGTGGCGTCCGGTGCTGGAGGGCGAGGAGCGCTGGGGCGAGTGGCACTGCGTCCCGCTCGCGGTGAACCGGCAGCCCGCGGTGGCGAACTACGTGCGGCGGCCCGGCGAGACCTCCTACGCCGCCGTCAACATCGACGTGCTGTGCGCCGAGGACGGCCTCATCACGGAGATCACCACGTTCGGCCCCGAGCTGCTGCCGCTGTTCGGCCTGCCGCTCTCGATCGAATCCGCCGTTATCGAGTCGTGATCTATTTCTTCCGTCCGGACCGATTCCCTTTCCCCGCCCGCGCCGTCGTACGAGCGGCATCACACGAACGGAAGGAAGGGAGACACCATGCCGGACATCACCACGACGCAGCCGGACGAACAGCTCCGGGCGCTGAACCGGCTCGTCGGCACCTGGCGCGTGACCGGCGGCTCGGAGGGCACGGTCACCTACCGCTGGATGGAGGGGGGCTTCTTCCTCATCCAGGACATCCGGCTGGAGCAGGACGGTCAGCCGATCACCGGCCTGGAGATCATCGGCAGGGAGAGGTCATACGGGGCCGACGGGCCGAGCGAGGACATCAAGTCCCGCTATTACAGCAGCTCAGGCGACACCCTCGACTACGTCTACGAACTCGACGGCGACACGCTGACCATCTGGTTCGGCGCGAAGGGGTCTCCGGCGTACTTCCGGGGCACCTTCACCCCGGACGGCGACGCCATGACCGGACGATGGAACTACCCGGGCGGCGGGGGCTACGAGTCGAACATGACCAGGATCGGATAGCCGTCACGAGGGGAGCAGGGCCGCCGCCTTCAGCGACAGGTGGAGCAGCAGGCGGTCCTCCCCGTCGGCGAGGTCGAGCCCGGTGAGGCGCCCGGCCTTGCCCAGGCGGTAGTACAGCGTCTGCCGGTGCACGCCCAGCACCGCAGCCGTCTCCTGGACCTGCCCGGCGTGGTCGAGGTAGGTCTCCACGCTCGCCGCGATCCCGGGCGTGAGGGCGGCCGACTCGGCGGCGAGATCGGCCAGGTCGCGCGGCGACAGCCGGGCCAGCAGCCGATAGACGCCGAGCGTGCTCCAGTCGGCCACCGGGGCGTGCCGCCCGACGTGCTCGGCCACCCGCAGCGCCAGCAGCGCCTCCCGCCAGCTCTGCCACGCCTCCCCCGGATCGTCGCGCGGACCCCCGATCCCGGCGGCCATGCCGTACAGCTTGTGCAGGAGGCGCGCGACGTGCGCGGCCTGCCCGGCGGGCGCCAGCACGGCGAGCAGCGGCGCGTCCACGGCCGTGTCGGTCACGTCCGGGTCGGCCAGCACGCCGCGCGGCAGCGTGCGCGGCGGCCCGGAGACCGCCGTGGGCGTCCGCACGGCCAGCGCCGTCACCGGTCCCTCGACGTCCACCCGGGCGGTGGCGCGGACCGCGGGGTCGGCCGAGAAGAACTGGCGCAGCGGGGCGTGCCGGCCGCGGGCCTGCCTGGCCAGCAGCGCGGCCGCCTGAGCGACCAGCGGCGCGATCTCGGCCAGCCGCTCGTCGGTGAGCTCCCCGGATTCGAGCGCCCACAGGTAGCCGTAGGTCACCCCCTCGTGCCGCAGCGGCACGCACACGCGGCCGAGCAGGCCGGACAGCCCGGGGATGCGCACCGGGCCCGTCGCGGTGGCGATGCCGTACGCCTCGAAGTGGGCCCTCACCTCGTCGGACGCGTGGCGGCGCAGGATCGACTCCTGCCGCACGCGGTCGATGTCCCCGCTCTGCGCGCCGTACGCCAGCAGGTTGAAGGAGCGGTCCTCCAGGGTCACGGAGGCGTCCAGCAGCCGGGAGATCTCATCGACGATGTCTTGCATGCTGACATTCTTGTACATTTGTCGAAAAATGCTGTGGCGGATGTCCGTGGAACTTCCGTGACGTGCGGATTTAGCCTGAGGCCATGCTCGGTTCCCTGCTTCTCGCGTGCTCACGAAGCCCGCTCGCCCGCCGGGCCGTGTCGGGGCTCCCGCTCACGCGCAAGGTCGTCGACCGCTTCGTGGCCGGAGAGTCCACCGCGGACGCCGTCGCCGCGACGCGCCGCCTGACCGGCTCGGGGCTGTCCGTCACCATCGACCATCTGGGCGAGGAGGTCCGGGACCCCGGCGCCGCCGTCGCCACCGCCAAGGCGTACGTCTCCCTGCTCGAGGAGCTGCGGCCGCTCGGCCTCGGCGACCGGGCCGAGGTGTCGGTCAAGCTGTCGGCCGTCGGCCAGGCCCTCGACCCGGGCATGGCGCTGGAGAACGCACGGCAGATCTGCGCGGCGGCGCGCGAGTGCGGCTCCACCGTCACCCTGGACATGGAGGACCACACCACCGTCGACGCGACGCTCGGCACGCTGCGCGCGCTGCGGGAGGACTTCCCGGAGACGGGCGTGGCGATCCAGGCCTACCTGTTCCGCAGCGAGGCCGACTGCCGCGATCTCGCGGGGTCGCGGGTGCGGCTGGTCAAGGGCGCCTACGCCGAGCCCGCCTCGGTGGCCTGGCAGAGCAAGGCCGAGGTCGACCGCGCGTACGTGCGGTGCCTGCGGACCCTCATGTCGGGCACGGGCTATCCCATGGTGGCCACGCACGACGACCGGCTGATCGCGATCGCCGAGTCGCTCGCGGTGAGCGCCGGGCGCGGCCCGGACGACTACGAGTTCCAGATGCTCTACGGCATCCGGGCCGACAGGCAGGCGGCGCTGGCCGCGGCCGGGTCCCGGGTGCGGGTCTACGTCCCCTACGGCGACGACTGGTACGGCTACTTCATGCGCCGCCTCGCCGAGCGCCCGGCCAACGTCGCCTTCTTCCTTCGCGCTTTGAGGGGTAAATGATGGATGCGATCACCGAGGTCCCGGTGCCGGCGAACGAGCCGGTGCACGCGTACGGGCCGGGCAGCGCCGAGCGCGCGGCCCTGGAGACCCGGATCAAGGAGCTGTCGGGGACGTCCCTCGACCTGACGATGACGATCGGCGGCGAGCGGCGCATGGCCGGCGGCGCCCCGATCGACGTCGTGCAGCCGCACAACCACGCCGCCGTGCTCGGCCGTACGGCCGACGCCACCGCGGCCGATGTGCGGGCGGCGGTCGGCGCGGCGCTGGAGGCCGCGCCGCGCTGGCGGGCCCTGCCGTTCGAGGAGCGCGCCGCGGTGTTCCTGCGGGCCGCCGAGCTGCTCAGCGGCCCGTGGCGTAACACGCTCAACGCGGCCACCATCCTCGGCCAGTCGAAGTCGGCGCAGCAGGCCGAGATCGACGCCGCCTGCGAGCTGATCGACTTCTTCCGGTTCAACGTCGCCTACGCGCGGCGGCTGCTCGCCGAGCAGCCGGTGTCGTCGCCGGGTGTGTGGAACCGGATGGAGTATCGCCCGCTGGAGGGCTTCGTCCTGGCGATCACGCCGTTCAACTTCACCTCCATCGCGGCCAACCTGCCCGCGGCGGCGGCGCTGATGGGCAACGTCGTGGTGTGGAAGCCGTCGCCGACCCAGCAGTTCGCGGCGCACTTCACCATGCGCCTGCTGGAGGCGGCCGGGCTGCCGCCCGGTGTGATCAACATGGTCACCGGCAACGGCGCCGCCGTCTCCGAGGTCGCCCTGCCCCACCCCGAGCTGGCCGGGATCCACTTCACCGGCTCGACGGCGACGTTCCAGCACCTGTGGCGCGCCGTCGGGGAGAACATCTCCGGCTATAGGAGCTACCCGCGGCTCGTCGGCGAGACCGGCGGCAAGGACTTCATCCTGGCCCACCCGTCCGCGGACACCGGGGTGCTGTCGACCGCGCTGCTGCGGGGCGCGTTCGAATACCAGGGCCAGAAGTGCTCGGCGGCCTCCCGGGCGTACGTGCCGCGCTCGCTGTGGACGCGGATGCGCGACGACTTCGTCTCGGCGGCCGAGTCGCTCACCGTGGGCGACGTGTCGGGCGACCTGTCCACGTTCATGGGCGCGGTGATCGACGCGCGGGCCTTCGCCAAGCACAAGGAGGCCATCGACCGGGCGCGCTCGGCCGACTCGATCTCGGTGCTCACCGGCTCCTACGACGACTCGACCGGCTACTTCGTGCGGCCGACCGTGCTGGAGTGCGCCGACCCCGCAGACGAGGTCTTCGTGAAGGAGTACTTCGGCCCGATCCTCGCCGTCCACGTCTACGACGACGCCGCGTACGACTCCGTGCTCGACCAGATGGAGGGCATCGCGCCGTACGCGCTGACCGGGTCGATCATCGCGCAGGACCGGTACGTCATCGACGACGCCACCGAGCGGCTGCGCTTCGCGGCGGGCAACTTCTACGTCAACGACAAGCCGACCGGCGCGGTCGTCGGGCAGCAGCCGTTCGGCGGGGCCCGCGCCTCGGGCACCAACGACAAGGCCGGTTCGATCTTCAACCTGATCCGCTGGGTCAACGCCCGCACGATCAAGGAGACCTTCGTGCCGCCGGTCGTGAGCGGGCCGTACCGGGGCGACGTGCCGCAGGGCGGCTGGCAGCAGCCCGACCTCGGCGACCTCGGCTACTGACACACCACGATGCCCTCGGACCCCCTCACTGGGGGCTCCGAGGGCATCGTCGTCTCACACGGGGACCCGGCTCTTCTGGGTGCGTTTCAGTCCTCGGCGGGGACGGCCATCTCGCCGAGGAGGGACCAGTCGTCCTGCGGGACCTTGACGTTGACGATTCTCGGGGTCTCGGCGAGGTGGGGCGGCAGCGTCCGCTGGGCCGTACGGAAGTGCTCCGACCCGACGTGCGCGGCTCCGGCCTCGTCGTCCCGGAACGCCTCGACGAGCACGTACTCGGCGGGGTCGTCGAGGCTGCGCGACCAGTCGAACCACAGGCAGCCCGGCTCGGCGCGGGTCGCCTCGGTGAACTCACGGGTGATCTCCGGCCACTGGTCGGCGTACTGCGGCAGCACCCGGAACTTCGCGGTGATGAAAATCATCTGGCGTCTCCTCGTGTGATCGCGGCCAGCACCACATCTTCCAGGACCGCTCTCGGCGCCGTGTCCTGTCCGGCCTCATCGTAGGCGCCCGCCGGGACGACGACCACGAGATCGAGATCGGGCAGCAGGAACAGCCGCTGGCCGCCGTTGCCCATGGCCGTCGCCCGCCCCTCCTCGCCCACGTACCACAGGTGCCCGTAGGAGACGCCCTCCCAGGCGGGCACCCGCGGGCGCAGCATCTCCCCGATCCAGCCGGGGGCGATCTCCCGGTTCAGCAGGGCCTGGCCGATCCGGGCCAGGCCGCGCGGCGTCAGGTGGCGCTCCAGCACGTAGCGGCAGCGGTCCCGCGCCAACTCCATGGCGATCTCGCTGTTGGCCGGGCTGGTGTAGGCGCGCTCTCGTCCCACTCCAGGCCCATCGTCATCGTCAGCGCGTGCCCGATCGTCAGCCCGGCCCGGCGGGGATCGGCCGCGAGGTCGGCGTGCTCGGGGAAGACCGTCAGGAGCGGCTCGCCGGGCTCCGGCACCAGGCCGGACTCCAGCGCCATGCCGTACAGGAGCGCCACCAGGCTCTTGGTGACCGAGCGCAGGTCGTGCGGCGTGTCCGGCCCGAAGTCCACGTGGCCGAGCGGGGTGTTCAGCACGTGGTCCTCGCCGCCGCCGTACCACTCGAGGACGACGCGGCCGTGCCGGGCCACCACGACGCCGTGCAGGGCCGGGGCCCCGCCCCGCCGTACGAGGGCGTCCAGCCGGTGGGGCAGGTCCGCAGGGAACCCTGCCCTCTCCGGGGCGATCAGCCGCATGCGTCTCCTCCGCGTTCTCGGGGATTCCTCCGGGGTCCCGGCGCTCGCATGATTCCCCGGCGGTAAACAACCGGGTTAGAGGGGTACCCAGCCTCGAAAGACGCCTACGAGCGAGCCGAGGTCGACATGCGCGCAATCCTGGCGGCTCTCTGCGTCGCGGCCGCGACCGTCACCGCGGCCTGCGGCGACATGAAGCAGGACTTCTACACCGAGACGATCCCCCAGAACGACGGGGCGAACGCGGACCTGCCCGGCATGCTGCTCCGCAACGCCTTCATCATCGGCCCGCTGCAGCCCGCCCCGCCGGGGACCGACATGCCGATGTACATGATGCTGCTCAACCAGACGGGCCGCGCCGACCGCCTGGTGTCGGTGGACACCGGGGGCCTGTTCCGGGAGGCCCGCCTGCCCGCCCCGGACGGCCTGGAGATCCCCGCCGGGAAGTACGTCGGCGGGACGCCCTTCCCGCAGGTGCTGCTCGTCGGCCTCACCCGCCCGCTGCGCAGCGGCGGCACGATCCCCGTGACGTTCCGGTTCCAGAACGCGGGGACGACCCGGGTGGACGTGCCGGTCCTGCCGCCGGGAACGTGGCGGAGCACCTACTCCCCCTGGCCGGGCATGTCGCCGTTCGCCTCACCCACTCCGTCGCCCGCCCTTTCGCCCAGTCCGACGCCTGCCCTTTCACCCGGCTCCTCGCCGGCCGTCTCGCCCAGTCCGTCGCCGACCGGGAGCTGACCCGTCCCGGATCCCGGGGTTCGCGGCGATGATCCCGCCGCCCGCGCGTCCCGCACCCGTGTCACCGATGGCGTCACTCCTCCATCGTGACGCGGCCGGGCGGCGGTGGGCCGCCCGGCCGGAAACAGAGGCGATCAGCTGTTGAGCAGATCGCGGATGCCGGACATCGCCTGGATGTTGCTCAGGATCGACAGGTGGTCGACACAGGCGAGGGTGTGGTTGTCCGCCCCGGACAGCCGGGTGCTGGTGTAGGGGATGATGATGCCGTCGCAGGGCGACACCCAGGTGCCGTATTTCGCCGACCCGGGCGTCTCGTCGCCGCTCAGCGAGGTGATGTACGCCGAGCCGGGCAGCATCTCGATGCACGAGACATAGATGGTGCAGGCGGCGGCGTACGTCGTGCCGTGGTTGGCGCCGGCCAGCGAGGCGACGTGGCCGACGTTGGCGGCGCCGCCGAGCTTCTGCAGGTAGTACCGCGTCACCAGGCCGCCCATCGAGTGGTTGACGATGTCGACCTGGGACGCGCCCGTGCTCGCCTTGATCTGGTTGACGAGGGCGGCCAGGCCCTGGGCGCTGACCACGTTCGAGCCGGCCCAGTTGTAGTTGTAGCCGTACAGCCGGCTGGCGGACCAGCCGTTGGCCACCAGGTACGCCTGCAGGGTGGCGAAGTTGGTGCTGTTTCCGGTGTAGCCGTGGACGAATACGACGGGGTTGTGCGTGGCCGCCTGCGCGGGGGCAGTGGGGGCGAGGAAGCCGAGCAGGGCCAGGATGCCGAGGAGGGGGCCGACGATCCTACGCATGAGATCTCCTTGCCGTGGGGGATGACAGGAGTCTCGTGATCTGAACCGGTCACGGCATCGGGGAAATCACCAGTCGCCGTCCCCTGTTTCCGCCCGGGAGGACGGCACGGGAGGACGGCACGGGCGGGCGGAGCGGGCAGACAGCGCGGGCGGAGCGGGCGGGCGGCGCGGGCGGCGCGGGGAGACTGCGCGATCAGGCGGGGATCTTGAGCACGAGGACGGCGATGTCGTCGCGCGGCAGCCCGGACTGGAAGGCGACGGCCTCGTCCACGACCGCCTCGGCGATCCCCGCGGCGTCCATGGCGCGGGAGGCGCCGAGCAGGCGCCGCAGCCGGTCCTCGCCGTACAGGTCCTCGCCCCTGCGCGCCTCGACGACGCCGTCGGTGTAGAAGAGGACCACGTCGCCGGGGGCGAGATCGACGTCGACGTCGGTCAGCCTGATCTTGGGCAGCAGGCCGAGGACGCTGCCGGGTCGCCCGATCTCGCCGACCATGTCTCCGGCGGCCCGCACAGGAACGTCACCGTCGCGAACCGCTTGGCGATGTCCGGATCGGTGCGGCAGAAGCTGTTGGTCAGCTCGGCCCCCAGCTCGGGGCGCTCCGGATTGCCCATGATCACCGGGGCCATGGCGCTGGACCAGCCGAGGTAGTTGCTGTCGAGAGACTCCAGCAGTTCCTCGATGTCGGCCGCGCTGAAGCCGCCGGTGTAGCCCTCGTCGTCGATGTAGCAAGGCGACGGCCCGACCATCACCAGCGCCCCGAAGCGCGCCGGCTCCCTGATGGCCGCCAGCGCGCCGATCATCGCGCTCACCGAATGGCCCACGAAGACCGCGCCGGTCAGGTCGAGCTCGGCGCAGACGTCCAGGACGTCCTGCGCGTACCCCTGGAGCGAGGAGTAGCGCTCGGGCGAGTAGGCCGACAGGTCGGAGTCGCCGGAGCCCACGTAGTCGAACAGGACGACCCGGTGGTCGTCCTCGAACGCGGGCGCGACCAGCCGCCACATGTTCTGGTCGCATCCGAACCCGTGGGCGAAGACCATGGGGCGGCCGTCCGCCCGGCCGGTGACTCCCACGTTGTTGCGCACCTGCACGCTCATGACGCGCAAGCGTACAAAGCGAACGGGCGCCCGGGTACGCCGGGCCGCCGGGGGTGGACGGCCGTCCGTCCGCGCCGTACGGAGGGCGGTCGCCGGAACCACGGCCCTCCCCGGGCCGGGGCTTCGCGGGAGGCCCTGTTTGATCTGGGCCGAGGGGGTATGGCGGCTCATCGAACTTGATCGGGGTTGAGGCGAGGCTGCGCCTGCTCGCGCGGCTGCGGGATGGATTGCCTCTTGAGGGAGCTCGCGGCTCCCGTTGATCATTTCTGTTATCTACGCAGAAGATCAACAGAAGAGCCGCGAGCATGGTCAACGATACGACCCGGCTGCTGGGCCTGGAGGGCCTGGCCGTCGTCGACGTCGTCGCAGCAGGTGAAGACAGCAGGCAGGGGCCGATCGTGCATCTGGTCACCGCCGACGAGAGCGCTCGGGCCTGCCCCGAGTGCGGGGTGTTCGCGGCCCGGGTCAAGGAGTGGGTGACCACCCGCCCGCGTGACCTACCGGTCGCGGGCCGCCGCTGTGACCTGCGCTGGCGTAAACGCCGGTGGTACTGCGACGAGCCGGCCTGCCCGAGAGGGACGTTCACCGAGCACGTCGCACAGGTCCCGGCCCGGGCCCGGCTGACGGTGCGATTACGCCAGGCCGCCGGGGAAGCCGTCGCCGACCGTGGGAGGACGATCGTGCAGTCGGCTCGCGACCACGGCGTGTCCTGGCCGGTGGCCTGTGCGGCGTTCACCGCGCACGCCCAGCGGGTGCTGCCCGGTCAGCCCGCCCCCGTCACGGTGCTGGGGATCGATGAGATCCGCCGAGGCCGGCCCCGCTGGACCTGGGATGAGACCACCGGCACCTGGCAGACCGTCGTGGACCGATGGCATGTCGGCTTCGTCGACCTGTCCGGCGGGCAAGGCCTGCTCGGCCAGGTCGAAGGCCGTACCAGCACTGCTGTCACC
Source organism: Microbispora hainanensis (assembly GCF_036186745.1). Taxonomy (NCBI): domain Bacteria; kingdom Bacillati; phylum Actinomycetota; class Actinomycetes; order Streptosporangiales; family Streptosporangiaceae; genus Microbispora; species Microbispora hainanensis. The sequence continues at coordinate 5,421,738 of NZ_CP108086.1, read as the reverse complement.
GGCTGGCTCGGCCAGCGTACTCAGGCCTGGCGTGATGGCGTGACCTTCGTCGCGATCGACATGTGCACCATCTTCAAATCCGCCGTCCGGGTGGCGTTACCGCAGGCCAGGCTGGTGGTCGACCACTTCCACATCGTGCAGCTGGCCAACGCCGCCGTCACCGAGGTCCGCCGCCGCGTCACCGTCCAGGTGCGGGGCAGGCGCGGGCGCAAGGGCAACCGCGAATGGGAACTACGTAACCGGCTGACCCGCTCGGCCGCCCGGATGCACGGCTCGCAACTCGACCCGATGGTCGATGACCTGATGGCGCTACCGAGGCGGATCGGAGTGCCGATCCTGGCCGCGTGGAACGCCAAGGAAGACCTGCTCGACCTGCTCGCCTTGGCGCGCACCCACCCCGATCGCTCCGTCGTCGCCGGCCGGCTGTTCCGCTTCTATGACCGCTGCGCCGCCTCCGGCCTGCCTGAACTGGAACGCCTGGCGAGCACGGTCGAGACCTGGTGGCCCGAGATCCTCGCGTTCATCCACACCGGCATCACCAACGCCGGCTCCGAGGGCACCAACCGCGTGATCAAGACCGTCGCCCGCGACGCGTACGGCTTCCGCAACCCCGAAAACCAGCGGTTACGCACCCGCTGCGCCACCACCCGACGAAGCCGCGGATTCCTCAACCCCGCTTAACTTCGAAGAGCCGGTATGGCGGCATGTGCGCGCGCCGGAAGGGGGAGCGATGACCGACGACACCATGGCGAGCACACCGGAACGCTTCGCGTTCGACTTCGACTCCCGCTTCGCCGCCCTGCTGTCCGTGCTGGGCATCCGCCAGGACACCGCCGGGGTCCTGGTCGGCCCTGGCACGCTGCGGGTCCGCTTCGGGCCCTGGGTGATCGAGACCCCGCTGGCCAACGTCTCGGGCGTCGAGACGACCGGCCCCTACTCCCCATGGCGGGCGATCGGGGTGCACGTGTCGCTCGCCGACCGCGGCCTGACGTTCGCCACCAACGCCCGCAAGGGGCTGTGCGTACGGTTCCAGGAGCCGATCCGGGGCGGCGAGCCGCTCGGGCTGCTGCGCCATCCCGGCCTGACCGTGACGGTCGCCGACCCCGCGGGACTCGCCGAGAAGCTGTCCCGCCGTCTGTAGAAGCTCCAGGAGGAAGACCCTTGATCCGCCGACTCGTACGCGGCGCCGCCGCCGGAGCGCTGTCCACCCTCGCGATGAGCGGGGTGATGCTCGCCGGGCAGAAGAGCGGCCTCATGCCGGGCCAGCCGCCCAAGCACATCGTGAGGGCCGCTCTGCCGGGCCACCGGCACCGGCCCAAGCCCGGCGAACGCGTGCTCGGCGCCGCCGCGCACCTGGGATTCGGCGCCACCTGCGGCGCGGCGTTCGCGCTGCTCACCCGCGGGCGCGGGGCCGGCGTTCCCCTCGGGGTGGGCTACGCCCTGCTGATCTGGCTCGGCGCCTACGAGGGCTGGGTGCCCGCGCTGAACATCCTGCCGCCCGCCTCGCGCGACCCCGCGCGCGGACGCCCGGTCGTCATGGCCGCGGCGCATGTGGCGTACGGCGCCACGCTGGCGCTCGTGGTGCGTGCCATGGCGGACGGACGACACGACGCATAGGCGCGCCCCTCTCGTCCTGTTCGCGTGCCACGGCGCGAGACGGCTCAGGACGTGACGGCCCTCGCGGAGTTCCACAGCACCCCGCGGTTGATCCGGTCGGGATAGAGGGCGACGACGGCCTCGTACAGGTCGGCGTGGTCTCCGGCCTTGTCCGCCGCGGCAGCGAAGTCCTCGATGTAGCGGCGGGTCCTGGCGATGTCGCCGGGGCTGTCGGGATCGCCGTCGCGCTTGTGGCCGGAGACGACGGCGCTGGGCCGGAGGCTCTCGATGGTGTCCAGTGCGTCGAGCCACTGCCGCGTGCCGTCGCCCTTCGACTCGGCCATGTAGAGGTGGACGTCTCCGTACACGGCGTCGCCCGCCACGACCAGCCCGATGGACGGGACGTGCAGTGCGCTGGTGGCGTCGGTGTCGGTGTGTCCCAGCTCGATCGCGTGGAGCCGCTCCCCTTCCAGCTCGATGTCGCCGGTCAGCGGTCGCGCGACCACGCGCCGATCCGAGATCTGGCCGGGGAAGCGCGGGTCCCAGAACCCGTCGAACCAGCGCGGCCCCCATTGGGCGCCCATCTGCGCCGCCACGGCCGGCGTGGCGACGAGCGTGGCCTCCGGGAAGCGCTCGAGGAGCGCGGGGGCACCGAAGAAGTGGTCGCCGTGGGCGTGCGTGACGAAGACGGTGGTCACGTTCTTGCCGGTGGCCGCCACCCAGTCGGCCAGGGCACGTGATTCGTCGATGGTCATGAGCGGGTCCACCAGGACCGCGTCGTTCGCGCCGTAGATGAGGGTCGACGCGGTCGGCGACCACATCCGCCGCGCCTCGCCGGGGGGCAGGTCGTCGGAGACCACGAACTTCGACGGTGCGACATACACGGAGTAGTCCAGCAGGCGTGCCATGGGGGTGTTTCCTTCGGGAAGCCGGTCCGGCTCTCAGCCGGGTTGACTGAGGCGTAATTGTTTTGCCTCTGTCATCATGCTCGCGCCCCACAACAGAAGTCAACACGCTTTGCCTATGTCGCCGGGCGGCGTCCTCAGCCGGCGACGTCCTTGAACGCGATGACCTTGCCGACGCGCAGCCGCACGAGGAGCTCTCCCGGCACGCCGTTGCGCCTGCCGTACTCCTCGGCCCGCTCCTGGCCCATGTAACGGCCGCCGAGCACCGTCGCCCAGTGGCGCACCTCGGCGAGGTCGTCCGACAGGGTCGTCTCCCCCTCGATCAGCACGTACGAGTACGGCGGGGCCTGGTCGTCGACGCACATGGCCGCCCGGGGATCGCGGCGCAGCGCGCCGGCCTTCACCCCGCTCTCGTGGGTGGTGAACACCACGTCGTCCCCGTCGAGGGCGAACCAGATCGGCGTCACGTGCGGCCGCCCGTCCGCCCGGGTGACGGCGAGCTTCCCGGTCCTGGTGCCGCTCATCGCGAACTCGCGCCACTCCGCCTCGGTCATCCTCTCCATGGTGTCGAAGCTATCGCCCCGCATCTTTCGTCTTCCCCACGTGGCGGCCGTTTTCTTACGACCTACGCACAAAGCCAGTCGCTTTTCCGTAGATGTACGGATATCGCTACGGATGTTCGCGTCGGGACCGTGGTTCTAACGTCGCGCACGGGCCGGATTCCCCGGCCGGAAGCCCCCATCCATTTCTCTCATCACCCCCCGAATCCCACCGTGTCCGCCGCCCGGGTTCGTCTCCCGGAGGCGGGCCGCCGGTGCCCGCCCACAAGGCGGACGCCCCGTGGGAGGCAGAGAAAGGAAGACGCCCATGAGGCGCACAGCACTGCTCGCGGCCGCCGCCGCGCTGGCCGTGACCGGTGTGGTGGCACCCGCCACCGCCGCTGCCGCCAAGCCCACGCCCGGCAGCGAGACCGCGGTCAGGTCCCTCGCCGACGACCCCGCGCAGCGGGCCGCGGCCGCCGCGGACCAGGCCGTCGCGAGCGGCCTGGACGACCTGCGCGTGTCCCCGAACGAGACCTACCGGCGCACCGCCGTCACACCGGGCGGCGGCATGTTCTACGTCACCTACGAGCGCACGTACAAGGGCCTGCCCATCGTGGGCGGCGACGCGGTCGTGGTCACCGACTCCAACGGGCGGGTGCGCGACACCGAGTCGGCGTCCGGCGCCCTCCCCCTGGGCGTGCCGACCTCGCCGACGGTCAGCGCCGAGGCCGCCACCGAGACGGCGAAGACCGTGCTGTCCCGCGTCGACGACACCGCGGCCCCGCGCCTGGTCGTCCTGGCCTGGGGCGAGAAGCCGCGGCTGACCTGGGAGGCGGTGGTCTCCGGCATCGCCGGCGGCAGGCCGAGCATCCAGCACGTGTTCGTGGACGCGGTCTCCGGGGAGATCGCCGACTCCTACGACCAGGTGAAGGCCGGCACCGGCAACGGCTACTACTACGGCACGGTCACCATCAACACGAGCGGCTCGGGCAGCTCCTACTCGATGACCGACTCCACGCGCAGCGGCATCCGGTGCGGCGGGCAGAACGGCTCCGCGTACACCGGCTCGGACGACTCCTGGGGCAACGGCAGCGGCACCAACCTGGAGACCGCCTGCGTGGACGCGCTCTACAGCGTGCAGCGCGAGTGGGACATGCTGCGCGACTGGCTCGGCCGCAACGGCATCAACGGCAGCGGCGGTGGCTTCCCCGCCCGCGTGGGCCTGAACGACGTCAACGCCTACTGGAACGGCAGCTACACCAACTTCGGGCACTCGCAGGACAACGCCCGCCAGGCCACGCCGATCGACGTCGTGGCGCACGAGTTCGGCCACGCCATCTTCCAGACGACCGCCGGCGGCGCCGGCTCGGGCAACGAGAACGGCGGCCTGAACGAGGCCACCGGCGACATCTTCGGCTCGCTCACCGAGGCGTACGCCAACAACCCGAACGACCCGCCGGACTACCAGGTGGGCGAGAAGGTCAACCTCGTCGGTTCCGGGCCGATCCGCTACATGTACAACCCGTCCCTCGCCGGCGACCCCAACTGCTACTCCAGCTCGATCCCGAGCACCGAGGTGCACGCCGCGGCCGGCCCGCTGAACCACTGGTTCTACCTGCTCGCCGAGGGCTCCTCGCCCGGCGGCGGCAAGCCGAACAGCCCGATCTGCTCGGGCGGCCCGTCCTCGGTGACCGGCGTCGGCATCCAGAAGGCCGGCAAGATCTACATGGGCGCGCTGCAGCGCAAGACCTCGACCTGGAAGTACGTCAACGTCAGGACCGCCTCGCTGGCGGCGGCGGTCGAGCTGTACGGCGCGAGCAGCGCCGAGTGCGCGGCCACCAAGGCGGCCTGGAACGCGGTCGGCGTGCCGGCGCAGTCGGGCGAGGCGAGCTGCACCTCGTCGGGCGGCGACTTCTCGCTGTCGCTCAGCCCCACCTCGGGCAGCGTGACGCCGGGCCAGTCGGCCACCGCCACGGTCGCGACGTCGACCACCTCGGGTAGCGCGCAGACGGTGAGCTTCAGCGCCTCCGGGCTTCCCTCCGGCGCCACCGCGAGCTTCAGCCCGTCGTCGGTGAGCTCGGGCGGCTCCTCCACCCTGACGATCGCCACCAGCGCGTCCACGCCCTCCGGGACGTACACGGTGACGGTCACCGGAAGCGGCTCGTCCGGCTCGCACACCGCTTCCTACACGCTGACGGTGTCGGGCACCTCCGGCGGGCGTACGTTCACCAACGGCACCAACTACACGATCAACGACCTGACCACGATCAACAGCCCGATCACCTCGACCGCCACGGGAGCGGCGATCTCCCCGGTGCAGCTCAGCATCACGATCTCGCACACCTGCGCCGAGGACCTGCGGATCAGGCTCCGGGGCCCGAGCGGCACCTACTACACGGTCAAGTCCAGCGGCGGATCGAGCTGCACCTCCTTCGGCACCAGGACCTACTCCGTCCCGGTCACCCAGACGGCGGCGGGCACCTGGACGCTTGAGATCCGCGACCAGTACTACCTCGACACCGGCTACCTCGACTCGTGGAGCATCACGCTCTGAGCGACGCGGCACCGGCCCCCGGGATCGCACGGTCCCGGGGGTTTCCGCGCGTCCGGGGGTTTCCGCAGGTCCAGGGTGCCGCGTGCCCGGTGCTCGTCAGGCGGGCGGCGCGATCTGGGTCCGCGACCGCACGCCGAGCTTGCGCAGCACGGTCGCGACGTGGGTCTCGACGGTGCGCGTGGACAGGAAGAGCACGTCGGCGATCTCACGGTTGGTACGGCCGAGCGCGACGAGCCGGGCCACCTCCCGCTCCCGCTGCGACAGCGTCCCGGCGCCGCGCCGCCCGCCGCGCGGGAGCGGGACGTCAACCCCGATGTCGCGCAGCACCCGCCTGCACCGGGCGGCGTCGTGGGTGGCGCCGAGCATGCCGTACGTCTCCGCGGCCTCCCGGAAGCCCGTCGCCGCGGCACGGTCCCCGAGCGCGAGCCGGGCTCCCGCCTCTCCTTCGGCCGCCCGCGCCGCCGCGTACGGCTGGGGCAGGGCGGCGTACGCCTCCCGGGCCCGGGCGAAGAACGCGGCGGCGTCGGCGTGCCGGAGCCGCGCGGCGGCGAGCGCGCCCTGGGCGGCGTCGAGCGCGGCGTGCGCGGCGGGCGCCACCCGGCCCGCGATCCCGGCGGCGTACTCGTCCACCAGCTCCGCCGCCGTCTCCATGCGGCCCACCCGGGCGAACGCGGCCACGGCCGGCGGGACGAGGCCCGCGCCCCACACCCACACGCCCTTGCGGCGCAGCCGGGCGACCGCCGCCTCGGCCTCCGCGGCCGCCTCGTTCACCGCCCCACGGGCGAGATGCAGATCGACGAGCCCACCGGCGGCGGCCGTCACGACCGGGACGTTGCGGGCCTCCGGCGCGTCCAGCCCCGCGCGGTGGAACTGCCTGACCGCCTCCTCCCATTCGCCCGTCGCGAGGGCGAGCAGCCCGAGCACCAGCCACAGGTCCACCGCGACCAGCGGCGTCTCCGTGGCCGACTCGCTCAGGGACGCCGCCCGGTCGCGCAGCCCGTCCCATCGCCCGGTGAGCCACTCCCTGCGGATCGTGGAGGCGTCGAGGAGGAAGGCGGGATACTGCGCGCCGGTCTCCAGGGCGAGCCGCCGCCCCTCCCGGCCGAATCGCTCGGCCGCCGCGTAGAGGCCCACGGTCGTCGCCGAGTCGTGGAGGTTGCAGTAGGCGCGGGCGACCTCCCGCCGGACCCCCGTACGCGGGTCGTCGGCCGGCAGCCGGGCGGCGACGTCGAACGCGCCGGGAGAGCCGGTCGTCATCTCGAAGGAAGCACGGTTGGCCAGGACCGCGGCCGACAGCTCCGGGTTGTCTGCGGTGGCGACGAGCGCCTCGGCCCTCGCCATCCATTCCGCGTGCTCCGCCAGCGACTCGGCGCCCCACTCGGGCATCGCCATGCTGGCCCAGCCGCGGGCGGCGAGCGTCGGCCGGTCGGTCAGCTCGGCGAGGGCGGCCATGATCTCCGGCCGTCCCGCGGCGGCGTCGCCCGCCTGGTTGGACAGGACCACCCCGAGGTTGAGCCGCACCTCGCCGCGGACGCCGCGGGACAGGAAATCGCCCCGCAGCACCTGGCGCAGCAGCCGCACCACCCGCTGGTGCGACAGGCCCGTCGCCGCGAAGCGGCTCAGCATCAGCACCAGCGGACCTCTGTTGCGCACCGGGAGATCGGGGTCGTCGAGCATGCCCTCGACCACCTCGACGGCGAGGGCGGTGTCGCCCAGCGCGGCGGCCTGCTGGGCGGCGGCGGCCCCGTGGCGCACCCAGGCGTCGGTGTCCCCGGCCTGCCGGGCGTGGAAGGCCAGTTGCACCAGTGGCGGCGCGTCCGTCGCCGCGAGCGCGGCCATCGCCCGGACGTGCGCGGCACGGCGTTCCGGGCCGGGGATGGCGTCGTAGACGGCCTGCTGGGCCAGCGCGTGGCGGAAGCCGTACCGGCCGCCGGGGTGCTCGTGCAGGACTCCGGCGCGCAGCGCCTCGGCCAGCCCCGCAGCGCCCGATGCGACAGGACCCGGTCCGGTGGAGTCCGGCCCGGCGAGGCCCTGCCCGGCAGGGTCAAGGGCGGCGGGGCTCACGACAGCAGGGCCCAGCGCAGAAGGGCCCAGCGCAGAAGGGCCCAGCGCAGAAGGGCCCAGCGCAGAAGGGCCGAACGCAGAAGAGCTCAGGACAGCAGAGCTCAGCGCGGCGGGGTCGGCGCCGACCGCGGTGATGAGCCGCTCGTCCGCGGGGAGCCGCAGCACCGCCGCCGCCCGGACCGCCGCGGCCGCCGCCGGGGAAAGACCGGCCATCCGCTCGGCCATCGCCTCGCGCAGCAGCAGCGGGACGCCCGCCCGGTCGACGGCGCGGTCGAGCGCGTCCGGGTCGTCCGTGCCGGGCGGCGAGGCGGGCAGGGATCGGACCAGCTCCTCCACCACGAACGGGATGCCCGCCGTGCGCTCGTGCAGCCGCGTGACGAACCCCGGTGACAGATCGGACCGCTCCAGAAGCGCGCCGGCCAGGCTGGCCACGCCTGACGCGTCCAGCGGCGTGAGCCGTACGACCACGCTGGTCGTGTCGGGCTGGTGCCGGTAGGCCCGGCCGAGCGGCGGGCCGGTGACGCCGTCGCGGCGGCACGTCGCGACCACCGCCAGCCCCTGCGGCGGCTGCCCGGCCAGGAAGCGCAGCAGGTCGAGCGTGCCGTCGTCGGCCCAGTGCAGGTCCTCCACGACGAGCACGGCCGGTCCCACCGCCGCCAGCAGGGCGCGTATCGCGCGGAACACCCGGTGGCGTTCGGCCCGCGGGTCGTCCAGGGGCTGTGGCGACGGCGGCAGCGCGCCGTCCAGCTCGGGGAGGTGGTCGCGGAGCGCGCCGATGACCGGGTTGAGCCGGTGCGCCGCCGGGAGCCGTCCCCTGATGTCCCGCAGCGCCTCGAAGACCGGCCCGTACGGGAAGGGCTCGCGGATCTGGTGGCAGTAGCCGAGGAGGACGGCCCGGTCGCCGGACGGCAGGCGGTCGAGCGCGGCGCGGACGAGCCGGGTTTTTCCGATGCCCGCCTCGCCCTCCACCAGCACGACCGCCGGGGGGCGGGTCACCGCGTCGATGAGAGTCCGCAGCTCAGTGGCGCGTCCGACCAGCGGGGGCGGGGGCACGATGCTCATCCACGGCTCCAGGGTCAGGGTTGCGAGTCCCCCAGGCTCGGCTACGGCTCAGTTATCCCCGCCTCTTGACCGCCGGTCAACCCTCCGGAGTAACGGCCGTGTTGCGGAACCGGACAGATCTCCGGAGCCCTACGCGCGGCGGGGCCGGGCGGCGGCGTCGAGCGCGGCGGCCTCCTCCGGGGTGGGCGCCGTGCCGCCCAGGTGGGCCGGCTGCCACCACACGCCTTGCCGCTGGTCGGGGTAGGTCCGCTGGGCCGCGTCGAGCAGGTCCGCCATCCGCCGCCGCAGGTCGCCGGTGAGCGCGGCGATGTCGTCGCCCACGCCGGGAAGCACGGGCTCGCCGACCAGGATCGTGATCGGGACATGCCGCTGCAGCAGCCTGCGGGGCCGGCCCTTGGTCCACAGCCGCTGGCCGCCCCACAGGGCGACCGGGATCACGGGCACCCCGGCCTCGGCGGCCATCCGGATCGGGCCGCTCTTGATCTCCTTGATGGTGAACGACCTGCTGATCGTCGCCTCGGCGAAGTTGCCGACGATCTCGCCGTCCTTGAGCGCCTGTACGGCGGCGTCGTAGGCGCCCGCCCCGGCCGACCGGTCCACCGGGATGTGGTGCATGCCGCGCATCAGCGGGCCCGACACGGGGTGGTCGAAGACCTCCTTCTTCGCCATGAACCGGACCAGCCGCCCGGCCGGGTGGGCGGCGAAGCCGGCGAAGATGAAGTCGAGGTAGCTGACGTGGTTGCTCACCAGGACCGCGCCGCCGCTCCGCGGAATCCGCTCCGTGCCCTCCATCCGGAACCTGATGTCGAGCAGCTTGAAGGCGGTCAGCGCGGTCCACAGGACCGGTGGGTACACGATCTCGGCCATGCCTGAAACCGTAACCTACTCGCCCGTAACTTTTGTGGGCCGAAAGTCCTCTTTCCGGCCGCTACACGTCGGCGCCCCGCGTCGGTCCCGCGTTCGGCACCGCCCCGGACCGGCTCCGGTGCGGCGCCGTGCCCGGTGCGGCGCTGTGCCGTACCCGGTGCGCGGCGCCGTGTCCGGTCAGTGACCGCGGAAGGCCTCCTCCAGCCACCACGAGGGGCGGTCGGCGGTGACCTTCGCGTGGACGAGCAGGGGCTTGTCGCGCGGCCCTTTCAGCCACGCGGCGACCCCCGACAGGTCCTCCTCACGCCGTACGGTCACCGCTTCGAAGCCGAAGCCCCGCGCGATCGCCGCGATGTCGGCGGGCGGGAACGTGACCGCGCCGAGCGGGAACCCGTGCGGGCCGAAATGGTGGACCTCCGCGCCGTATCCCTCGTCGTCGTAGACCACGACCACCATCGGCAGGCCGAGCCGTACGACCGTCTCCAGTTCGGCGACGCCCATCAGCGCCCCGCCGTCCCCGAGGGCGGCGACCGCGAGCCGGTCGGGCCGCGCGACGGCCGCGCCGATGGCGGTCGCCAGGCCGAGCCCGATCGACTGGTACGCCTGGGTGAAGCAGAACGCGCTGCCGTCCGGGACCGTGAGGAACATCGACGGATATCCCATGAAGTTCCCCGAGTCGACCGACACCAGCCGCTCCTGCGGGAGCAGGTCGTCGAGCCCGATGGTCAGCGTGCGGGGGTCGATGCGCCCGCCGGTGCTCAGGTCGTCGTAGGGCACGTCGCGCCAGCGGCCCTCGCGGGCGATGCGCTCGGCGATCTCCGGGGAGCGGTAGCCGCGCGTCCCCGTCTCCCCCTCCGTCGCGGGCTCGGCCTCGCCGAGCAGGGCGACGACCGCCCGCGCGGTCTCGCGTACGTCGCCGACCACGCCGAGGTCGATCTCGCGGTGCACGCCGAGCGCGTCGGGGTCGAGGTCCACCTGGACGACCTTCGTGTCCGGCCCGATCAGCGCGCCGTGCCGCGTGGTCCACATGGTGAACGTGCAGCCCCAGCCGACGACGAGGTCGGCGCTCCGGATCAGCTCGGCCGCGAGCGGGGTGGCGAAACCGCCGCTCACGTCGAGGTCCCACGGGCTGCCGTGGAAGTGGCCCTTGGCGACCGCCGAGGTGGCGAACAGCGCCCCCACCCGCTCGCCGAGCGCCTCCAGCTCCCGCCGCGAGCCGCGGGCTCCCCGGCCGGCCACGAAGACCGGCCGCTCGGCCTCCGCCAGCATCCGCGCGAGCCGCGTCAGCGCGTCGGACGGCTCCGCCGGGATGCCCTGCGTCTCCTCGTCGTCCCTGGCCTCGATGGGGAACGTCAGCCCCCACGCCGCCGGCACGCGGCTCGCCACGTCGCGGTGCGCGCCGCCCCGGCCGGCCAGCAGTTCGCGTACGGCCTCGGCGGCCTCGTCGGGCAGCTCCTCGGCCTGCACATCGAGAGGCAGGTTGAGCACCACGGTCCGGCGCCCGAGCAGCGCGGCGAGGAAGGCCATCACGGTGTCGTCCACGACCGTGGCGGCCGAGCCGACCCTGGCGCAGTGCGCGCCCACGGCCTCGGCGAGCGCGGTCTGGTCGATGCGGAAGTTGGAGGTGGGCGAGGTCACCTCCGGGGCTAGCACGAGCAGCGGGGTGCGGCTCTTGGCCGCCTCGGTGACACCGGTCAGCGCGTTGGTCAGGCCGGGCCCCTGGTGGACGGTGAGCACGGCGACCGTGCCGCTCATCCGGGCGTAGGCGTCGGCCATCGTGGCGGCCCCGCCCTCGTGCCGCGCCGCGACGTAGCGCACGCCGTGCTCGATGAGGGCGTTGGTGACGTGGAAGTTGCCGCTGCCGACGACGCCGAAGGCCGCCCTCACGCCGAGGGCGGCGAGGGCCGCGCCGACGGCCTCCGCGACGTTCACCGCTCCACCAGCGCGAGCACGCGGACCGGGCTGCCCGAGCCGCCGACGATCGGCAGCGGCCCGGCGACCACCACCGCTCCGGTGGGCGGCAGCCGGTCGAGATTGCGCAACTGCGTCAGGCCGTACTTCCCGGCGCCGAGCAGGAAGGAGTGGCAGGGGAAGGGGGGGTCGAAGGAGTGGGCCGCGCCCGCGTCGGTGCCGACGGTCTCCACGCCGATGCCCGTGATCGGGGTCTCCTCGGCAAGGTAGCGGGCGCAGTCGATGGACATGCCCGGCGTGTGCGGCCCGGTCTCGTCGGCGTTCAGAAACTCCGCCTGGTCTTGGGCGCGGGCGTCCCACCCGGTGCGGTAGAGCAGCCAGCCGCCGTCGGGCAGCGGCCCGTGCTCGGCCTCCCATGCCTTGACGTGGTCGACCTCCAGCAGGAAGTCGGGGTCGGCGGCCGACTGGGCGCTGAAGTCGAGCACCACGGCGGGCGCGATCAGCTTGGCGGGGGCCACCTGCGACACGTCCTCGCCGTCGCGTCCGGTCACCCAGTGGACCGGCGCGTCGAAGTGCGTGCCGGTGTGCTCGCCCGTGGTGAAGTTGTTCCAATACCAGGCCGGGCCGCGGTCGTCGTATCGGCTGATCTCCTGCATCGAGAACGGCACCGTCTGCCCGAAGGGCTCCGGCAGCAACAGGATCGGCGTCTTGTCGCTCAGCGGCGCGGTGAGGTCGAGCACCTCGATCCCCCCGCTCCGGATGCCGTCCACCAGATCACGCAACACCGACACAACGCCTCCCATGACTCAGGCCCCTGCGATACTCCTACACCCGCCCCCCGGAACGCCATATCAGACGCGGGTGAACGTACGCGACGATGATCGTCCAAATCATGCGTGCGACGCCAGACACGGCGGGCACTCCGAGCCCCGGAACCACCGCGCGGCCGGGCCGGGCCTCGCTCCGTACGCGTCCGGGGGCGGCTCCGGGCCTCCGGAACCGCCCCCGTCCGGCTCACGCGCCGCGGCTACATCCGGTCAGTCCCCGGGCAGCACGGTGAAGGCGAACCCGGTGCTCGTCGTACGGCGCGGCGGAACGTCGCACTTGACCCGGCGCAGCATCTCGTTCCTGCTGAGGCCGAGCCCCTGCGCGATGAGCCGCTCCGGGCGCACCGGCACCGGATCGTCGAAGACGACCTCCACCCGGACGGGCCACCCCTCGTCGAGCCATGCCGACGGGGTGTCCAGCCGCCAGGCCCCCGTCCAATCGAGAGCGACGCGGTTGCGCCGGGCGAACAGCGGATCGAGCAGCGTGGACGCCACCAGCTCCGGATCGTTGGCGTGGTAGCGCTCCAGCTCGGCCGGGTCGAACGAGGCGACCGGCGCCCGTTCGTGCACGTTGAGCTTGCTCGTGCGGTCGCAGGACACGCAGCGGACCAGCAGCCACACGTCCAGCAGCTTGCCGTTGGCGTTGACGCGGAACCTGCCCTCGCCGGTGGTGGCGGACTCCGACCGGCAGTCCACGCACCGCGACGACAGCAGAGGCAGCCTGGTCCGGCGGACGACCCAGGGCAGCACGATATGAGGTTGTGAAGACATGATCTCTCTAGACCTGACACGAGGCCGATTGCGCGCGGCCCCAAACGCTGCATGACCGGGCGCACGCGGGCAGCCCGGCAGAGCCGACGGAACGGTCGGCGTGAAGGTGAGCGGAAGAAGGTGTCAGGTCTACAGAGCGGGCGGGGTCACGCGGTTATGTCCTCTGTCCTCACTGCGATGGGCCGCAGGCACCCTACGAGAGCGCGTACGGCAGGCTCAAACGGTTTTCCCGCCGGCGACAGCGCGGCGCTCGAACGTTTTCCTCCGGCGTTGGCCGCGGCCTCGGCACCGGCAGCGGGAGTAGACGCCGGCGCGCGGGGAGCACACGCCCACGAACGGCAGGGGCGTGCGGTCGGCAGAGGCGTGCGGTTGACAGGGGCGTGCGGTTGGCAGAGGCGTGCGGTCAGCAGGGACATGTGGTCCGGCGGCGGGCCGACCGTGGTCCGACCGTGGTCCGACCGTGGTCCGGCAAGCGTCGCGCCGGGGGCCGCGCCGGGGGCAGGACCGAGCCCGCCGGTCCGGCCCCCCGGCATCGCCCTGGAAGCCGGCGGTCAGCCGGTGAAGGCGCCGGGGCCGAAGCGGCCCCAGGCGACGAAAACGGCGAGCGCGAGGTAGGCCAGGTTCAGCGCCGCGAACCGGAGCTCGCCGCGACGGCCGTGCGTGATCATCGCGCCGACCATCAGCGCGATCCAGCAGAGCGCGGTCACCGGCACCAGCACCGGTGCGATGCCGGTCGCGGGGGGCTGCCTAATGCTTTTGTCAAGCCACCGCAGCCCGGACATGGCTAGGGTCGTACGGCCTCCTGTGCCGCAGAATCGCGTGCAGGACGTTGACACGGCGGCGGGCCAGGGCGATGAGGGCCTGGTGATGCCGTTTGCCTGCGGCGCGTTTGCGGTCGTAGAAGGCCCGGCTGGCCGGGTCGCAGCTGATAGCGATGAAGGCCGACTGGTAGAAGACCCGCTTGAGGGCCTTGTTGCCTGCCGTGGCGCGCTGCAAGTAGCGGACCTTGCCCGACTGCTTGAGCACCGGGGCCAGGCCCGCGGCCGAGGCGAGCTGGTCGGGGCTGGCGAATCGGGCAATGCCGCCGGTTTCGGCGAGGAACTCCGCAGTCAGGGTCGCCCCCATCCCCGGCAGGCTGAGGATGAGGGCCGCATCAGGGTGGCGCGCCAGCACCTCCTGGATGCGCGCATCGAGCTGGGCCAGCCGTTCACGTCCGGCCAGCGCTTCGGCCGCCAGGTCGCGGATGATGTCCGCAGCCACCGTCTGCCCGGGGACGGCGATGTGCTGGGCTGCCGCGGCGTCGATCGCCGCCTCGGCCAGCGCTCGGACCATCGACGCCTTCACATGCCGCACCTGGCGCAGATGGGCCAGTACGTCCTCCAGCCCGGCGTCGCGGATCTCGGCCGGAGTGACAAAGCGGGTCAGCAGGTGGAGACCGAGCTTGCCGGTGACATCGACCACTCGCTCCAGGCCGGGGTGGATCGAGGTGAGCAGATCCCGCAGGCGGGCGGCCCGCCGGGTGGCGTCGGTGACCAGCTCCGCACGCCGGCCGACCAGCAGCCGCAGTTCGGCGTCCAGTTCCCGGCCCGGCTGCACTGGTCGCAGGTCATCGCGCATGCGCACCTGATCGGCGATCACGCGGGCGTCCTTGGGGTCGCTCTTGCGCTCCCCGCCCACGGTGGCGCGCCGTGCCCGGTTGACCGCCATCCCCGGCACATGGACCACGGCAAGGCCCGCGTGCAGCAGCATCGCCTCCAGCAGGCCGGCGATACCACCCAGCACGTCGATCCCGACAGTGGCCGGGCCGTGCTCGGCCTGCGCGACGGTGATGTGCTCGATCAGCTCGCCAATGGCACCGGGGGCGTTGTCGAAGCGGCGGCTGAGCAGCACCTTCCCGGTCTCAGCGACCTTGATCTCGGCCCAGTGGAACTCCTTGGAAACGTCGATACCTACAGCGACGGCCATGCCACTCCTTCCTCTCCCGTCACTGCCATGCAGCCTCTCCTCGCCGTCCATGCCCTACATAGCGATCAATCGCAGTGCCTAATCAGCGGTCAAGGAGAAGCGACGAGGCAGGGGGCCGAGCCTCCCTTGCCATCGAGGGCAGCCAGCGTGAGAGCCATCCCTGCCTCGTTCGCACACCCCGATCTTCTACACCAACCGGAGCGCGCTCGCACTCAAGAAGGTAGGGCAGTGTGAAGCCGGCCGCGGCGAGGATCTCCAGGACGCCGAGGGTCTTGACTCCCCCGGCGCTGACGCTTCGCGTCCATGCTCCACCTGGGGTCGCGGCGAGCTTCTCCTTCGGCGTGAATGCCTTGATGGCACCACCGGCCAGGGCCACCACGGCCAGCAGTCCGGCAACGATCCACAGTGCGAGGTTCATCGAGTCGTCCAGTCGTGATCAAGGGTACGAACGTCGTGGAAGGGCCCAGGGGCGCGGATGGAACAGAGGCCGCCGGGCGTCCGGCGGCGGTTGAACCGGTGGTTTCCGGCGGCTGCCGGACGGTGCCGGGTCCGGCGACGGCACCGCTCGGCCGCATCAGCGATGCAGGCGCCTGGCTCGGCCGGTTCGGGGACGGCGCCGCTCGATCGCATCAGCAATGCAGGGCACCTGGCTCAGCCGGTTCGGGGACAGCGCCGCTCGCTCGCATCGCGCGATGCGAGCGCCATGCTCGGCCGGTTCCGACGGCGGGCCGCTCGTCGCCGGGGGCCGGCGCTGGGGACCGCCGGGGGTCGTCAGCCCCGTGTGCCCGGCGAGATCAGCCCTTCCAGGTGCCCCCGTGGCTTGCGCGGACCAGGGCGCCGAGGTCGCCGACCCGGTCGAAATGCTGGAGCTTGTCGGGGTTGACGATGGAGTGGATGGTCTGGATCCGGCCGTCGGCGATGTCCAGTCCCATCACCCCGACCAGCAGGTCGCGGGCGTCGTAGACCAGGGCCCCCGGCTGGCCGTTGACCTGCGTGAGATGGAAGCGCACACCGCCGGCACGGGCCAGCAGGGGCGCCATCGCCGCCAGGACGCGCGCCACGCGCAGGCGTCCGTTGAGCGGACGTCCCAGCGCCGGCACCTTGCCGCCGCCGTCGCCGTGCATCGCCACGTCCTGCGCCAGCAGCTCTTCCAGCGCGCGCAGGTCGCCGTGCTCGACGGCGGCGAAGAAGCGCCCGGCGAGCTCCTGCCGCTGCTGCCGGGAGGCGTGATAGCGCGGGCGGCGCTGCCGGAGGTGGCCGCGGGCGCGGGCGACCAGGTGCCGCGTGCTGTCCACGTCGGTGCCGACGATCTCGGCGACCTCCGCGTACGGATAGTCGAAGACCTCGCGAAGCAGGAACGCGGCCCGCTGCTGTGGCGTCAGGCTTTCCAGCAGCACCAGGACGGCCAGCGACAGCGAGTCGGCGGTCTCGGCGTGCTCGCCCGGCGTGGGATCGGTGGCGAGCGGTTCCGGCAGCCACTCGCCGATGTAGCGCTCCCGCCGTACGCGTGCCGAGCGCAACTGGTCGATGGCCAGCCGGGTGACCAGGGTGGCGATGTAGGCCCGTGGTGAGGCGATCGTCTCGCCTCCGCTCTGGGTCTGGTGCAGCCGCAGGAACGCCTCCTGCACCACGTCTTCGGCTTCGCCGACGCTGCCGAGCATCTGGTAGGCGATGGCGAAGGCGCGCGGCCGCAGCTCGCCGTACAGGTCAGAGGTGGACATGCCGGGTCAGCTCAATCCGTCGACGAACCCGGTGCGCCAGCTCGGGTGCCGCGGCGCCCACCCGAGTTCGCGCTTGGTCTTCTCGCTTGAGATCCCGCGGGCCCGTGTCATCATGTCGACCGCCCCCTCGCCGGCCAGCGGGCGGGCGAGCCAGGCCGGCACCCGGCGCGGCGGTCCGGCGCCGAGCGTACGGGCCAGGTAGGGCAGCCAGACGCGCACCGGAGCCGGGTCGTCGTCGGCGACGTGGTAGATCCCGGTCTCGCCTTTCTCGACGGCCGCGACGGTGGCCGCCGCGGCATCGGCGATGTGCACCAGCGACCACACGCCGTCGCCGCTGCCGATGATGGGGAACCTCCGCTTGCGGATCTGCCCGGTCATGACCGCGTCCGGCGCGGCGCTGAGGCCCGTCCCGGGGCCGTAGAAGGAACCGTAACGGAGCACGATGCCGTCGGCCCAGGTGATGCCGGTCACAGCATCCTCCACGTGGCGCAGCGCGGCCACGGCCTCCGCGGCGTCGCCGGGCGGGTCCGGCTCGATCCGGCCGTTCTCGTCGGCGACCGGTTCGGCGC
Organism: Microbispora hainanensis; assembly: GCF_036186745.1. Lineage (NCBI taxonomy): Bacteria > Bacillati > Actinomycetota > Actinomycetes > Streptosporangiales > Streptosporangiaceae > Microbispora > Microbispora hainanensis. Next base: position 5,404,384 of record NZ_CP108086.1, on the reverse strand, counting down.
CCAGTGCACGCAGCGGCCCGGTCTTGGCCTGCGAGCGGGTCGTGCCGACCACCTGATGGCCGCGTGCCACCAACCGGGTGACGAGGTGGGTGCCGATCGCCCCGGACGCCCCGGCGATGAAGATCTTCATGTCGTCTCTGTTCGTCGCGCTGATGAAGTCGCGCTCGGCACTAGAGACGAGACAGCCCGCCTGCCCATGAACGGCAGTGACGCACCTCACACGGATGCCGTGGACGGCTCCCGCGCGGGAAGCGCCGACGACCCCTTGACGTGGATGGCCTCCAGATTTAACTTCTATGAAATCGCGTTCGACATTATCGAACGATGTTCACGATCTGGACGGTCTCATGAACGACTCACCCCCCTCCACGTTCCAGAAGCTCCTGTCAGAACTGCTCGGCACCGCCTTCCTCGTGTACGTCGGCGCCGGCTCGGCCGCCGCCACCGGGGTCATCGCCGCCGGATCCCAGGCACCCTTCTCCATGGCCCAGCTCGGCATGATCAGCTTCGCGTTCATGCTGGTCATCGTGGGCACGGTCTATGCCATCGGGCACATCTCCGGCGCCCACATCAATCCGGCGGTCACGGTCGCCCTCGCCGCGACCGGCCGCTTCCCCTGGCGTGAGGTGCCCGGCTACGTAGCGGCGCAGGCCGCCGGGGCGGTCGCCGGCGCGCTCGGGATCTTCGCGACGCTCGGCGCGGACGCCGCCAAGGCCGCCGGAGGCGGCGTCACCGCGTACGCCGCCGAGGTCGGCTTCGCCCGCGGCACGCTGGTCGAGGCGATCGGCACGTTCATCCTGGTCTTCGTCATCTTCGGGGTGCTCGACCGGCGGGCCATACCCGGATGGGCGCCGATGGCGATCGGCTCGATCGTCTTCGCGATCATCGTCATCGTGGGCCCGGTGACCGGAGCCGCGATCAACCCGGCCCGCTACCTCGGCCCGTTCCTCGTGGACGCCGCCTGGGGCGGCTCGGCGAGCTGGGCCCAGGTGCCGGCGTACTTCATCGGGGAGTTCGCGGGCGGCCTGATCGGGGCACTCGCCTACACGGCGCTTGCGGCCTCGCGAGGAAGGACGAAGCTGGAGAGCACGACCACGGCAGTAGGGACCGCATCATGAAGAAGCTCATCAACAGCGTCGACTCCGTCGTCACCGACGCGCTTCGCGGCATCGCCGCGGCGCACCCCTCGCTCCGCGTCGACATCGAGAACAAGGTGGTCTTCCGCGCCGACGCCCCACGGCAGGGCAAGGTCGGCCTGGTCTCCGGCGGCGGTTCCGGTCACGAGCCGCTGCACGGCGGGTTCGTCGGCTACGGCATGCTCGACGCGGCCTGTCCCGGCGAGATCTTCACCTCCCCCGTCCCCGACCAGCTCATCGAGGCGACCAAGGGCGTGGACGGCGGCGCGGGCGTGCTGCACATCGTGAAGAACTACACGGGCGACGTGCTGAACTTCGAGATGGCCGCCGAGCTGAGCGGCGACGAAGGCGTCGAGGTCGCGACCGTGCTCGTCAACGACGACGTGGCGGTGCAGGACTCCCTCTACACGGCGGGCCGCAGGGGCACCGGGGCCACGCTGTTCGTGGAGAAGATCGCCGGGGCGCTGGCCGAGACCGGGGCGCCCCTGGCCGAGGTGGCACGGGTCGCCCGGGAGGTCAACGAGCGCAGCCGCTCGTTCGGGGTGGCGCTGACGCCCTGCACGGTCCCGGCCGCGGGCAAGCCCACGTTCGAGCTGGGCGACACGGAGATCGAGCTCGGCATCGGCATCCACGGCGAGCCCGGCCGCACCCGGGCCCCGATGCGCGAGGCCCGGGAGATCGTCCGTACGGCCATGGACGCGATCGACGCCGACCTGCCGCTGTCCGGCGAGACGCTCGTCATGGTCAACGGCATGGGCGGCACGCCGCTCATCGAGCTGTACATCGTCTTCGCCGAGGTGGAGGCCTACCTTCGGGAGAAGGGCGCGACGGCCGTACGCAGCCTGGTCGGCAACTACGTGACCAGCCTCGACATGCAAGGCTTCTCGGTGACGACGTGCTCGCTGACCGGCGAGCTCACCCGGCTCTGGGACGCGCCGGTGGAGACACCCGCGCTGCGCTGGGGCCGCTGACCGCCATCCGAACCTCTGGAGTCCGCTCGTGAACACCCAGTTCTTCGCCGCCTGGATCGAGGAGATCGCCGCCGCCGTACGGGCACAGCGCGACCACCTCACCCAACTGGACGCCGCGATCGGCGACGCCGACCACGGCGCCAACCTCGACCGCGGGTTCACCGCCGCGCAGGAGGCGCTGGCCGGCGCCTCCCCGCAGACCCCGGGCGCGCTCCTCGTGCTCGTCGGGTCCACGCTGATCCGCAAGGTCGGCGGGGCCTCGGGTCCCCTGTACGGCACCGCCTTCCGGGAGATGGGCAAGGCGTTCGGCGAGGCCGCGGAGATCACGCCGGCCGAGCTGAGCACGGGCCTGAACGCGGCCCTGTCCGGCGTACAGCGCCTCGGCGCGGCGGCCGAGGGCGACAAGACCATGGTCGACGCCCTCGCCCCGGCCGCCAAGGCGCTGGGCCAGGCCGTACAGGACGGGCTGAAGCCGGAGGAGGCGCTGGAGGCGGCGGCCGCCGCGGCCGAGCAGGGCGCCAGGGCGACGGTCCCGTTACAGGCGCGCAAGGGGCGGGCCAGCTACCTGGGACCGCGCAGCGTCGGGCACGAGGATCCCGGCGCCGCCTCCACGGCTCTGCTGTTCGGCGCGCTGAAGGCGGCCGCCTCCCGATGACCGCGAGCCGCGGCCGGGCCGCGACGAGCCGGGTCCCGGCGCCGGCCCACCCGTCCAGCGCCTGGGAGCAGGGGCACGCGAACCGGCTGGACGGCCGGGTCGTGAGCCGCCGGGGCCGGGCGGGCTCGGGCCGGGTGGACGTGGGCCGGTCAGACGGCCGGGCCGCCGTAGCGGGGCGCGCCGAGATCGCGCGAGACCGCCCGTGCGGTCTCGCGCACGGCCAGCGCGATCTCCTCCCGCCGCGCCGGGTCCAGCACCCGCTCGACCGGCCCGACCACGGCGACGGCGCCGGCCACCGAGCCGTCCCGGGAGAAAACGGGCGCGGCGACGCCCGCGTCTCCCAGCGCCGCCTCCTGGTCCTCGACGGCGTACCCCCGGCGGCGCACCTCCGCGAGCACCCGCTCAAGGTCGTCGCGGACGGTCCTGGTGAGCCCGGTCAGCGGGGCGAGGTCGCCCGACAGCAGCTCGTCCCGGCGCGGGTCGTGGGCGGCGATGGCGTGGCCGAGGGCGCAGGCGTGCCACGGGATCGCCGCGCCGACCTCCAGGATCTGCACGACGTCGTCGGGCCGGAACACGTGGTGCAGCACGATCACCCGGCTCCCCGACAGCGTGCCGACCCAGACGGCCTCGTTGACCCGCTGGGCCAGAGAGTCGGCCCACAACAGGCTCCTGGCCCGCAGTTCGGACCCCTCCAGATAGGCGTTGCCGAGTTGCAGCACGGCGGGCCCGAGCGCGTACTTGCCGGTGTCGGGGTCCTGCACGACCAGCTCGCAGGCGGCGAGCGTGCGCAGCAGCCCGTGCACGGTCGGCTTGGCCAGGCCCACCCGCTCGGCGATCTCGGTGACCCCGAGCCGGGGGGTGCCTGACCCGAGGACCTTCAGGATGAGCGCCGCGCGCTCCACCGACTGGATCACTTTTCGATTATGCCGAACGATCTTCAGGAATAACGAATGGTTGGCATCGTACTCATTTCACACAGCAGCAGCCTGGCCGCGGAAGTGGCCGCACTGGCAAGGCAGATCGGCGGCGCACATGTGCCGCTGGCGGCGGCGGGAGGCACCGAGGACGGCGGTCTCGGCACCAGCCCCGACCTGGTGACCGCCGCCATCAAGGAGGTGGACCGGGGGGACGGGGTCGTGCTCATCCCCGACCTCGGCAGCTCGGTGCTCACCGCCAAGTTGCTGCAGACCCCGGATGACGTCGTGATCGCCGACGTGCCGTTCGTGGAGGGCGCCATCTCCGCGGTCGTGGCGGCGGGCGGCGGCGCCTCGCTGGACGGTGTGCTGGCGGCGGCCGAGGAGGCGTGGCATGTCCGTAAGCTCTGACCCCACGGCAACCCCAGCGCCGACGGCAAGCCCTGCCGGCGCGAGCCCTCCGCCTGCGACGCCCCCTGCGGTGGCGGCCCCTGCTGCGGCCGCGACGAGCCCCGCTGTGGCTGAACCCGCCGCAGCGACCGCTGCCATGATGCCCCCTGCTGGGGCGAGCCCTGCGGCTGTGCCTTCCAAGGCCGGCGCGGACGAGCGCACGATCGTCCTGAGCGAGGACCTGCACGCCCGCCCCGCGAGCGCGCTCGCGCAGACCGCCGCCGCCTTCACCTCGGCCGTCACCCTCTCGTACGGCTCTCGCACGGTCGACGTGCGCAGCGTGCTGTCGCTGATGGGCCTGGGCGCCACCAGTGGGCAGACCGTGACCCTGCGCGCCACCGGCGACGACGCCGCCGAGGCTCTGACCGCTCTCAGCGCGGTGCTCGGCGGCTGACGGACGCGCCGGGAGTCCGGTCCGAGGCGGCCGAAGCCGTGCTGCGGCGGAGCGGTTATGACCCCACGGACTGCGCGTGGCTCTGCCTCGCGGACTCTCCGGCGCTCTCCAGGAAGTCGCGGACCTTCTCGGCCTCCGGAACACCGAGCTCGCCGTAGAGGCCGAGAGCCAGCCGCCCATGCTCACACGCCTGCTCCGCGTGCCCGAGCGCGAGGTGGGCGCGCGCCAGCCCGTCGTGCGCACGCGCCCGCTCCGGCCGGTTGCGCGTCAGGTCGGCGAGCGCGAGCGCGGCCGTGTGCTCCTCGACGGCCCGAGCCGGGTCGCCCGCCGCCTCGGCCAGCCCGTTGAGCGCGGCCGCCTCGTCGGCGGTGTCGCCGAGGGCGCGGTAGACCGCCGCGGCCTGCTCGTGGCGGATGCGCGCCTGGGCGAGCTCGCCCTGGCGCCGCAGGACGACGCCGAGATGGTCGAGGATCGCCGCCTCTCCCGCCGGGTCGCCCACCTTGCGGTGGAGTGCCAGCGCCAGGTCGAGATGGCGCCGGGCCTCCTCGGGACGGCCGGCCCGGTCGAGGAGGAGGGCGAGGACGCCGAGCACGTTGGCCTCGCCCCAGGTGTCGGCGCCGATGCGGGTGAGGTCGAGCGCCTGCTTGAGGTGCTGCTCCGCCTGGGTGTCCCGGCCCCGGCGCAGGGCCACGTTTCCCAGGGTGAGCAGTGCCCGGGCCCGTTCGCCGGCCTCCTCGCACGCGTCGAGGGCCTGGTGAGCGTGCTCCTCCGCCCGCTCGTACTCGCCGAGCCGCCAGTAGGTCCGCGCCAGATCGGTGAGCGCTCGCGCCTGAACGTCGGGATCGCCGAGCGCGCGGCTGCGCCGCAGCGCCAGGGTGTGCAGCGTCAGCGCGTCGTCGTGATGCGCGTGCCGGTCGAGGTAGGGGCGCATCGCCAGGGCCAGCATGCCCAGGCAGATCTCGGGGCCGTGGACGGCGGTCGCGATGATGTTGGAGCGTTCGGCGTCGAGCCAGGCGATCGCCTCCGCGGCGTCGCGGATGGGCGCGATCGGGGCGGCCGGCTGGGGGATGCCCTCCCGCTGGCCGACGGTGTACGGGAAGAGCCGGTCCATCGCCGCGCGGGAGCGGTGCAGGTAGTAGGTGAGCAGCCGCATGACGGCGCCGTCGTCCTCGGCGAGCGAGCGGGCGTGCTCGCGGAGCAGATCGTGGAAGGTGTAGCGGCCCGGTTCGAGCTGCAGGAGCATGTGGGCGTCGAGGAGGCCCTCGAGCAGTTCCTCGGCCTCGTCTTCGCGGATCCCGGCCAGCGCGGCCGCGCCGCAGACGTCGATGTCGCGCCCCGGAACCAGTCCGAGCAGGCGGAACATGCGCTGCTTGTCCTCGTGGAGCTGCTCGTAGGAGAGCGCGAAGGCCGCCGACACCCCGTCCAGGAGCCGGCGATGGTCCCGCAGCCGCCCGGCCAGATAGGACACGGTCCAGCGCGGGCGATGCTGGAGGCGGGCGGCGGAGATCCGGATGGCGAGCGGGAGGTGCCCGCACAGCCGCAGCACCTCGCGTACGGCCTCCGGCTCCTGGTGAGCGCGTTCGCCCACGATCCGCTCGAACAGCTCGGCGGCGTCCGCCTCGCCCAGCACGTCCACCGACAACGCCTGGGCGCCGTCCAGGTCGACGAGCCGCCGCCTGCTGGTGATCAGGACGAGGGTGCCGGAGCGTCCCGGCAACAGGGGGCGCACGTGCTCGGAGTCGAGAGCGTTGTCCAGTACGGCGAGCACCCGGCGATCGGCCAGCTCGGCGCGCCAGAGGGCGCTCCGCTCGGCCGGGGCGACCGGGATGCGGTCGGCGGGCACCCCGAGCTGGCGGAGGAGTGTCTCCAGCGCCGCGGCGGCGTCGATCGGCTCCCGGCCCGCCGTGTGGGCCTGCAGGTCGATGAAGAGCCGGCCGTCCGGATAGCGGGCGGCCAGCCGGTGGGCCACGTGGACGACGAGAGTGGTCTTGCCGATCCCCGCCATGCCGTCGATCGTGACGACCGCCGGCCCGTTGTCGGTGTGGTGCTCGTCCGCGAGCCGCTGCAGTTCGGCGGTCCGTCCGGAGAAATCGGGAATGTCGTACGGCAGGAAGGTGGAGCGGGACGCCGGTTGGGAAGCCGCCGTCGCCGCGCCGGCCAGGCGCAGGGCCGGGTCGTCCGCCAGGACCGCCCGCTCCATTTCGGTGAAGGCGTGTCCGGGGTCGAGCCCCTGTTCGTCCGCGAGAGCCGTACGGTAGGCGCGCGCGGCGGCCAGGGCGTCGGGCTGCCGCCCCGCCCGGTGCAGGGCCAGGACGAGATGGCCGTTGAGCTTCTCGCGCAGCGGGTTGGCGGCCACCTGGGCGGCGAGCTCGTCGAGCAGATCTCCGTGCCGCCCGGCGGCGAGCTCACCCTCCACCAGGCGCTCGTACGCCGACAGCCGCCGGTCGTTCCAGAGCTCCCGGACGCCGGTGACGTAAGCGCGTGCACGTCCTCCAGCGCCTCGCCGCTCCACAGGTCCAGGGCCCTGCGCAGCTCACCTGCGGCCACCAGCTCGGTGAACTCCTGCGCCTCGACCTGTCCGGGCGCCGGCTGCGCGATGTAGCCGCCGGCGCGCGTCTCCAGGAGCCGTACGGCTCCCGCGCCGCGCAGCACCTTGCGGATCGCGGTGATCGAGGCGTGGATCTGCGACCGGGCGGTGTCGGGCCGGTCGTAACCCCACATCGCGTCGATCAGCCGCTCGATGCCGATCACGCGGCCGGCGTTGAGCAGGAGGTAGGCCAGGACAGCCCGGTGACGTGGGGCGATGCCCGTCAGCGCCGCGCCGTCGACGACCATCTCGACGGGGCCGAGCAGGGTGAAGCGCAGCATCGTCCCCCCATCACGATCGCATCGTGCGCGCATAGCGAATGTATCAATCCGGACGGCCACTCTGATCTCACACGAACCGAGACGAATCTCGCAGAACCGATACGGAGGAACCACCGATGGAAGCCCGGATGAAGAACCCCGCCGCGATCATCCCCGCCGCGATGAAGCCGATCATGGAGCTGATGAAGGCCGCTCAGTCGCAAGGTGTCCCCCAGGAGCTCCTGGAGCTGGTGCACCTGCGGGTCAGCCAGATCAACGGCTGCAGCCCCTGCGTCGACAGCGGCCTGAAGAGCCTGCGCAAGCTCGGCGAGAGCGACGAGCGCATCGGCCTGGTCAGCGCCTGGCGCGAGGCCCCGTACTACACCGACGCCGAACGGGCCGCGCTGGAGCTGGCGGAGGCCTCGACCCGGTTGGCCGACCGCGCCGACGCCGTCTCCGACGTGGTCTGGGACAACGCCGCCGGCCACTTCGACGAGAAGCAGCTGGCCTCGATCCTGTTGATGATCGCCGTCACCAACCTCTTCAACCGCCTGAACGCCCCGGTCCGGCAGATCGCCGGCAGCTGGTAAGCCCCCACCCCTCACACAGGAGACACCGGTATGTCCGCCGTCCGCTCGCACCGCTACTCCGTCCCCGAGGCCGACCTGGAGGAGTTCCTGGCCCGCAGGACCTCGCTGATCGCGACCATCAGGGAGGGGCACCCCGGCCTCATCCGCACCGTGCTGGTCCAGCTCGAGGACGGCACCTACACCGACACCTGGCACTGGGAGAGCGGGGAGCAGATGGGCGCCGCGCTCGCCGCCCTGCCCACCTTCCCGGAGGCGCCGCTGACCATGGCCCTGACCAAGGACGCCACCGCCCTGAACGGCCGGGTCATCGACGAACGCTGACCCGGCCCACGCACGGTGGCCGCACCGGGCGGAACCGCCCGGTGCGGCCGGTGGAGAGAGCGGCGGGCCCGGCGCGCGGAAGGGGCGCGCGGCCTCAACGGCTCCGCGTGCGCCGAGAGCGGGGCACACCGGCGAGCTGGTCGCTCCGGATCTCCTCCAGATACGTCCGCATCAGGTCGCCCGCGCGAGTGAACCAGTCGGACAGCACGGCGATCTCCGCGGGCGTGTAGTCGGCGAACAGCTCGTTCAACCGCCGATAGAAGGGTTCGTAGACGGCCGCGGCGGTGGCGGCCACGGCCGGGCCGGCGACGACGCGCACCCGGCGGCGGTCCTCGGGATCCGGCTGCCGGTGCGCGTACCCGGCCTTCTCCAGCCGGTTCAGCACGCCGGTCACCGCCGAGGAGAACCATGAGCGGCATACACGACGATGTGGACCTCGGGCACACGATCGCGGGCTGGACCGGCTGCGTCGTTGTCGTGTGCGGCTGCGCGACGATCGGCGTGGCGATGTGCGGCGGTTCGGCCTGTTGCTCGACCAACGCGGTGCGACGACCTCCGCCGTGCCTTGGCGGTTCAGCACGCCTCAGCAGGAGCCGGCGGTGTGCGCATCACCTATACCTCGGCGGGCGGTGGGCGTACGGTCGACTTCGGTCGGCGAGTGCCGCTGTGCGCACCCGGCGACACCGGGTAGGAACTCGCGAGTGACGACGATCGGCCTTCAGCGGCGCGTGCCGCGATCCGGAGGCCGAACGGCTCGAACCCGAGGAGAGGACGAGCAGTGACCTATCCCCCACCGGCCTACCACGGTGAGACGGGCGAGCCGACGGCGTCGTACCGGCGCCCGGACGCCACGCCCGAGCTGGTCTACCCGAGCGGAACCACGGTGCACTATCTGGCGACCGGTGCGACCACCAACGGGCAGTTCGGGCTCTACCGCTGGGACATGGGACCGGAGCCCAGCGGCCCGGCGGCGCACTTCCACCGGTCGATCTCCGAGTCGTTCTACATCCTCACCGGCACGGTGCGGATCTACGACGGCCGGCGTTGGATCGACACCGGCCCTGGCGACTTCGTACACGTTCCGGAGGGCGGCACCCACGCGTTCCGGAACGAGTCGGGAGAGCCGGCGTCGATGCTGCTGCACTTCGCGCCCGGCGCACCCCGGGAGGGCTACTTCGAGGGGCTGCTCACACTCGCGGACATGAGCGAAGAGGAGAAGGCGGAGTTCTACCTCCGCCACGACACCTTCTGGCTCTGAAACGGAGCGGACACGGGCGTACGGAGCAGAGGCAACACCGGGGCTTATGACACTCAATAGCGCGGGAGGCACAGGCGCGGCAGGGCCGCCAGGGCCTATCGAGCCGGGTTCAGGGCTGGAGGTCGATCGCCAGTCCGATGTTCCGCGCCGGAGCGCCCCCAGGCGGGTTCTCTGAACGATCCGTCGTTCGCCGGTCGTGCGGGTAGGCCGGTCGCTGCTCCGGGTCGCGGGGCCGCCACCGGCCGCCCGGGTGTGAGCCTGCGTACGGAGGCCGGTGATTCGCGCGGGAAACCGAGGCCTCGGGCACGCAGTCGTACTGCGGGCATGGTGTGGTGAAGCACTGCTTGGGAGAGGGCACGCAGACGCGGCCGGGACCACAGTCGACCGCCGCACACAGCGATCCGGGGCTGCACGCACCCGCCGTCTGCCCGGCCGGCGAGGTTGCTGCGACCGTCCGTGCCTGTGGAACCGCAGGCACGTCGCCTGCCCAGGCGTTGGCGGCCGGCGACGCCGCTACGGCCATGCCCACCAGCACGATCAGTGTTCGAAGCATGCTTCCCCCAAGCCGTGGTGATCGCTTCTGCCTCTCGCGATGCTCGCACCGGCCACACCCGCTGACGGCAAAACGGCTGTCAGCAAGTCGCACGGCTCGCCGGAGGCCGGGTCACGCGGGTTAGCGTCCATGGGAGTGGTGTACGGGTGATCTTTCCCTTGGTGCGACGGGAGAGATCCATGTGACAAGAGACGGCCACTTCGTAATCCTTCGATTCGCACATTCAGACACGAAGGGGATGAAGTGGCCGTCAATGACATTGTGCCCGCTGCCGGGGACTACTTCGACGAGACTCTCGCCGCGGCGAGCCCGGACCTGCTGCGCACGATGATCCGCGAGTTCGCGCAGCGGATGATGGACGCCGAGGTCGAGCAGCTGTGCGGGGCCGGCTACGGCGAGGTCAGCAGCGAGCGGGTCAACTCCCGCAACGGCTACCGCAGCCGGGAGTGGGACACCCGGGCCGGGACCATCGAGCTGGCCATCCCCCGCCTGCGGTCGGGGTCGTACTTCCCGGACTTCCTGCTGGACAAGCGCCGCCGGGCCGAACGGGCGCTGACCAGCGTGGTGGCCACCTCCTACCTGCTGGGTGTGTCCACACGGCGGATGGAAAAACTCGCCGAGTCGATGGGCATCACCAAGCTGTCCAAATCGCAGGTGTCGAAGATGGCCGCCGAGCTGGATGAGCTGGTCGCCTCGTTCCGGTCCCGGCCTTTGGACGGCGGGCCGTACACCTTCGTCTGGATCGACGCGCTCACTCAGAAGGTGCGTGAGGGCGGGCGGACGGTGAACGTGCACTGCCTGATCGCCACCGGTGTCAATGCCGACGGGCAGCGGGAGATCCTCGGCCTGGACGTCGTCTCCTGCGAAGACGGGGCGGGCTGGCTGGCGTTCCTGCGTGGCCTGGTCGCCCGCGGCCTGTCCGGCGTCCTGCTGGTCACCAGCGACTGCCACGCCGGGCTACGTGACGCGATCGCCGCCACGCTGCCCGGCGCCTCCTGGCAGCGCTGCCGCACCCACTTCGCGAGAAACCTGGGCACCTGTGTCCCGAAGACGGCGCAGCCGTGGGTGCACACGATGCTGCGCACCATCTTCGAACAGCCCGACACCGAGTCCGTGCACGCCCAGCACCGGCACGTGGTCGAGGTGCTGGAGGCCAAGTACCCCAAGGCCGCCGACCGGCTGGACGAGGCCCGTGATGACATCCTGGCCTTCACCGCCTTCCCCACGGCCGTCTGGCGGCAGATCTGGTCCAACAACCCCCAAGAGCGGCTGAACAAGGAGATCCGCCGCCGCACCGACGTGGTCGGCATCTTCCCCGACCGGGAGGCCATCGTCCGCCTGGTCGGCGCGGTGCTGGCCGAGCAGAACGACGAGTGGACCGAGCAGCGCCGCTACATGGGCCTGGAGATCCTGGCCGAATGCCGTAAGCACACCCACTCTCAAAATGAGACAAATGATGCTAAAGTGAATATCGAGGCGATTACGGCTTAGAAGTTCGCCGGATTACGAGTGGTCTTCTCATACACCACGATCATGGACGCGGCCTCACGCGGGGGTGATCGGGACGTGTGTCCACGGCGCGCGCCGGTCAGTCGCCGTAGCAGTGCAACAGCAGATCGGGCTCTGCCCGCCAGCACGTCAGCAGCTTCCGCATGGCCGCCACCAGCTCGCGTTGCGCGGCGGTGCCGACGGCGGCCTCCAGTCGGTCGACGTCGGCCTCAAGCTGCGGAAGGTCGCGCCGATCGAGAACCGTGTCCGACCACGGGTCGAGCCCTCCCAGAACGAGCAGGCCGCTGCTTCCGGCGCTGTCCACCAGCGACAGGAGCTCGTCTACCTCCACGTCCAGCACCCAGCCCCGCCGTTCTGCCGTCATCCACTCTTCGGCCTCCGCACGGCGACGCTCACGCCGCTGTGCCCGGGTGGCGCGACGCAGGCTCTTCGGACGCGGCTGCGGAGGACGCAATGCCAACAGCAGTCCCATGCCGCCGACCGTAGCGATCGCCACAGCCTGCCGGTAGCGCGCCCAGCCGGCGGAACGGGCATCCGGGCCGCGTTCGGATCCCGGCCGGTCGGGCCGGAGAAGTCAGCCCAGCGCAGAAGTCAGCCCAGTCCAGAATTCAGCCCAGCGCGGCCGCCTTGCGCAACAGCACCGAGCGTTCGCGCTGGTTGGCGCACAGCCGGGCCGCCAGCTCCAGCTCGGCGCGCGCCTCCGGTTTCCGGCCGAGGCGGGCCAGCAGCTCCCCGCGTACGGTCGGAACCAGATGCGACCCGGAGAGCCGGCCCGAGGCGATCAGCTCGTCCACGATGGCCAGGGCCTGGGCCGGACCCGAGGCCATGGCGACGGCGACGGCCCGGTTGAGCTCGACCACCGGCGAGGGCGCGACCCGGCCGAGCGCCTCGTAGAGCACCACGATCCGCTCCCAGTCGGTCTCCTCGACCGAGGGCGCCGACGCGTGGGTGGCGGCGATCGCGGCTTGCAGGCCGTAGGGGCCGAGGCCGCGGGCGGACGCCTTGGCCAGCGCGGCAAGCCCGCGGCGGATCGCCGAACAGTCCCACCGCCGCCGGTCCTGGTCCTCCAGCAGGATCGGCGAGCCGTCCGGGCCGGTGCGGGCCGGGAAGCGCGCGGCCGTCAGCTCGCACAGCGCCAGCAGGCCGTGCACCTCCGGCTCGTACGGCTGTAGCGCGGCCAGGGTGCGGGCCAGCCGGATCGCCTCGTACGCGAGGTCGGGGCGCATCAGCCGGTCGCCCGATGTGGCGGTCGAACCCTCGGTGAAGATCACGTAGAGGACGCTGAGCACGCCGCCCAGCCGCTCCCGGCGCTCGTCGGCCGGCGGCAGCTCGAACGGCACTCCGGCCGCCGCGATCGTCTTCTTGCCCCGGGTGATGCGGGCCTGCACGGTGGGGACGGGGACGAGGAACGCACGGGCGATCTCCTCGCTGGACAGGCCGGCGACCACGCGCAGCGTCAGCGCCACGCGGGCCTCGGGCGAGAGCATCGGATGACAGCTGACGAACATCAGCGCCAGGATGTCGTCGTCGATCCTGTCGGGGTCGGCCTCCTCATCGACCGGCGGATCGTCCGGGTCGGCCGCCAGCAGGGCGTACCGGTCCTGGAGCGCGGTCCTGCGGCGGATCGCGTCGATGGCCCGCCGCCGCGCCGTGGCCATGAGCCAGCCGGCCGGATTGGCCGGAGGTTCGAGCGGCCACGACACCAGCGCCTCGGCCACCGCCTCCTGGGCCGCGTCCTCGGCCAACCCGAAATCGCCGGTGAACCGGGTCAGAGCGGCGACGATCCGCGCCGACTCGATCCGCCAGACGGCTTCGACGTCGGCCGCACCCATCAGACCCGGGCCCGTCCCTCGACGGATCGCGCGGTGTTCTGCGGCATCTCGTCTTCGCCGGCCACCCGCCGGACCTCGATCTTGGAACCCGTGACGGCCGGGACCCGCTTGGCCCACTCGACCGCCTCCTGCTTCGAGGCGACGTCGAGCAGGAAGTAGCCCCCGAACAGTTCCTTCGTCTCTCCGTACGGCCCGTCCGTGACCACCGGGACCTCGCCATTGAAGTCGACCACGGCACCCTGGCGCGGATCGTCCAGCCCTTCCGCCGCGAGGAGAACGCCGGCCTTGACCATCTCATCGATGAACTGACGGGTCCTGGCCATCATCTCCTCGATGTCGGCCATCATGGCCGCGTTCGACTCGTCGGTGCCCCGCATGATCAGCATGTAGCTCGGCATCCTGTTCTCCTTCTCCGGCGGGGCCGCGTCTCGTCCCTCGCACCCCTACGTCGAACGAGCGGCTCAGGGATCGACACGGCCCGGAAAAATCTTCCGCCGAGTCACCGGCCGATCCCTCCTGCCCGCGTTCCGTACGGACGCCGCGGGTGTGGCCTCGGGCCGGATCAGCAGGTTCTTGACAGGACGTGAGACGCCGCTACTTCCACTGGAAATAGACGAACAGGCGGCCGTGGTTCTTGGAATCCTTGTCGATCCGGTGGTAGAGCGCCTTGATCTCCTTCTGCTCCAGGAAGCGCAACACCTTCTTCTTGAGCTGGCCGGACCCCTTGCCCGGGATGATCTCCACCTGGGTCGCCTTCTTGCGTACGGCCTCCTGGATGATGCCGTGCAGCGCCTTGTCGATCTCGCTGCCCTTGTTGTAGATGTCGTGGAGGTCGAGCTTCAGCTTCACGCAAGCGAGTCTAAGTCGCCGCTCGCCGCGCAATACGAGATACGTGACGCGGAACAGGGATGCGGAACGCGCGACAGGGACACGGGGCGAGGCGGGGACCGCACCCCACGCAGACAGGGCCCGGGGTCAGCCGTTGATGTAGCCGACGAGGGCCTCCTTCTCGCTCTCCAGCTCCTGGATCGAGGTCTTGACGACGTCGCCGATGCTGACGATGCCGGCCAGCCGGCCCTCGCGGACGACGGGCACGTGCCTGATCCGGTGATTGGTCATGGTGCGGCGCAACTCGTCGACGTTGGTGTCCGGGCCGCAGGTGCGCACCTCGGCCGTCATGATCGATGAAACGGGCATGGTGAGCAGCGCGGCGCCGTGCTCGTTGAGCCGCCGTACGACGTCGCGTTCCGACACGATGCCCGCGATGGTCAGACCGTCCTCGGAGACCACGACCGCGCCGATGTTGAGCTCGGCGAGCCGGGCGAGAAGCTCGGACACCGTGGCGTGCGGCGGAACGGTCGCCACACCTGTTCCCTTGCTCTGCAAGATCGTCCCGATGAGCATCGACACCACCTCTCAGGGGCACCCGGGGGATCTGTCCCCGCTTCCGCTCCCGCCGGCCGGCCGGAGCGGCGAAATCCTGTTTCCCCAGGCAACAGCGGTCGTCGTACATCGTCAAGGGCCCCCACCCCTACGATGGCGAAATATCACCGCACCCTGGGGGCAGAGGATGGCCGAGAAACTCAACACCGGGAGTCACGATCTCCCGGTCACGGAAGCGCTCGCGGAGTTCATGCGCGGAGGCTGGGCCGACGTGCACGAGGACGTGGCGCCGCTGCCGGTCGCCGCGTACGCGGCCAAGCGGCGGGCCCGGCTCATCGAACGGCTGCCCGGCGAGCGCCTCGTCATCCCCTCGGGCACGCTGCAGGCCCGCAGCAACGACGACGACCACCGGTTCCGCACGCACAGCGCGTTCGCCTACCTGACCGGCGACCAGCAGCCGGACGACGTCCTGGTGATCGAGCCGTCGGGTGAGGCGCGGCTGTTCCTGCATCCCCGCCCGTCCCGTGCCGAGTCGCAGGAGTTCTACCGCGACCGGCGGTACGGCGAGTTCTGGGTGGGCCGCCGTTTCGACCTCGCGGAGGCAGAGGCGGCGTACCAGATCGAGTGCGCGCACATCGGCACGCTGCCGGCCGCGCTGAGCGGGCCCGCGCGCGTGCTGCGCGGGGTGGACGCCTCGGTGGACGCGCTCGTCTCCCCCTCCGGCGACGACCGGGACGCCGAGCTGGCCGCGGTCCTGTCGGAGCTGCGGCTGGTCAAGGACGAGTGGGAGATCGCGGAGCTCCAGCAGGCGGTGGACGCGACGGCGCGCGGGTTCGAGGACGTGGTGCGCGCGCTGCCCGCGGCCCTCGCGCACCCGCGCGGCGAGCGGTACGTCGAGGGCGTCTTCGGCCTGCGCTCGCGGCTGGAGGGCAACGCGGTGGGCTACCAGTCGATCGTGGCGTCCGGCGCGCACGCGTGCGTGCTGCACTGGATCCGCAACGACGGACGGCTCGACCCCGCCGAGCTGCTGCTGCTGGACGCCGGGGTCGAGGGCGACAACCTCTACACGGCCGACGTCACCCGCACACTGCCGCTGTCGGGCCGGTTCAGCCCGGTGCAGCGGCAGGTGTACGACCTGGTCTATGAGGCGCAGACGGCCGCCATCGCGGTGCTGCGCCCTGGTGTGCGCTTCCGCGAGTTCCACGAGACCGCGATGCGGGTGATCTCCGACGGGCTGCGCGAGTGGGGCCTGCTGACGAAATCGCAGGCCGACGCGGGCCTGCACCGGCGCTACACCCTGTGCAGCAGCGGCCACATGCTGGGCCTCGACGTGCACGACTGCGCCCGGGCGCGGGCGGAGACCTACCTGGACGGCGTGCTGGAGGAGGGGCAGGTGCTGACCGTGGAGCCGGGGCTCTACCTCCAGCCCGACGACCTGACGCTGCCGCCGGAGCTGCGCGGGATCGGCGTCCGCATCGAGGACGACCTCGTGATCACGGCCGACGGCGCCCGCCTGATGTCGGCCGCGCTGCCCCGCCGCTCCGACGAGATCGAGGCGTGGATGGCCGCTCTGGCCGGGTGAGCGACCCCCGATCCGGGCTTCCGGTCCGGGCCCGCCGCCGGGCCGGAAGCCATACGAGCGCGTCCGTCGCGGACCCGCGCGCACCTCACAGACAGGATGCCGTGCAGCACCTCACAGACGGGGTGCCGTGCAGCACCTCACAGACGGGGTGCCGTGCAGCACCTCACAGACAGGATGCCGTGCAGCACCTCACAGACGGGGTGCCGTGCAGCACCTCACAGACGGGGTGCCGGCACGACCGGCAGACCGGCCGTCCGTTGAAGGCGGCCTGCGCACCGACCGTCGTGAACTGCGCCTGCGTGGAGACCTGTGCCTCGGCGTCGCCCCCCATCAGGCCTCGGCGTCGCCCGCCATCAGAACGGCTGCGGTAGCGAGAGCGGCACACGGCACACCGGCCGTCGGCAGCGCTGTGGCGTAGCGCGCTGATCGTCACGCATGCCGTCATCCGGATGCCGTTGTCCGGGCCGGACGGCGCCCGCCCCGTGTCCGCGCTGCGCCGGCCCCGCGGACGGGCGGGTCGCACCCCGCGCGAGCCGTAAGAGCCGTACGGAGCCGTCCGCGGAGCCGTCCGCAGAGCCGTCCGCAGAGCCGTCCGCGGAGCCGTCCGCGGAGCCGTCCGCGGAGCCGTCCGTGCCGCTACCCGTCTCGGCCAGGTCAGCGCACCCGCGATGGAGAGGCCCAGTTCACGTGATCGTCACATCGCTCCCCTACAGTGGCCTCGTGCGCCCCCCACTGGCCGTGGCCGGCCACACCGCCGACGTGCTGGACATGGTCGCCGGCACGCTCACCGAGGCAGAGCGCGAACGCGCCGAGCGCTTCACCCGCAAGCGGGACCGCCTCGACTTCGTCGCCGCCCACCTGCTCGTACGGCACTGCGCCGCCGAGCTGCTCGGCACCCGCGCCTGCATGCTGACCGTGGTGCAGCGCTGTGAGACCTGCGGGCAGGCCCACGGACGGCCCTGGCTTGCCGAGGCCCCCGAGGTGTCGATCAGCCTGGCGCACACCTCGGGCTACGTCTGCGCGGTCGCCGGGCTCGGGCGGGTGGGCGTGGACGCCGAGCACGCCACGTACGGCCCGGCCGACGAGAGGCTGGTGGAGCTCGCGCTGACCCCCGCCGAGGCGAAGCTGGTCGGCGACGACAACCGCGGGCTGATCCGCCAGTGGGTGCGCAAGGAGGCGCTGGTCAAGCGGGGAGAGCTGACGCTCGACCGGCTGCGCGAGGCGGACCTGTCGGCCCTGCCGCTTGAGGAGGGGCTGTCGGGCCCGCTGGAATGGCAGGGCCGTCACTTCGTCGAGTGGACGGCCGGCACGGTGATCGCGTCCGCGGTCACCGACGAGCCCGCCAAGCTACGCCTCCTTGGCGGCTGACCGTCCCGGGGTGGGGTCGAGGAAGACCTGCCGGATCTCCGGGAACCGCTCGGTGAGCCGCCGCTCCACCTGGTCGGAGGCGAGCTCCAGCCGCTGCCCGGACGTCTCGTCGCGGAAGTCGACCTTCGCCGCGACCATGACCTGGCCGGGCCCCATCATGACGGTGACGAGCTCGACGACGGCCTCGACCTCCGGCTGGGCGGCCAGCTCGCCGCGGATCTCCTCCTGCAGCCCGTACGGCGCCGCCTGGCCGATGAGCAGCGAAGCGTTGGTCCTGATCAGGGTCAGCGCCACGCCGAGCAGCAGCAGACCGATGACGATCGAGGCGGCGCCGTCCCACACTGCCGAGCCGGTGAGCCGCGACAGCAGCAGGCCGACGCCGGCCGTGGCGATGCCGAGCAGCGCGGCGGAGTCCTCCAGCACGACGGCCTTGAGCACGGTGTCGGAGGTGCGCCGCAGCAGCCGCCCGGGGCTCACCCGCCAGCGGCGGGCCTCGCCGCGGAGCTGCCGCAGCGCCTTCCCGAGGGAGACCGACTCGATCGCGAAGGACACCCCGAGCACGACGTACGACACGCCGACGTCGCCCAGGCTCTCTCCTTCGGTGATCGTGTGCCAGCCGTGCGTCAGCGAGAACCCTGCCCCCACGACCAGTGTGAAGCAGGCCGCCACGATCGCCCACAGGTAGGCGGCCCTGCCGTGGCCGAGCGGATGGCGGGAGTCGGCGGGGCGCTCGCCGTGCCGGATCGCGGCGAACAGCACGACCTCGGTGGCCGTGTCGGCCGCGGAGTGCGCCGCCTCGGACAGCATCGCCGAGGAGGAGCTCATCAAGCCCGCGACCAGCTTGGCCAGCGCGATGGCGAGGTTGGCCGCGCCCGCGACCACGACTGTGCCGAGGCTCTCACCGTTCTCGCTGTCGGCCATTCCGCTCCATTCGCTCAAGTGATCTTATGCTGGTCGTCATGGAAGCCCCTCATTGGCTCACCCCGCACGAGCAGCGCGCCTGGCGGGCCCATCTGGCCGCCCACCGCCTGCTCTTCCACCAGCTCGACCGGGAGCTGCAGGGCACCGGGCTGTCGCTGAACGACTACGAGATCCTCGTGAACCTCTCCGAGAGTCCCGGCCGCCGCATGCGCATGAGCGAGCTGGCCGACGCGACGATCCAGTCCCGCAGCAGGCTGTCCCACCAGATCTCCCGGATGGAGGCCGCCGGCCTGGTGACCCGCCAGGACTGCGAGGACGACCGGCGCGGCACGTTCGCCGTGCTGACCGACCACGGCTGGGAGACGATCCAGCGGGTCGCGCCGGACCACGTGGCGAGCGTCCGCCGGCACTTCATCGATCTCATGACGCCCGAGCAGGTGTCCGCCCTCGACGAGATCTACACGCCGATCGTCGATCATCTGCAGGCGGTACGCGGCACCCGGTGAGGAGGCCGTGGGGCGGCGCGGGGTGAGCACCGGCTCCGGCTTCCCGCGACAGGCGGGGCCAAACCGTTTCCCGCGGGAGCGCGTGCCGGCCGCGCTCGATCGCTACGATCCGGCTGTGCGAACAATCCTCGGGCTCGTCGTGGCCGGCCTGCTGCTCGTGACCGCCTGCAGCGCGAAGAGCGAGACTGCCCTGCCGGACGGTCCCGCGCTGCTGAAGCGCTCGGCCGATTCCATGCGCACGGTCAAGACGGTCGCCTTCACGATCGAGACCAAGGACAAGCCCGCCATCCCGGTCCGGCATGCCGAGGGCAGCCTCACCCGGGAGGGCGACGCCAAGGGCACCCTGCAGATCGAGATCGCGGGACTGCAGGAGATCGAGTTCGTGCTCGTCGGTGACAAGGTCTACTTCAAGGGACCGACCGGCGGCTTCCAGACGATGACCCGGCAGCAGCTCATCGCCCTGTACGACCCCTCCGCCGTGCTGACCGGCGTACCCGACCTGCTGTCCACCGCGCAGGATGTCCGGACGCAGGCGGAGGAGAAGATCGGCGACGCCGCCGCCTACCGGGTGACGGCCGCGCTGTCGCAGCAGGTGCTGGCCAAGCTGGTCCCCGGCGTGCAGCAGGGGGTCAACGGCACGCTCTGGCTCGACAAGGCCACCAGCCGCCTGCTCAAGCTCGACCTGCCGCTCACCGGCGGCTCCGTGGCCGTGACCATGGGGGACTACGACGCCCCCGTGACCATCGCCCCGCCCGCGTCGTGACCGGCGCCACCGACGCCACCGGCACCGGCAGCGCGAACGCGACCGGGGCGGCCGGGCCGGCCGGGTCCGTCGCGCGGCGGCGCCGGCTCGCGCTCGGCGTCGGCGGGGCCGCCGTGCTGCTCGCCGCGCTCGACGCGTACGTCGTCGTCACCGTGCTCGTGGACGTCGCCGCCGATGTGGGCGTGCCGCTGAACCACCTGGAGCGGGCGACTCCGGTCGTGACCGGGTTCCTGCTCGGGTATGTCGCGGCGATGCCGCTGCTCGGCCGCCTGTCCGACCGGTACGGCAGGCGCGCGCTGATCCACGCCTGCCTGGCCGGGTTCGCCGCCGGTTCCCTCGTCACCGCTCTGGCGGCGGGCGTCCCCGCACTGGTCGCGGGCCGTACGCTCCAGGGCGTCGCGGGCGGCGCGCTGCTGCCGATCACGATGGCCCTCATCGGCGACCTGTGGGACGAACGCACCCGTGCGGTGGCGCTCGGCGCGGTCGGTGCGGCGCAGGAGCTCGGCAGCGTGCTCGGCCCGCTGTACGGCGCGGGCCTGGCCGCCCTCGCCGGATGGCGCGGCATCTTCTGGGTCAACCTCCCGCTCGCGCTGCTGGCCGCCGTGGCCGTTCAGGTGGCCGTCCCCGGCGGGCGCGGGCCGTACGGCCGGCCCTCCCGCGAGGCGGGCACGGGCAACGCAGGCACGGGGACGGTGGGCGCGGGGACGGCGAGCACAGACGAGGCAGGCGCGAGCACGGGCAAGGCGGGCGTGGGGAAGGTGGATGCGGGCGGCGGTGTCCTGCTCGCGCTGGCACTAGGCCTGCTGGTCGCCGGGCTCTACAACCCCTCCCCCGACACGGCCGTGCTGCCGCCGTGGGGGCTGCCGTGTGTGGCCGCCGGAGTGGTCGCGGCCGTGCTGTTCGTGCTGTGGGAGATCCGCTCGCCGGTCCGCCTGCTCGACCTGACGGGCGTCCCCAGGACGCCGCTGCTCGCCACGCTGGCGGTGAGCCTGCTGGCCGGGGCGGCGCTGCTGGTCACGCTGGTCGACGTGCAACTCGCCGCACAGACGCTGCTCGGGAAGGACGCGGTGGGCGGAGCCCTGGTGCTCACCCGGTTCCTCGCCGCGCTGGCGGTCGCGGCGTTCCTCGGCGGGCTCCTGGTGCGGCGCTTCGGCGAGCGCCCGGTGGCCGTGGCGGGGCTGGCGGTGGCCGCCGTGGGCTACTGGATGATCTCCCGGTGGCCGCTCGACCTGGCCTCCACCGGCGTGCGGATGGACGTCGACCTCGTGGTGGCCGGCCTCGGCCTCGGCGTGGTGATCGCCCCGGTCTCGTCGGCGGTGCTGCGCCTGGTGCCCGCGGCTCAGCACGGGGTGGCGTCGGCGGCGGTCGTGGTGGCCAGGATGATGGGCATGCTGCTGGGCGTGGCCGCGCTGTCGGCCTGGGGCTTCCACCGGTTCCAGTCGCTCACCGCGCACCTGGACACGCCGCTGCCGTTCGGGGTGGAGGCGGCCGAGTACGCCCGCAGGCTCGCGGACTACACGGCGAAGGTGCAGGCGGCGCTGCACGCGGAGTACACCGAGATCTTCCTGATCACGTGCGGGCTGTGCGTGCTCGGCGCGGCCGCCGCCCTGGCCCTGCCGCGCCGCCGCGCCTGACCCCGAGCCTCATCTCCCCCGCCTCGTCTCGCACCTGCTCGCGGGATTCCTCGTTCCACGACCCATCCCGCGTCTGTTCCCGGGCCCTTTTCCGGCGCGGGGACCGGGTCAGGTGCCGAACCAGCCGGGGAGGTCGAGGCGGAAGATGTCATGCGGCGTCACCTTGCGCAGGTCGGCCTCCAGTTCCCTGAGCCGTTCCTCGCCGATGACGGCGGCCCAGCGTGCTCGCAGCTCGTCGAAGACGCGGGCCGAGCGCACCAGCATGTCCACCCCGGACTCCGTCAGCCGTACGATCTTGCGGCGCGTGTCGCGGGGGTCGCGGGCGCGCTCCACGTAGCCGATGCGCTCCAGCGTCTCGATCGTCTTGCCCGCCGCCTGTTTGCTGACGCCCAGCGTGCGGCCCAGCTCCACCGCGGTCGTGCCCTCCGGGCCGATCGCCTGCATGGCGAAGCCGTGCATGGGCCGGGCGTGCGGGTGCCCCTGCCGGGCCAGCTCGGCGTGCAGCTCGTCGATGAGTACGCGAAACCCCAGGAAGAGCCGCAGGGGCAGCTCGAAGCCGGGCGGGTCGATTGACACAGATAGACAACCTGGTTCACTATTACCGACAACGACGTTGTCTATCTTAGGAGACGCCCGGATGTCTGTCATCCGCCATGCCCAAAGCCGCAGATCCGAGACCCCGGCCGGGGTCATGACCACCTTCGCCTCGCCCACCCTGGGCGGCGCCACCCGGGCCCTGTGGCGTGTCGAGGCGACCCCCGCGACCAGCGGGCCGCTGCACGACTTCGACGCCGAGCAGGTGTGGACCTTCCTCGGCGGCACCGCCACCATCGAACTCGGCGACGAGACGTTCACGGTCGCGCCCGGCGACACCGTGGTCATGCCGCCCTCGACCCCGCGGCGCGTCACGGCGGGCGCCGACAAGGGGTTCACCGCCGTCGTCACCGCCCCCGCCGGAGCCAGGGCCATCCTGCCCGACGGCACCGTGCACGGCGTGCCGCCCTGGATCGCCTGACCTCCGGTCTTCCCTCCTGTCTCGCCCTTCTCCCCCGCGGACCGTGCGGCAACCCGTCCGGCACCCCTGCCCGGACGGCACCCGGCCCGGCGACCCATCCGATGCTCGCCCCGGCAACGTCCGGCACCCGGCCCGCTCTCACCAAGGAGTCACGCATGCCCCTCATCCGTTCCGCCGACAGCCGCAGGAGCACCACTCCCAACGGCGTCATGACCACCCTCGCCTCGCCCACACAGGGAGGCGCCACCCAGGCCGTCTGGAGGGTGGACATGCCGGCCGGAAACTCCGGTCCGCACCACGCCAGCGACGGCGAGCAGGTGTGGACCTTCCTCACCGGCGGCGCGACCATCGCACTCGACGGCGCGACCATCGCCGTCGAGGCGGGAGACACCGTCGTCATGCCCGCCGACGTGAGCCGCCGGGTGCACGCGGACGCGGAGTCCGGCTTCAGCGCGATCGTGGCCGCACCGGCCGGCTTCGAGGTCTACAACCCCGGCGGGACGACCGCCGTGGACGCATGCGACCTCGCTCCGAAGGGGACCGACCGGATCGTGCCGCCCTGGATCCTCTGACCGCCCGTACGCCGCAGGTGTGCTCTTGCTCCTCTGACCGGCCCGTACGCCGCGGGCGCCCTGGGCCCTCTGACCGGCCGTACGCCGCGCGGGGTCGTCCGGCGAGCCCACGGACCGCCCCGGCGGCAACCCGAACGACTCAGGACGAGATCGGCTGCGGCCACCCGGCCCGGCGCTTGTGGTCAGGAGCGGAGGTAGGCCAGCACCGCGAGGACGCGGCGGTGCTGGTCGCCGTCCTCGGCGTGCAGGCCGAGCTTGGCGAAGATGCCGCGGATGTGCTTTTCCACCGCGCCTTCGGTGACGACGAGGCGGCGGGCGATCGCGGGGTTCGACCTGCCTTCGGCCATCAGCGACAGGACCTCGCGCTCGCGCGGCGTCAGCGAGGCCAGCGGGTCGTCGCGGCGCCGCCGCACCATCAGCTGGGCGACGACCTGGGGATCGAAGACCGTCCCCCCGGCGGCGACCCGGCGCAGGCCGTCCATGAACTCCTCGACGTCGACCACGCGGTCCTTCAGCAGGTAGCCGACCGCGCCCCGGGCGTCGGCCAGCAGGTCGTCGGCGTACGACACCTCGACGTACTGCGAAAGGATCAGCACGGGCGCGCCGGGCACCTTCTCCCGCACCTCGACGGCGGCGCGCAGGCCCTCGTCGGTGAACGTCGGCGGCATCCGCACGTCGACCACCGACACGTCGGGCCGATGGGCCGCGACGGCCTCGATCAGGGCCTCTCCCGTGCCCGCGGTCGCGACGACCTCGCAGCCGAACTCCTCCAGCAGGCGGACGAGCCCCTCCCGGATGAGGACGGCGTCGTCGGCCACCACTACGCGCACGGAACCTCCGCCGTGATCAGTGTCGGTCCGCCCACGGGCGACCGCACCGACAGCTCGCCGTCGACGGCCCGCAGGCGGTCGGACAGGCCGGACAGGCCGTGTCCCTTTGCGACGTGTGCGCCGCCGACCCCATCATCCCCGATCGTGAGGATGAGCGCGTCGCCGATCCTCGTCAGCCCGACCGTGCAGGACGTCGCCCTGCTGTGCTTGGCCACGTTGGTGAGCGCCTCGGCGGTCACGAAATAGACGGTGTTCTCGATGAGCGCCGGATAGCGCTCGGCCGTCTGTACGTCCAGCTCCACGGGCACCGTGCAACGGCCGGCCAGGGCGGCGAGCGCCGGGGCGAGGCCGCGGTCGGCCAGGATCGGCGGGGCGATGCCGCGCGACAGCGCCCGCAGCTCGTCCAGGGTCTCCCTGGTCGCGCTGATGGCCTTGCCGATCGTCTCGTGCGCGGCCGTCGCGTCCCTTTTCAGCTCCCGCTGGGCCCGCGACAGCTCCATGGCCAGGTGGACCAGGCGCTGCTGGGGGCCGTCGTGGATGTCGCGCTCCAGGCGGCGCAGCGCATCCGCCTCCGCGTGGGCGGCGGCGTGACGGCCCTCGGTGAGGTCGTCGATGCGCTCCTGCAGCTCGGCGACGCCGGTCAGCAGCGCCCGCGCCAGCGACGCCTTGATCAACGCGCAGGAGCGGACGACCGGATAGAGCGTGAGGGCGAAGACCCCGCCCACGACCAGATAGAAGACGCTGTCCACCAGGTAGCCCCGGCCGAACCCGAGCAGCTCCGGCAGCTGGTGGTTGTCCGGGATGTTCGACAGGATCCATCCGTACAGCGGGTAGGTCAGCCCGCTGATCGTCACGCACCACCAGACGACGGTCACGCAGAACGCCACAAGCGCGACCGGGAAGTTCAGCAGCGCGTGCAGCACGTCGAGCCAGGGCTGGCCTCCGGCGAGCGGGGTGACGGTCTTCCGGAGCACGCCCGCCCCGGGCGGTGATCTCGGATAGCGCGGCCGGGGCAGATCCCTGCCCAGCACCGCGCGGATGCGGAGCCGTTCGACGTCGCCCATTCCCCGGGCGATGAGGAGGGTCAGGGCGAGGACGGGCACGCCCAGCCAGACCACCAGCAGGCCGGCGCCCGCCGACAGGCCGGTGACCGTGAGGCAGAACGTGATGGTCGCGAGGGGGAACCCGACGAGGATATAGACCGTGTCCCCGCCGAGGCGGGAAAGAAGTCGGCGCATGTCCTCCACGCTATTGACTCGCCCGCCGCTGATCGATCCGGCGGACGGCAGTCTCGGGGGTAGGGCTTTCCCTACCCTCGGGCCCCGGCCGCCTCGGCAAGAATCTCCAGCAGGTCCTCCGGGGCGTCGCGCATGAGGTTGTGCCCGCCGTCCAGCGCGTACGTCGCCCACGCGGGGTCCGCGCGCAACCGCTCGTACGTCGGCGTGAAGGGGGACGGGCCCTCCCAGCCCGCCGCGTACACGTAGACCCGGCGGCCGGCGCTCGCCGGATCGCCGGTCAGCCGGAGCGGCTGGAGCAGCGAGGCGATCGGGTGAGGGGTGGCCCGGGGGTCGAAGAACGGCAGCGGCCGCGTCGCGAAGCCGGTGTCCACCACGTCCGCGTACCACCGCCGCTCCCGGTCCGAGACCAGGCTCCAGCAGGAGTCGCCGTCCGCCGGCACGACCGCATCCAGATAGACCAGACCGGCGACGCGGCCGGGCAGGCGGTCGGCGACCCCGGTGATCACCATGCCTCCGTAGCTGTGACCGACCAGCACGGCGTCGCGGACGTCCTCGGCCTCGAGCACCCCGGTGACGTCCCGGATGTGCGTGTCGAGGTTGACCTCGCCGTCCAGCAGGTGGGAGCGTTCGGCGAGCCCGGTCAACGTCAGCGGCACGGCCCGGTGCCCGAGGCGGCGCAGCCCCTCGGACAGCTCGTGGAAGCACCAGCCTCCGTGGCACATGCCGGGGATCAGGACGAACGTGGTCATGGTGGGCCTCACTGCCTCACTGCCTCACTGTCTCGTGGACGATTCGACGTCGCGGGTCTTCTCGGCGGGAGCCGCTCCGGCGCGGCGGGTAGGAGCCGCGAACGCCGCGACCACGGCCGCGGCGGCGCACAGGATCGCGGTCCACGCCAGGGTGGCGGTGGTCGAGGTGTGGTCGGCGACCAGCCCGGCGAGCCACGGCCCCGCGGTCTGCCCGGCCGCGAAGATCGTGGTGAACGCCGCCAGGATGGCCGTCCAGTCGGCGGGCGGGGTGTTCGCCTTGATGAGCGCGGTGACGGCGGCGGGCACGCCCATGAACGTCGCCCCGTAGACGATCGCGGAGGCGAGGACGACCGGCGGCGCGGGCGCCGCCATCGCCAGTGCCGCGCCGCTGCTCAGAAGGCCGAGGAGCACGGCCAGGGCCCGGGTGCCGGGCCACGCGGCGGTCGGACGGCTCCACAGCGCGGGCGACACCATCACGGCCAGGCCGAGCGCCGTCCAGGTGAGCACCACCTGGCCGAGCGGCGCGTGCCGGTCGGCCAGGTAGGCGGATAGGAAGGTGATGTAGGTTATGTAACCGGCGGCGAACAGCAGGTAGGCAAGTGCGATCCCCCACAACGGCCGCACGTGGACCCGCACGTGGACCCGCCCGGCGGCCCGCGTCTCCCTGCCTGCCTGCGCCTTCCGGTCCGTCTCCGGGTCCTCCCCCGCACGGGCGGGGCCCCAGCTCAGCAGCGCCGCCAGTCCGGCGGCCACGCCCAGACCGGCCCAGGCCAGATGAAGACGGTCGCCCAGCGGCGGGATGCCGACACCGCCGAGCACGATGCCCAGCCCGGTGCCGGCGAAATACACGGTGATGGGCGTGCCGGAGGCCGCACGGGCGGCGAGGCGCGACGCGATGACGCCACCGGTGATGAACACCGCCGCGCCCGCCGCCCCGGCCCCGGCTCGCGCCGCCACCAGCACCGGATAGGCGTCGCTCGTCGCGGTGACCGCCAGCGACAGCGCGGTGAGGACCATGCCCCACCGGAAGGTGGCCGCCGTGCCCAGGCGGCGTACGACGACCGCGGTCACCAGCGCGCCGAGCAGATAGCCGAGCCCGTTGGCGGTGCTCATCGCCCCGGCTTCGGCCAGGGACCAGTGCAGCTCGTCCCGCATCGCCGGAAGGAACAGCCCGTACGCGAAGCGCGCCAGCCCGAGGGCCGACGCCGTGCCGAGAGCCAGCAGCACCGCCTGCCGCGTCTGACGGCGCGCCGGCGGGCCCATGACGAGGGCGTCGGACATGATGGCTCCCATAGATCGAACCGATCGGTACGATCTCGGAGCGTAGCAGTGGATCGAACCGGTCGGTACCATCTGGGGTATGCCGGTTCCCAAGGGCTCGACGATCGACCCGGAGCGCACCCGCGCCGCCATCCTGAAGGCGGCCACCCCCGTGCTGTACGAACGCGGGCTCGACGGCATCGGCGTCGCCGAGCTGTGCGCCCTCATCGGGGTGTCGAAGGAGACGCTCTATCGGCACTTCGGCACGAAGGACGGGCTCGTGGAGGCCATGCTCCGGGCCCGCAGCGAACGGGTGGGCCGATGGCTGGCCGAGGCCGTCGCCGCGGCCGGGGACGACCCTCGCGACCAGCTCGCCGCGGTGTTCGACACGCTGGGCGAGTGGTTCGAGGACCCGGTCTTCCGCGGCTGCGCGATGGTGAACGCGGCGGCCCAGCATCACGACGAGACCGTGCGCGCCGTCACCACGCGCCACCTCGGCCGCTACATCGACCTGCTGACCGGCATCGCCGAGCGCGCCGGGGCCGCCGACCCGCCCCTCCTGGGGCGTCAGTTGCTCATGCTGGTCGAGGGCGCCACCGTCGTCGCCGCGCACCACGGCGCGGCCGGCACGAGCGGGCAGGCCCGCGAGGCGGCGCTCACCCTGCTGTCGGCCGCCACACAGAGCGCCGGCGGAGACGCCCCAGGCGGCAACGGCGGCAACTCGGGTGCCAGAGCGGGCAACCCAGGCGGCAACGGCGACAGCTCAGGCGCCGGCGGAAAAACCCCAGGCGACAGCGGCCACGGCTCAGGAGCCGGCAGGGACAACCCGGGCGGCAGCGGCCACAGCTGAGGCGGCGGCGACTGAAGCGTCCACCCGGGAGGCGCCCCCGGCGGCGCCCGAGGCGGCCGGCTCAGGCGGTGGGCTCAAGCGGCGGCGGCCGAGGCCCCGCACCGGCCGGGGGTTGCCTAGGCCCCCGGCCGGCCCGAAGGTTACTTCTTCTTGCGCTTCTCGCGGATCTTCATCGTCACCTCGATCGGAGAGCCCGCGAAGCCGAACTCCTCGCGGATGCGCCGCTCCAGGAACCGGCGGTAGGTCTCCTCCAGGAACGCCGAGGTGAACAGCACGAACTTCGGCGGTTCCGTGGACGCCTGGGTGGCGAACAGGATCTTCGGCTGCCGGCCGCCGCGCACCGGCGGCGGGGTGGCCTGCAGCAGCTCGGTGAGGAACTGGTTGAGCCGGGCCGTCGGCACCCGCGTGCCCCACGACTCCAGGGCCCGCTCGATGGCCGGGGCCAGCTTCTCGACATGGCGGCCCGTCTTCGCCGAGATGTTCACCCGCAGCGCCCAGGGCGTGCGGACGAGCTGCCGGTCGATCTCCTTCTCCAGGTAGTAGCGCCGGTCCTCGTCGACCAGGTCCCACTTGTTGAACGCGACCACCATCGCCCGGCCCGACTCGATGACCAGGCCGATGATCCGCAGGTCCTGCTCGGTCAGCACCTCGGAGGCGTCGATCAGCACGACCGCGACCTCCGCCCGCTCCAGCGCGGCCCGCGTGCGCATCGCCGCGTAGAAGTCGGCGCCCTTCAGCTCGCGGTCGCGCCGCCGGATGCCGGCCGTGTCGATGAACCGGTACGTCGTGCCGCCCAGCTCGACCAGCTCGTCGACGGGGTCGCGGGTGGTGCCGGCCATCGGGTCGACGAGCACCCGCTCCTCACCGGCGAGCTTGTTGAGCAGCGACGACTTGCCCACATTGGGCTTGCCCAGCAGCGCGATCCGGCGCGGGCCGCGCCGTTCGCCGAACGTCTGCGGCGGCGTCTCGGGCAGCGCGTCGAGCACCACGTCGAGCAGGTCGCCGCTGGCGCGGCCGTGCAGGGCCGAGACGGGGTGCGGCTCGCCCAGGCCGAGCGACCACAGCCCGCTCGCCTCCAGCTCCATCTGCTGGTTGTCGACCTTGTTGGCGGCCAGCACCACCGGCTTGCCGGAACGGCGCAGGACCGCGCCGACGGCCTCGTCGGAGTCGGTGACGCCGACGCTCGCGTCCACCACGAACAGGATCACGTCGGCCAGCTCGGCCGCGATCTGCGCCTGCTCGGCGATGCGCAGCGCCATACCGGTCGCGTCGGGGTCCCAGCCACCGGTGTCGACCAGCGTGAACCGGCGGCCCCGCCAGGTCGCCTCGTAGGTGACCCGGTCGCGGGTCACGCCCGGCACGTCCTCCACGACCGCCTCACGGCGGCCGATGATGCGGTTGACCAGCGTCGACTTGCCGACGTTGGGGCGCCCCACCACGGCGACGACCGGCAGCGGGCCCGCGTCGGGCTCCCGCTCGGTCTCCTCACCGGAAAGCTCGGCGAGCTCGGCCTCGATCCAGCCGCCCTCGTCCTCGTCGTACTCCCCCGTCACGTCCATACCCTGCCTCATCGGCTGCTCTTCCCGTTTCTCCCCGGCCTCCCGTGAGGCCTCCCGGCGGACCGCTTCCGGGGCCGGGCTCCGTTCGTACGCCGCACCGCGTGGCCCATCCCCGGCGCGGCGGACGCGGCGCGGGAGGGGGGTCAGGCGGGGCGGGCGGGCGTCAGACCCGCTCCTTGACGAGCCGGAGCACCTCGGCGATCACCTCGTCCAGGTCCAGCGGCGTCGTGTCCAGTTCCACCGCGTCCGCGGCCTTCGCCAGCGGATCGGCCTTGCGCGTCGAGTCGAGCGCGTCGCGCCGGGCCATCGCGGCCTTCTGCGCCTCCACCGTCGTGCCGTCCAGCTCCGCCGAACGGCGCAGGGCGCGGGCCTCGGGGTCCGCGGTGAGGTAGATCTTGACGGGCGCGTCCGGCGCTACCACGGTGCCGATGTCGCGGCCCTCGACCACGATCCCGCCACCGGGCAGGGAATCGGCGATGATCTGCCGCTGCAGGGCCACCAGCCGGCGGCGCACCTCCGGGACCGCGCTGACGGCCGACACCGCGCCGGTCACCTCGGGGCCGCGGATCGGCCCGTTGACGTCGACGCCGTCCACGGTGACACCCGGCGCGTCGGGGTCGGTGCTCATCACCAGTGTGGGCTCGCCGGCCCTCGCGGCGATCTCGGCGGCGTCCTCCAGGTTCACGCCCCGCTGGAGCATCCACCAGGTGACCGCGCGATACATGGCGCCCGTGTCGAGGTATCGCAGGCCCAGCGCCCGCGCGACGCCCCGCGAGGCGCTCGACTTGCCCGATCCCGAGGGACCGTCCATGGCGACGACCAGACCGGACACCGGTTCTCCTTCTCCCCATCGAGTTGTCGCCCACGAGGCTACCGGGATACCGCCGGAAAGCGTGCATCGGCGGCGGACCTGCCGCCCTGGACCGGACGGCGCCGGACGGCCACGCCGAGACCGGGCCCTCCCGCGCCCGTTCCAGATGTCCCTGTGTAGCTTCCTGCGCGGATTGACCTTGCCCCTGGGTGAAGCCGCAGCATCGTCGGCACCGGCCACGGCGGCCGGGACGAGGAGGACCGGGACGAGGAGGAGTGGTGCGGGAGCTGCTGACCATCGGGACGTTCGCGCGGGCCGCCCGGCTGTCGCCCAAGGCGTTGCGGCTCTACGACGAGGCCGGGCTGCTGCGGCCCGCCGCGGTGGACGGCGAGTCGGGTTACCGCTACTACGACCCGGTGCAGCTGGAGCGGGCCCGCCTGATCGCCGGTTGCGGCGGCTCGGCATGCCGCTGGCGCGCATCCGGCGGGTGTGCGACCTGCCCGCGCAGGACGCGGCCGAGGAGGTGGCCGCCTATTGGCGGCAGGTCACGGCCGAGACCCGGTCCCGGGACCGGCTCGCCGCCTTCCTCGTCGACCACCTGTCGGGAAGGGGCAGTGCCGTGCAGGACGCCACGACCACGCTGGAGATCCGTTATGCCGCCCGGTCGGAGCCGGGCCCGGTGCGGACGAGCAACGAGGACATCGCGTACGCCGACGAGCGACTGCTGGCGGTGGCCGACGGCATGCGCGGCCAGGGCGGCGACCGCGCGAGCGCGGCGGCCGTCGACGCGCTCAATCGCCTGCTGACCCTGCCGGTGCCCGCCGAGGACCTGCTCGGCGCGATCGCCGACGCCGTCGGCGACGCCGAGCGCGCGATCCGGGAGATCGCCGCCTCCGTGCCCTCGGGAGAGGCGGTCACCACGCTGACCGCGCTCGTGTGGTCCGGGTCGCGGCCCGCGCTGGTGCACATCGGCGACAGCCGGGCCTACCTGTTCCGCGGCGGAGGGCTGTTCCAGATCACCCACGACCACTCGTACGTGCAGTCGTTGATCGACGAGGGCCGCCTCACCCCGGAGGAGGCCGCCTCCCACCCGAGGCGCTCGCTCCTCGTCCGCGCGCTGACCGGCGCCGGGTCCTCCCTGCCCGACCTGTCGATGCGCGAGGCCGCACCCGGCGACCGTTATCTGCTCTGTACGGACGGGCTGCCGGGTGTCGTGCCCGCCCGCGTGCTGCGCGAGACGCTCGGCGGCCCCGGCGGTCCGCAGCAGGTCGTCGACGAGCTGATCGACCGCGCGTACGCCGCCGGAGCCCCCGACAACGTGGCCTGCGTGGTGGCGGACGTGACAGCCCGCCCGGCGGCGGAGGAGGATTCCACGGCCGCCGGCGAAGCCGGGGCCGCGCGATGAGCCCCACGACGGCGCGGCAGCCCCGCTCTGCCACCCGATCCTCCAGGCGGGCCTCCGTTCGGGCCTCCGTCCGGGCCTTCGGCGTCGACTGGCGGCCGCTGGCCGTCCCGGCGTTCCGCCGGATGTGGGCCGCCTCGGTGATCTGTGCCGTGGGCGGATCCTTCAGCGTGGTCGCGGTGCCGACGCAGCTGTTCACGGTCACCGGCTCGTCGTCGGCCGTGGGAACCGCCGCGGGGTTGTCGTTCGCCACGCTGGTCGTGGCAGCGGTGTGGAGCGGCGCCCGCGCCGACGTGAAGGACCGCCGGACGATACTGCTGGCCGCCCACCTCGGCCTGGCGCTGACGTACACGGCGCTGTGGCTCCAGGCGGTCCTGGGCGGCCGCTCCGTCCCCGTCCTGCTGGTGGCGGTGGCCTTCCAGGGGCTGACGTACGGGACGGTGCTGACGACGACGGGGGCCACCGTGCCCCGTCTCGTCCCGGCCGAGCTGCTGCCCGCGGCCAACAGCCTCAGCTCGCTGGTCCGCTACGGCGGGTCGGTCCTGGGGCCGATGCTCGCCGGTGTGCTGGTCCCGGTCGTGGGGCTCGGCACGCTGTACCTGTTCGACGCCGTCGCGCTGCTCGCCGTGGTGTGGGCCGTCGCCATGCTGCCGCCACTGCCGCCGCCTCCCGCGACGGGCACGCAGGACACAGCGAACGCGGCGGGCACCGGGGGCAATGGGGGCAACGGGGGCAACGGGGGCAGGCCGAGCGAGGGGAGCGTGGCGGGCAAGGGGGCCCCGGCGGGCGCGGAGCACGCGGCGAACGCGGCGAACGCGGCGGGGCGGATGCTTGCCGGGTTCCGCTACCTGGCGGCCGACCGGCTGCTCGTGGCGGTGCTGGCCGTGGACCTCGCGGCCATGGTCTTCGGCATGCCGTCTGCGCTGTTCCCCGAACTGGCCCGTGACGTCTTCGGCGGGGCGGCCGGGGGCGGCCCGGAGACGGGACTGCTCTACGCCGCCTATCCCGCCGGGGTCGTCGTGGCCGGGCTGCTGTCGGGCACGTTCACCCGTGCCCGACGCCACGGCGCGCTCGTGGCGGGTGCCGCCGTCGTGTGGGGGCTCGCCGTCGTGCTCGTCGGCCTGGCCGCCGAGCTGTGGATCGCGGTGTCGGCACTCGCGCTCGGCGGCGCGGTCAACTGCGTGCTGAGCGCCTTCCGCACCACGATCACGCAGGCGCGCACCGACGACGCCGTACGCGGGCGCGTGCAGGGCGCGCTCACCATCGTGCTGAACGGAGGGCCGCAGATCGCGAACCTGCTGCACGGTTTCGCCAGCGCACGCGTGCACGACCTTGCCGGCGGGCACTTGCACGATCCCACCAGCGCGCACCTGGACGACCTCACCACCACGCACCTGCACGATCCCACCAGCGCGCACCTGCACGACCTCACCAGCGTGCACCTGCACGACCTCACCAGCGTGCACCTGCACGACGCCGCCGCCGGTGTGCTGGACGGCCCACGCCTCGTGATCTGCGCGGGCGGGCTGCTCACCGTGATCACCGCGGCGGCGATCGCCTGGGCGGTCCCCGAGCTGCGCCGCTACAGCGCTTCCGCTCCCGCCACGGCCCCCGCTCCCGCCCCAGAGCCGGAACCAGGCGGGCCGGCTCGCCGGGCGACGCCCGAAAAGTCGCCGGAGAGAGGCGTGGGACACCCGGAAAGGCGCACGGACGCCTCGCCCGCCGCCGGCGCTGGGCCAGGAATATCCACACGACCTAAGTGACAGGCCCTTCTCCACCTAAAGAAACATGTTCCCCGGCGCCTTCTGGCCCCCTATATCGCTGCGATGTTTTCATCGCTGCCGTGAGTTGACGTGCGAGGAGGAGATCGTTCGTGCGAATCGATTTTCACGGCATAACTGCCGGGCCCGAGATATTCGGGGACTGGGCGGCGCGGGCGGAGGAGCTGGGTTACGACTCGATCTGGCTGTCGGAGACCCAGCACGATCCGTTCGTCGGCCTGACCGCCGCGGCCCTGCGCACCACCCGGCCCTCCATCCGGACGGGCCTGGCCGTGGTTTTCGCCAGGAACCCGATGACGACCGCGATGCTGGCCAACGACCTCCAGCTGGTCTCCCGGGGGCGTTTCGCGCTCGGCATCGGATCACAGCTGCAGACGCACATCACCAAGCGTTTCAGCATGCCCTGGTCCAGCCCGGCGCCGCGGATGCGCGAGTACATCCTGGCGCTGCGTGCCATCTGGGAGTGCTTCGCGACGGACGGGCGGCTGCGCTTCCGCGGCGAGTTCTACCGCCACACGGTCATGAGCCCGTTCTTCAATCCCGGGCCCAATCCGTACGGCCCGCCGCCGATCCTGCTGGCCGGGGTGGGGCCGATGATGACGCGCCTGGCCGGCGAGCTGGCGGACGGGTTCCTCGCGCACATCATGACCACCCGCAAGGCCCTGGAGGAGGTCACCCTGCCCACGCTGCGCCAGGCGCGTGAGGCGGCGGGCAAGTCGATGGACGGCTTCCAGGTCCATGTGACGCCGATCGTCGCGGTCAGCGACGACGAGCGGGAGCTCCAGGCGGCGATCCGCCGGGCCAAGGAGTCGATCGCCTACTACGCCTCCATCCCGAGCTACGCGCCGGTGCTGGAACTGCACGGCATGGGCGCACTGAAGGAAGAGCTCTACCGGCTGGCCGGGGCCGGCCGGGCCGCCGAGATGCCGGACGCCGTCGACGACTCGGTGCTGGAGACGTTCGCGATCGTCGGCGGGTTCAAGGAGGCCGCGGTCAAGATCCACGAGCGGTTCGGCGACCTGGCCACCAGCCTCGCCTTCTTCCAGTCGATCGAGCGCTCGCCCGACGAGATCCAGCCGTTGCACGAGGCCCTGCGCGGCCAGTTGTCCTGACAGGACCGGTCGTCCTGACAGAAGACGCGAGACGAGCGGTGGCCGGGAGCCGGCCACCGCTCGTTTCGGTCTCGCCCCGCGTGCCGCTCAGTTCTCCGACCCGACCGCCGCCGGTGGGAGGAACTCCGGCAGGTCGACGGCCTCGCCGAGCCGGCGAAGCCGCCCACGACCACGATCACCGCGAGCGCCCTCCCGGAGGGGCAGAAGTGCCGTGGCCGGGAGGGCCGCCGCGACGACGGGTGCGAGCATCATCGCCCGTTGACGGAGAACGCGTAGAACGTCTTGCTGCCCTTGCCGTGGATGAAGCGGTTGTCGTATCCGTTGCCCCAGAACACGGTGCCGTCGACGATGGCCGGCCCGGCGTTCGAGGATCCCTCACCCAGGTAGTCCCAGAGGATCTTGCCGGTGGCGCCGTCCAGGGCGTACATGTGACCGCTCATGGAACCGGCGAACATGACCCCGTTGGCCGTGGTCACCGCGGCCATCGTCTCCTCGTTGGACGGATCGGCGCGCTGCCACAGGATCCTGCCGGTGACCGCGTCGAGCGCGAAGAAGATGCCGTTCGTGGTCACCGTCCCGTCGGGAAGCGTGTACGCCACGTGGCTGGTGTTGGCGTTGCTCAGATAGATCCGGCGCCCGTCGGTGGCGCTGCCCCACTCGATGCCGCCGTGCGTGCCGCCGGGGCCCACCTGCCTCTTCCAGATGGTCTTGCCGGTCCGGGCGTCGAACAGCCAGTACACACCGCTCTTCTGGCCCGCGCCGACCACCAGGCGCGGCAGCCCGCCGGGGCCGGGAACGGTGTAGAGATGGCCGCCCTCGGCGAAGTCGTAGTCGCCGCCGTTGTGCGGCGGGCAGTGCTCCGGAGGGCCGATCTGGCAGGCCACGGTCCAGGCGTCGAACACCTTGTCCCCGGCCGCCCACTTGATCGCGCCGGTGGTCAGGTCCAGCGCGAGCAACTGGTCGATGTGGTTGTCGTCGGGCAGGCACTCCTCGGGCGTGCCGCCGTTCTCCTGGCACTGCAGGACGTCGTCGGGCAGGCTCACGTTCTGACCCGTCCCGATGATCACCTGGTGGTGCACGGGGTCGATCACCGGGTTGGTGGGCCACACCCCGCCGCCGGCGAACCCGCCCGGCCTGCCGCCGTTGTCGGGCACGGTGTACGTCTTCCAGAGGTTCCTGCCCGTCGCGGCGTCCACCGCGTTCATGCTGCCGCGGAAGCTGCAGCAGGGGTAGCCGGGCAGGCCCGCCAGCGCGGCCTCCTTCGAGGAGACGCCCTGGTAGACGACCCCGTTGTAGACGACGGGCGAGCCGGTGAGCACGGCCGCGAACTGGTCGTCCAGGGTGGTCTTCCAGATCAGGTCGCCGGTCCGGGCGTCCACGGCCATGAGGTGCGCGCCCTGGCCGCCGTTCGGGCCGTTCTGGTCGCCGAAGTACAGCCGGCCGTTGACGTAGGCCGGGCTCGACCGGACGATGCTGCCCTCGATGCCGTTCCAGTCCGACACCTTGCGCTGCCAGATCACCTTGCCCGTGGCGGCGTTCAGCTTGTAGAAGTAGCCGCCCCAGTCGGGCACGTAGACCGCGCCGTCGACCACGGCGGGGATGGCCGAGGTGTCGCCGGTCGTGGTGAAGGTCCACTTGACGGCGAGCCGGCGGGCGTTCGCCGGGCTGATGCGCCGTTCGAAGGGGTTGGACTTGCTGTTGAAGGTGTCGTGGCCGCCCATGGCCCAGTCCGCCGGGGACGGCAGACCCCATGTCCGGGCCGGCACCGGGACCGACGCCTGGGCCGGGGCCGTGCTCGCCCCCACCACCAGGGCCATGACCGCGGCGGCCACCAGCCGCATGCGCACTCGCCTCGTCATCACAGCCCCTCCGCCGCGGCGGCGTCGGCGGGCGTGCGGTGCTCGGGGGTGAACACCCCGATCTGCCGCAGCAGGGTCAGCTCGTCCCGGGCGCCCCAGTGCTCGACCGCCTTCCCGTCCGCGATCCGGTAGAAGTGCAGATGCTGCACCCGCACCTGCCTGCCGGTCGGCGCCACGCCCAGGAAGTCGCCCGTGTGCCTGCCGCTGAAGGTCACCCGGCAGGCGAACTTGTCGCCTTCGGCGATGAACTCGTCCACCTGCCACCTGGCCTCGGAGAAGGCGCGGCGCATGTAGCGGGCCGTCGCGAGGTATCCCTCCGGGCCGCCGCCCACGCCCGGCGACGCCTCGTGATCCACGAAATCCGGCGCCACGTACTTCCTGGCCGCCTCGTCGTCCAGCTCGCCGAACACCTTGGCGATGCCGATCGCCACCTCGACCAGTTCGGGCGTCGCGCCGGGTGGCGGGGCCTGCACCGAGGAGAGCATCTCCCCTACCTCGTCGATCATCATCGTTTCCTTTCTGCCGGTGCCTCGGTGGTTCAGTGGCCCAGACCGGATCCGCCGCTGATCGGGATCGCGGCGCCGGTGATGAACGAGGCCTCGTCGGAGGCCAGGAAACGCACGGCCGGCGCCACCTCCTCGGGGCGTCCCGACCTGCGCAACGCGGTGATGCTGTGCAGATAGGCGCGGTGCTCCGCGCTGAGGCCCGCCACCATGTCGGTCTCGATGAGGCCCGGCATGACCACGTTGACGGTGACCTTGCGGGGACCGAGCTCCCAGGCGAGGGAGCGGGCGAAGCCGACGAGGGCGGCCTTGGACGCGGCGTAGTTGGTCACGCCCGGCGAGCCCCAGAAGGCGGTGGTGGAGCCGATGAAGATGATCCGCCCCCACCGGGCCTTGACCATGTCCGTGACGGTCGCCTTGGCCACCCGCATGGCGCCGAGGAGGTTGGTGTCGACGACGGTGGCGAAGTCCTGCTCCTTCATCGCCATGAACAGGTTGTCCCTGGTGGTGCCGGCGTTGGCGACCAGGACCTGGACCGGGCCGTGCTGCACCCGCACCTCGTCCACGGCCGCCTCCACCGAGGCGCTGTCGGTCACGTCGCACCGCACGCCGAACAGGCCCTCGGGCGGCTCGCCCGAGCGATAGGTGACGGCGACCTTGTCACCCGCGTCGGCGAACGCGCGGGCGATGGCCAGGCCGATGCCGCGGTTGCCCCCGGTGACCAGGACGGAACGGCTCACGGTGTCCTCACTTTCAGGTGCTCGCCCAGCGCGGTGATCGCCTGGGCCGTGTCGGTGAACCGGACGGCGCGCCATCCGGCGGCCTCCGCGCCCTCGCAGTTCCTGGCCAGGTCGTCGACGAAGATCGAGCGGGAGGCAGGCACGCCGGACCGCCGTACGGCGAGCTCGAAGATCTCCCTGCCGGGCTTGCGGCAGCCCACCTCGAAGGACAGCACCACCTCGTCGAAGTGGGCGGCGGGGTCGATCATGCGGCGCCAGTGGTCGTCCCACGCGGGCACCATGTTGGACAGCAGACCGACGAAGAAGCCCTGGCCGCGCAGCGCGCGCAGGTGCCCGGCCCACTCGTGGTTGGCCTCGC
This sequence comes from Microbispora hainanensis, assembly GCF_036186745.1. Classification (NCBI taxonomy): domain Bacteria; kingdom Bacillati; phylum Actinomycetota; class Actinomycetes; order Streptosporangiales; family Streptosporangiaceae; genus Microbispora; species Microbispora hainanensis. Next base: position 5,366,158 of record NZ_CP108086.1, on the reverse strand, counting down.
GGCCGTCGAACCACGCGTCGGCCAGGCTCGTCAGGCGGGGCTCGATCCCGTGGTCGGCGCGCAGCACCTCGCCGATCTGGGCCAGCCACTCGCTCTCGGTCACGAGGGGCGTGTCGATCGGCAGCATGATGTCGTCGGTGCCGTACGTCGCGGTGACCTTGAGCACGGCGTCGATCAGCGGCTCCATGGGGATGTTCTGCTTGGTGCAGAAAGTGGCCAGCGTGTGGCTGATGGGCGGAGTCAGGACGCCGCCGAAGTCGGTCCAGATCGCCTCGACGGGTTCAGCCATGGCGCACCATCGCCAGCGTCACCTCGGCGATCACCGTGCCGTCCTGCGTGAAGGAGACGTCCACCCGGTCGCGTGCCGGCCTGCCCGCGCCGGAGCCGCGCGCCCGATCACCGCTCGCGCCGGACGGCACGCGGACCGCGGCGGCGTGCACGGGCAGGTCGAGCTCGGCGAAACGGCGGAACCCGCCTGTCACCGAGACCGGCCAGACCACCGCGTCGCCGCAGGCCACCACCGCGAGCTGGCGCGCCGCCTCGGTCAGCACCATCGCGGGCAGGTGGTCGTAGTCGTGGTCGAACAGGGACCGGTTGCCGAACCGGGGCCGCACGAGCGCCCGCGCCCCCGCCTCCCCGCGCTCGACCTGGGCGAGGACGACGTTGAGAGGGTTGTTCCGCCCGACCACGGCGGGCGGAGCCGCGAGCGGGCCGGCGTCGTCGGGCATCTCTCCGGTGGAAGGAGCGGGAGTGCCCCGGACCACGGTGCGCAGCGCCGCCAGCTCGTCGTGCGAGACGACCTGGACCTGCATCTCGTGCGTGCCGGCGTGCCGGTCGCCGAGCCGCAGGTCCTGGCGGACCACTCCCTGGCGTACGCGCCCCCGGCGCAGCCGGGTGACCTCGAAACGGCTGTCGATGAGCAGCTCGCCGGGCAGGCGCCCGATCCGCAGGGCGTCGGCGTCGGGCAGATCCAGCTCGAACCTGTCGACCATCATGATCGTGTCAGGCGGGAAGCCCAGCATGTGCCCGCCGGCTATCCCGGCCTGACGGCCCGCCTCGAGGATCAGCAGCGGGTCGAACAGACCGGGCCCGCACGGATGGTCGCTGTAGTACCCGTGGCTGAGCGGCAACTGGGCGGCCACCAGCAGCCGCTGGGGCCCGGCCAGGGCCATGTCGGTCACGAACACCTCGGCGACCGAGGTCCGGTGGACGAGTGTGCGCTCCATGGTGCGGTTGAAACGTAATTCGGCGGCGCTCACCGGGTCGTCGGCGACTTCCAGGTCGACCGTCATCATCACCTCCCACTGAATGGAAATGGAGCAGAGGCGACTGTGACACAGGCCGATGAAACGGAGGTAGAAGGACGATAAAAGCAGACGGGCGCATACCACTTTCGGCTCACTCGCCTTGCCGGTCGCACGACGGCCTGTTTAACGTTCCGGCACGGAAAAGGCAGTCGCCGAAGGGATCAGCAATGGATATTCACGAGAAGGTGCGCGACATCATTTCGCAGGAGCTCGAACTGGAGCCCGGCGAGCTCACCGAGACGGGTCATTTCATCGACGAATACGACGCCGACTCCCTTTCCCTCATCACGATCCTGGCCCGCATCGAGAAGGAGCTGGGGATCGCCGTCCCGCAGGACGAGCTGCCCAACATGCCGAACCTGCAGGGCGTGTACCAGGTCATGGACAAGCTCGCCGGAGAGACCAGCGGTGTCTGAGCCCCGCCGCGTGGTCATCACCGGGCTGGGCGCGGTCAGCTGCATCGGCATCGGGGTCGAGGCGTTCGTCGAAGGGCTGCGGGCGGGCCGCACGGGCTTTTCCCCCATCCGCAGCTTCGACGCCTCGGAGTTCCCGTCGGTCGTCGCCGCCGAGGTGCACGACTTCGATCCCGCCGCCCTCGTCGAGCGGCTGGACCCCGGGCAGTGGGGGCGCAGCGGGCAGTTCGCCGCGGCCGCCGCGCGGCTCGCCGTACGGGACGCCGGAATCGACCCGGACCTGCTGTCGGCGCGCCGGACGGGTTCGATCATGGGCACCACGGCCGGCGAGTCGCAGGTGCTCCAGGCCGCGGTGGAGCAGTGGGTCGGCAACGGGCTGAAGAACGTCGACCCCCGCCTGCCCGGGATGACGCCCGTCAGCCAGATCGCCAACGCGGTCAGCTACGAGCTGCGGCTGTCCGGCGACTCCCAGACGATCCCCACGGCCTGCTCGGCGAGCAACATGGCCCTGGGGTACGCCTTCGACCTGGTGCGCACCGGACAGGCGGACTTCATGCTCGCCGGGGGCGCCGACGCGGTGAACCGGGCCTGCCACGCGGGCTTCTACCGTCTCGGCGCGCTGGCGGAGCAGGTCTGCCGGCCGTTCGACGTGAACAGGTCGGGCATCATCACCGGCGAGGGCGGCGCGGTGCTGCTGCTGGAGCCGCTGGACCACGCGCTGGCCCGCGGCGCGCGGATCTACGCCGAGGTCCTGGGCTACGGCGTCAACTGCGACGCCAGGCACATGGTCAACCCGGACGCCGACAGCATCGCCGAGTGCATCAGGATCGCCCACCGCTACGCGGGGGTGCGCGCCGAGCAGATCGACTACATCTGCGCGCACGGCACCGGCACACCGACCAACGACCTCACCGAGGTGAAGGCGGTGCGCGAGGTGTTCGGCGACCGGCTGCCGCCCGTCAGCTCGATCAAGTCGATGATCGGCCACACCATGGGCGCGGCCAGCGCGTTCGGCGCGATCGCCTGCAGCAAGGCCATCGAGGAGGGCTTCCTGCCCCCGACGGCGACCGTGCAGGAGCTGGACCCCGCGCTCGGCGAGGGGCTGGACGTGGTTCCCGGCGCGGCGCGGCCGGCCTCCGTCCAGGTGGCGCAGAACCAGGGGCTCGCCTTCGGCGGCAACAACGTCGTGACGATATTCGGGAGGTTGCGTTGAGCCTCGTCCTCACCGAGACACCGCTGGCGATCACCTCGTGCGGCGTCGTCTCCCCCGCGGGACTCGGGCTGGAGCCCCTGGAGCACGCGTTGCGGCACGGCCTGGAGAGCCGGGCCGAACCGGAGGAGTCGCCCGAGGACTATCCGCCCCGCCCGTTGTGGGCGATTCCCGACCTCGAGGTGGCCGAGCTGCTGGGCCGCAAGGGGCTGCGGCACGTCGACCGCTTCACGAAGCTGGGGCTGGTGGCGTGCCGGCTCGCCCTGGACGGGATCGGCGGGCTCGACGCGGACGCCGGGGCCGACACCGGTGTGGTGCTCGCCACCAACACCGGGAGCCTGACCAGCATGGTCGAGGTCGGCATCGACACGCTCGTGCAGGAGAAGCCCTACCTGGTCAACCCCGGCAACTTCCCCAACGTGGTGACGAACGCCTGCACCGGGCAGGTGGCCATCCGCAACTCCCTGCGTGCCGTCAACTCCGTCGTGTCCAGCGGCCAGGCCGCGAGCCTGGCCGCCATCCGGTTCGCCCGTACGGCCATCGAGCAGCGCCGGGCGGGCAGGGTCCTGGTCGGCGGCGTGGAGGAGCTGTCGCCCGCCGCCGCCTGGGGCTGGCACCTGTCCGGGGCGCTGGTGGACGACGCGCCGGTCGGCGAGGGCTGCGCCCTGTTCCTCGTCGAGGACGCGGAGGCGGTCAGGGCGTCCGGCCGGACCGCGCCGGCCGAGATGCTGGCCTGCGAGGTCGCCTACCGGGGCCACGGCACCGCGCAGGAGCAGGCCGAGGCGCTGACGGAGTGCGTGGAGCGGGCGCTGGAGCGCAGCGGGGTGAGCCCCGGAGCGGTCGACACGGCCAGTCTGGGCGCGACCAACCACTGGGTGCGCGACGACCTGGAGAGATGGGCTCTCGGAGAGGCGCTCGGCCGTCCCGTCCCGCACGTCAGGGTGGGCGAGGTCCTGGGCGAGCTCTACAGCGCCAGCGGCGCCATGCAGCTGGCCGCGCTGCTCGCGCTGTGGCGTGAGCCGGCCAGGGAGCCCCGCATCGGGCTGGTCACGTCCATCGGCGAGGACGGCAACGTGGGTTGTCTGGTGGTGCGCGAGTGGCGGTGAACCTCTCCTGCGTGGGCAAGGTCTACCCGCCGAGCGAGCCGTACGAGGTCAGCAGGGAGAAGATCAAGGAGTTCGCCCTGGCCCTGCGCGACGGGCACGACGCCTACGTGGATCCGCGGGCGGCGCGTGCGCTGGGCTACCCCGACGTGATCGCGCCGCCGAGCTTTCCCATGGTGGTCACGCTCGACGCGGAGTATCGGGCGGTGCTCGACTCCGAGCTCGGCGCCCAGGGCCAGGACCGCTTCGTCCACCGGGAGCAGCGCTTCGCCTACGAACGCCCGATCCACGCGGGCGACGTCATCACCGTGACCGTGCGCCTGGCCGCGGTGGAGACGCTCGCCCGGGGCGACGTGGTCAGCTACGAGAGCCGGATCACCGACCTGGGCGGACGGCACGTCTGCACGGGCCGGTCGATCTTCGTCGTCTTCGGGGAGGAGGTGCCTCGGTGACCGTCCAGAGCGTGACCCGGCCACGCTACGACCTGCTGGAGCCGGGCTTCCGGCTGCCCTCGCGCGCCTTCCGGGTGCGGCGCAAGGATCTGGTCAGGTACGGCGGGGCCGCCCGCGACTACAACCCCATCCACTGGGACGACCGTACGGCCACCGGGTTCGGCCTGCCCGGGCCCATCGCGCAGGGCATGCTGACGATGGGCCTGGCGCTGGGCTACCTCGTCGAGTGGGCTGGCGATCCCGGCGCCGTGGTCGACTTCGGCGGGCGCTTCCCCCGGCTGGTTCCGGTGCCCGACGACGACGCCGGCGTCGAGCTGACCGTGGAGGCGTCGGTGGCGGAGAAGCTGGATCCGCCGAAGGTGCGGGTGAACCTCGCCGTACGGCTCGACGGGGCGAAGGTCCTGCTCATGCCCAAGGTGATCGTCGCGCTGCGGTGAGCGGAGGCCGCTACCCGGCCTCGGCCAGCACGGCCAGCTGGAGCCGCCGCACCTCGGCGGAGGGTTCCATGCCCAGCTCGTCGTGCAGCATCCGGCGCAGGCTCTGCACCGCGTTCAGCGCGTCGCCGCGGCGTCCCGAGCGGTGCAGGGCCTCGATCAGCCGGGCGTGGAACCATTCGTTCAGCGTGTGCACCGCGACCAGCTCGCGCAGGTCGGCGATGAGCTCCCGATGCCGGCCCAGGCTCATGCCCGCCTCGACCCACAGCTCCAGCCCCCGGATGCGCACCTCCTCCAGGTGGGCGACGTGCTGGGCGAGGACCGGGCCGAGCGGCACGTTGGTGAGGGGCGAGCCCCGCCACAGGTCCAGGGCCCGGCGCAGCACCCCGGCCGCGGCCTCCGCGTCGCCCTTCTCCAGGTGCAGCCGCCCCTCGCCGACCATCCGGCGGAACCTGTCCACGTCACCCTGCCCGGGCGGCACCCGCAGCAGGTAGCCGGTCGGCTCGGTCACCAGCAGCCCGGCCGCGCCCGGCAGCCCCGCCTCCCGCTCCAGCCCCGTCCGCAGGTTGTAGACGTGGGTGCGGATGGTCTGCACCGCCGTACGCGGCGGGCTGCCGTCCCACAGCTCCTCGACGAGCGTGTCGAGGGTGACCGTCTGCGATGGCCGCACCAGCAGCAGCGACAGAAGCTGCCGCACCTTCGGCCCGCGTGGAGTCCACTTCTTGTCCCCCTGATTCAGCTCGACAGCTCCCAGCAGGGAAAAAGACAACATCTCCGCCTCCCGGTCCGGTTGCCGATCACTCCCTAGACTGCCCGTACGCCAGGGGAGGCCCCCAGTGCACATAGGGGGTAGGGCGTACCGCTCCCGAGGCATCGCCTCTACCCCCAAAGAGGAATGCCGCCCGACCGGACCGCGCGCATAGATTCACCGCTGACCGGCACGTCTCCGCGTACGGAAGGGTCGCGATGCCGCTGAATGCCGCTCTGGTGGGCCGGGTCTACCCCGCCACCGATCCCTATCTCGTCAGCCGGGAGAAGATCCGGGAGTTCGCCCGGGCCATCGGCGACTCCGGTGATCCGGCGTGCGCCCCGCCCACCTTCGCGGTCGTGGTCACGATGCCTGCCGAGCTGCGCGTCGTCTTCGATCCCGAGGTCGGGTTCGACACGACGAGGCTGCTCCACCGGGAGCAGCGCTTCGAGCACCGGCGGCCCATCGAGCCGGGCGACGAGCTGACCGTGACGGTCACCGTCGCCGAGGCCGGCCACGTGGGCGGCACGGACGTGCTCACCCTCTCCAGCGTCGTGCGCACGACCGAGGACGAGCTGGTCTGCACCGGCACGTCGACGCTGATCGCGAGGTCCGATGGCTGAGCCCCGCTACGAGGAGGTCGGCGTCGGCACCCGCCTGCCCGGGCTCACCCACACCCTGCGACGCGGCGACCTCGTCGTCTACGCGGGCGCGTCGGGCGACTTCAACCCCATCCACTGGAGCGAGCGCGCGGCGGCCGGGGCGGGCCTGCCGGCCGTCGTCGCGCACGGCATGCTCACCCTGGGCGTGGCCCTGCGGGTGCTCACCGAGTGGGCGGGCCGCGACGCGGTGCTGGAGTGCGCCACCAGGTTCGCGGCGCCGGTGCTGGTGCCCGACACCGACGAGGGCGTCGAGATCACGGCCGGCGCGGTGGTGAGCGAGAAGCTCGGCGACGGCCGGGTGCGGGTGGACCTCACCGTCCGGTGCGGCGGGGAGAAGGTCCTCGCGCGCCCGCGCGCCGTGGTCAGGCTGCGCTGACCCCACCCCGGCCTTGCCCACGGGTCCTGCTGCCTTTTCAGTCCTGCTGCTCGCCCTCGGCCGTGAAGACGGTCTCGCCGAACCGGCGTACGGTCTCGGCCTCCTGCGAGAGCCGGCGCAACGCGGTGAGCATCGAGTCGCCGATGGCGGTCCAGATGACGATCGCCTCGGCCATCCCGTCCAGGTTCCTGCGCGCCAGGACCCCGTCCACCTCCATCGTCGTCATCTCGCCGACGATCTCGGCGTAGCGGTCGAGCATGGCGAGGTAGTCGTCCTGGCCGAGGCGGCGCAGCGTGGCCAGCGCCTCGGCGAGCTGGAGCCGTGCGGGGTTGTTGCGCGAGACCTTCCAGCCGTGCTTGGCGAGCAGACCGTCCACCTGCTCGCCGGCCCACTCCCATGCCTCGTCCGGCTCGTGCTCCCTGCGGGGGGTCAGCGCGTACTGGGCCTTGCCCAGGCGGGCGAGGTCGCTCGTCTGCGCGTCCATCAGGCTCAGCACGTCGCGGGTGGCGGCGATGGACAGCCCGCCGACCTCGACCAGCGCCCTGACCAGTTTGAGCCGGCGCAGGTGCGTCTCGTCATACTGCGCCTGGTTGAACTTGGTGCGCTCGCCCGCGGGCAGCAGCCCCTCGCGGACGTAGTACTTGATCGTGGGGATGGACACGCCGCTCTCCCGGCTGAGCTCACCTATGCGCACGTCGCCGCCCTCCCCATCCTTACGCCGATCGTTTCCAGAATAGATAGCGGAAGTTGTGCTTATCCACTTTCGATCGTGCTCAAAGTGGTCTCCTCACGTTCGCCCGGGGTGGCGGAGACGGGACGCGGCACCAGCATCGCGACGACGGCGCCCAGCAGCACGATCGCGGTCCCGGCCCACAGCGCCGGATGCAGACCGGCGACGAACCGCGCCGGCGCCGCGTAGCCTCCCGCCGTCGCGAACACCGCCGACAGCACGGCCACGCCCAGCACCACCCCGATCTGACGCATCGCGTTGTTGACGCCCGAGGCCAGTCCTTCCTCGTCGGTGGAGACGTAGTCCATGGCCACGCGGGCGGCCAGGGCGAAGAACAGGCCCATGCCGACGCCCGCGACCACCATTCCCGGGAGAAGCACGACGTACGCGACGTCCGTGGTGGAGACCACCGCGAACCAGGCGAGGGCGGCGGCCTGCAGCAGTGCCCCCGCGGTGAGCAGCCGCCGCGGCCCGATCCGGTCGCCGAACACGCCGGCGGCCGGCGCGACCAGCAGCGGCATCATGGTCCACGGCAGGGTCATCGCGCCGGCGCGCAGCGGGGTGTGCCCCAGGGCGTTCTGCAGGAACTGCGTCAGCAGGAAGACCGCGCCGAACATGCCGCCCTGGACGAGCAGCGCGACCGCGTTCGACAACGTGAAGCCGCGGCTGCGGAACAGGCGCGGCGGGATGATGGGATACGCGGCGCGCCGCTCCCACCGGACGAACACGGCCAGGATCGCGAGCCCGGCCAGGACGGACAGCACGACCTGCGGGTGCAGCCAGCCGAGCCGTACGCTGCGGATCAGGCCGTAGACGATCCCGAACAGGCCGGCCGTGACGAGCACGGTGCCGCGGACGTCGAGACGGTCGTGCGGGCCCCTGCCGGCGCCCAGCAGCCGTGCGGCGAGCGGCGCGAGCACCAGCCCGATCGGCACGTTGATCCAGAACACCCACTGCCAGTCGCCGTACTCGACGATGAGCCCGCCGATCCAGGGGCCCAGCGCGATGCCGAGGCCGCTCATGCCGCCGAAGCCCGCGATGGCCAGGCCGCGCCTGGCGGGCGGCGCCGCCGTCACCACCAGGGTGAGGGCGAGCGGGAAGACGAGTGCGGCGCCGATGCCCTGGACGGCGCGGGACGCGACCAGCACGCCGACGGATCCGGCGGAGGCCGCGGTGGCCGAGGCGGCGGTGAACACCAGCAGCCCCGTCACGAAGACCCGCCGCCGCCCGAAGCGGTCCCCGAGGACGGCCGCGGTGAGCAGGCAGACCGCGTAGGTGAGCGTGTAGGAGTTCACCGTCCACTCCAGCCCCTCGAGAGAGGCCCGGAACTGCCGCTGGATCGTCGGCAGCGCGGTGGTGACGACGAGGTTGTCCAGGGCGGTCATGAAGGCCGCCAGACCGGCGATCAGGAACGTGACCAGACCGCCCCTGCGTGAGCTCATGGAGGCCTCCTGAGGCCCGTTGCGCAATGAACATGGATAGTGGATAGTGAAGCTGACGGTAATTATAGATAGCCCAACTTTCCACCTCTTGACAGATGAGGGCAGTTCATGTTCAGCGCTCTAGGCACTTTCGTGGTCCGACGGCGTCTATGGATAGTGATAGGCGCCCTGATCTTCGCCATCGGCGCGGGCGGCTGGGGCACCGGTGTCCTGGGCGCGCTCGGTGGCGGAGCCGGCTTCGACGATCCGGGCAGCGAGTCCGTCCACGCCGACAAGGTGCTGGCCGGGCCGCTCGGCAGGTACGCCAACGACGTGGTCGTCCTCTACGAGAGCGACACCCTGACAGTGGACGACCCGAGGTTCGCCGAGCCCGTCCAGCGGGCGATCGCGTCGGTGCCGCGCGACGACGTCGTGCGGCTCGAGTCCTTCTGGTCCACCCACTCGCAGAGCTTCGTCTCCAAGGACCGGCACGCGACCTACGTCACCGTGCAGCTCGGCTCCAGCGTCGACCAGGAGCGTGTGCAGATGCTCCGGGCGATCCAGGACAAGTTCAAGGCCGACGGCCTCACCGTCCGCTTCGGCGGCATCACCTCGATGACCGACCAGGTCAACCGCCAGACCATGCGGGACCTGCTGTTCGCCGAGGCACTGTCCATCCCGATCCTGCTGATCCTGCTGGTGGTCATCTTCCGCAGCCTGCCGGCCGCCTCGCTTCCGCTGCTCGTCGGCATCGTCGCGGCGCTGGGCTCACTCGCCGTGCTGCGGCTGGTGACCTTCTTCACCGACATCTCGACCTTCGCCATCCAGGTGGTCACCATCCTGGGGCTGGGCCTGGCCATCGACTACGCGCTGCTCATGGTCACCCGGTTCAGGGAGGAGATGAGCCAGGGCAGGCCCCTGGACGAGGCGATCCGCCGGACCACCGCCGCGGCCGGCCGCACGATCATGTTCTCCGGCCTGGTCGTGGCGATCTCACTGGCCGGGCTGACCCTCTTCCCGTCCAGGTTCCTGCTGTCGATGGGCTTCGCCGGCGCCGGAGTGACGCTGCTGGCCGTGCTGGCGTCGCTGACCGTGCTCCCCGCCCTGCTGCGTCTCGGGGGCCGGCGGCTGGTGCCGCGCCGGGGCCGCGCGCTGTCCGCCCCGCCCGAGCAGGGGCGCTGGTATCGCGTCGCCCACGCGGTGATGCGGCGCCCGCTGGTGACCACGATCGGCATCGTGGTCCTGCTCGTTGGGCTCGGCCTGCCGTTCGCCGGGGTCAACTGGGCCCGGCCCGGCGACTGGGTGCTGCCCGCCTCCGCCGACGCCCGCGTGGTCACCGGGGAGATGGCGGCCAGGTTCGACGGCGATCCCGGCAAGCTCATGACGATGGTCGTCGAGTCCGCGCCCGACCGCGCGGCACTCGACGCCTACGCGACGCGGCTCGGCGCGGTGCCGGGCGTCGCGGACGCCCGCGTCACCGGGACCCAGGGGACCGAGGGACGGGTGACGCTCGCCTACTCGGGCGACCCGATGTCGCGTGAGTCGCGCCGCATGGTGGAGGACCTGCGCGCCGTCACCCCGCCCCCGGGCGCGAAGACCTCGCTCACCGGAATGCCCGCCTCCCGGGTCGACATCGTCGACATGGTCACCTCGCGGATGGTGTGGATGGCGCTGTTCGTCGCGGTCGTCTCCTTCGTGGTGCTCTTCATGGCCTTCGGTTCGGTCCTGCTGCCGCTGAAGTCCGTGCTCTTCAACCTCCTGTCTCTGTCGGCGTCCTTCGGCGCCATCAAGCTGATCTTCCAGGACGGCTGGCTCTCCGGAGCGCTGGGCTTCGTCCCGATCGGCGCGGTCGACGTGAACTTCCCCGTGCTGATCGTGGCCATCGCCTTCGGCCTGGCCATGGACTACGAGGTGTTCCTGCTGTCGCGCATCCGCGAGCAGTGGATGCTGACGGGCGATCCCGTCGAGTCGGTGGCGGTCGGCCTCCAGCGCACCGCGAAGATCATCACGAGTGCCGCGCTCCTGGTCGTGGTCGTCGTCGGCGGCTTCGCCGTCTCCGGCATCGCGTTCATGAAGATGGCCGGAATCGGCCTGGTCATCGCGGTCGTCGTGGACGCCACCATCGTCCGCAGCCTCCTCGTGCCCGCGACCATGCGGCTGCTGGGCCGCTACGCCTGGTGGGCGCCGCGGCCCCTGGCCCGGCTGTGGGACCGGTTCGGCGTACGGGAGGGCGAGTCCGTCGTGGAAGCCGGGCAGGTCGACGCGAAGGTCTGAGCCCGGGGGCCGGGTCCCCCGGCCGCCGGCGGCTTCGTTTCCGGCAGATCCCCCGGTGCGGCCCGAGGCGGGCCGCACCGGGGGCGACAACTTCGACAGGAGGTCCCATGCGAGCGCTCCTCCGCAGTGTGCTCGGCCTGCACCGCACGCTCATCGTCTTCTGCGGCGCGATGGCCGTGCTCGCAGTGGTGTCCCTGGTGGGGCTCGTCGTCGACGACCGCACCCTCCTCGGCGTGCCCGTGTGGATGAAGCCGTTCAAGTTCGCCGTCTCGTTCGGCGTCTACAGCCTGACCCTGGCCTGGCTGCTGACGCTGCTGAAGCGCGCCCCGGTCGTGGCCAGACGGCTCGGCGACCTGATCGCGGGCATGAGCACGGTGGGCGTCGGCCTCATCACGCTCCAGGCGGCGCGGGGACGGCAGAGCCATTTCAACGTGAGCACCCCGCAGGACGCGGCGATCTTCGGCCTCATGGGGACGCTGGTGACCGCCCTCTGGGTGGTGACCATCGCCGTCACCGGGCTGGTGCTGCTGCACCGGGTCGGCGACCGGCCCACGGCCTCGGCGCTGCGCCTCGGGCTCGCGCTGTGCGTCGCCGGCATGGCCGAGGCCTACCTGATGGTGGGCTCCACGTCCAACGCCGGCGGCGTCTCCGGGGCGCACAGCGTCGGCGTGCCCGACGGCGGGCCGGGGCTGCCCATCCTCGGCTGGAGCACCACCGGGGGCGATCTCCGGGTGGCGCACTTCGCCGGGCTGCACGCCCTGCAGGCCCTGCCCCTGCTGCTGGCGGCCCTCCGGGCGCTGGGCACGCGGGTGCCCGTCCTCGCCGACGACGGTGTGCGCCTGGGCCTGGTCAGGGTGGCGGCCACCGGATTCGGCGGGCTGCTCGTGCTGCTCACCTGGCAGGCGCTCAGGGGCGAGCCGCTGATCTACCCCGGCCCTTCCACCGTGACCGCGTTAGCCGTACTGGTGGCGGCCGTGACGTCGGCCGCCGCGGCGGTGGTCGTCGCGGGCGCGCGGCGCGTCCGGACCGGCCCCCGCCCGCCCGTCCCCGCCCGGGCCTGAACCCCCTCGTCCACCGGACCGCTCCCGCTCCTCCCTGCCGCCGGTGCGGGAGCGCCGATCGCCCCGGCCGGGCGACGCGACGGCGTCACCGGGCCGGGGCGATCGTCCGCCCGCTCCCCGCGAGGTCAGGTGCCGAGCACGCAGAGGACCTCGCCACCGGCGACGGCCTGGCCCACCGTGACGGCGAGACCGGCGACGCGGCCGGCCCGCTGCGCGAACAGCGGCTGCTCCATCTTCATCGCCTCCAGCACGAAGAGCAGCTCGCCCTCCTCCACCGTCTCGCCGTCCGCCTTGTTGATCTTCACGATGGTGCCCTGCATGGGACTGACCACCGCGCCCTCGGCGGCCGGCGCACCGCCGCCCGCCCCGGCCCGGCGCGCACCCCTGCGCCGCGGCCCCGCGGCGACCCGCTCCGCGGCCGGCGTGGTCAGGCCAGCCGGCATCACGACCTCGACCCGCCGGCCGTCCACCTCCACCACCAGCGTCTCGGTCCCCGCGCCGGGCTCCGGCTCCACGACGAGGCCGCCGTACGGCTCGACGCCGCCGGCGAACTCCGTCTCGATCCACTGCGTGTGCACCGTGAGGCCGGGGGCGAACGCCGGGTCGTCGACGACGGCCCGATGGAACGGCAGCGTGGTCGCCAGCCCCTCGACCTCGAACTCGGCGAGCGCCCGCCGGGCCCGGGCCAGGGCCTGCTCCCGGTCCCGCCCGGTGACGACCAGCTTGGCCAGCAACGAGTCGAACGCCTGGCCGACCTGCGTGCCCTCCACGACGCCGGAGTCCAGGCGGACCCCCGGCCCGCCCGGCGGCCGCCAGCGGATCACCGTGCCGGGGGACGGCAGGAAGTTCCGGCCCGGATCCTCCCCGTTGATCCGGAACTCGATGGAGTGGCCGTGTATCTCCGGGTCGCCGTAGCCGAGCGGTTCCCCCGCCGCGACGCGGAACATCTCGCGGACCAGGTCGAGGCCCGTGACCTCCTCGCTGACCGGGTGCTCCACCTGGAGGCGGGTGTTGACCTCCAGGAACGACACCAGGCCGTCGCGGGCCACGAGGAACTCGCAGGTGCCCGCCCCGACATAGCCGGCCTCGCGCAGGATGGCCTTGGAGCTCTCGTACAGCAGCCGCGACTGCTCGGGGGTGAGGAACGGCGCAGGGGCCTCCTCGACCAGCTTCTGGTGGCGGCGCTGCAGCGAGCAGTCGCGGGTCGAGACCACCACCACGTTCCCGTGCGCGTCGGCCAGGCACTGGGTCTCGACGTGCCGGGGCCGGTCGAGGTAGCGCTCGGCGAAGCACTCGCCCCGGCCGAAGGCGGTCACCGCCTCCCGCACCGCGCTGTCGTACAGCTCGGGGATCTCCTCCATGGTCCAGGCGACCTTGAGGCCCCGGCCGCCGCCGCCGTACGCCGCCTTGATCGCCACGGGCAGGCCGTGCTCCTCGGCGAAGGCCACGACCTCGGCCGCGCCGGAGACCGGGCCGGGGGTGCCGGGGGCGAGCGGGGCCCCCACCCGTGCCGCGATCCGCCGGGCCGACACCTTGTCGCCGAGCTCCCTGATCACGCCGGGCGGGGGCCCGATCCAGGTCAGCCCGGCGTCGATCACGGCCTGGGCGAAGCCGGCGTTCTCCGACAGGAATCCCCAGCCCGGATGGACGGCGTCGGCGCCCGACTTCAGCGCCGCGTCGAGCACCTTGCCCACGTCCAGGTAACTGGCGGCGGGAGTGTCTCCCCCCAGGGCGAACGCCTCGCCGGCCAGCCGCACGTGCGGCGCGCCGGCGTCGGGCGCCGCGTAGACCGCGACGCTGTCCAGCCCCGCGTCCCGGCAGCCCCGGATGATCCGGACCGCGACCTCTCCCCTGTTGGCGACCAGGACCTTACGCACCGTTCCTCCTCCGCGCGGCCGGGGCGTCTCCCGCGGCCGCCACGCCTGCTCCCACGACTTCGTACGGCCCCCGCGCGGGGCGGCCCCCGCGCATCACGCCGGCCGCCATACGGACTCCACCGACCACCGGGGGCGGGGGACCAGGGGCGGGGGCGTCCCGGTCCCCCGGGCTCCGGACGCCGCCGACAGCACGGCCAGCACGGCCGCGAGCTGCTCGTCGGTCGGCGCCCCACGCACGACGGCCACCGGCGTCCGCGCCGGTTCCCGGGCCGTCATGCCGGGGGGTTGGCGTGCTTGCGATGCGGCAGCACGGCCTGTTTGCCGCGGAGCGTGGCCAGCGCGCCCGCGAGGACCTTCCTGGTGTCCCTCGGGTCGATCACGTCGTCGACCAGACCGCGCTCGACCGCGTAGTAGGGGTGCATGAGCTCCGCGCGGTATTCCCCGACGAGCTTCGCGCGGGTGGTCTCGGGGTCTGCGGAGGCGGCGATCTCCTTGCGGAAGATGACGTTCGCGGCGGCGTCCGCGCCCATGACGGCGATCTCGTTGGTCGGCCAGGCGAACGACAGGTCGGCGCCGATGGAACGGGAGTCCATGACGATGTAGGCGCCGCCGTACGCCTTCCTGACGATCACCTGGACGCGGGGCACCGTGGCGGCGCAGTAGGCGTGCAGGAGCTTCGCGCCGTGCCGGATCACCCCGCCGTGTTCCTGGTCGGTGCCCGGCAGGAAGCCCGGCACGTCGACGAACGTGACCAACGGGATGTTGAACGCGTCGCACATCTGCACGAAGCGCGCCGCCTTCTCCGAGGCGTGGATGTCGAGCACGCCCGCCATGGACAGCGGCTGGTTGGCGATGACGCCCACCACGTGGCCGTCCAGCCGGGCCAGCGCGCAGATCACGTTGGCGGCCCACCGCTCGGAGAACTCGAGGAACTCGCCGTCGTCGACGACCTCGGCGATGACCTCCCGCATGTCGTAGGGCCGTCCGGGGTCGGCGGGCACGATGTCGATCAGCGCCTCACAGCGCCGGTCGGCCGAATCGGCGGTGAACTCCACCGGCGGGGTCTCCAGGTTGCTGGCGGGCAGCAGCGAGACCAGGTATCGCACGTCTTCGAGACAGCTCGCCTCGTCCTCGTGCACGAAGGTCGCCACGCCCGACCTCGTGGCGTGCACGTCGGCGCCCCCGAGGCCCTCCTGGCTGATCCGCTCGCCGGTCACGGCCTCCACGACGTCGGGACCGGTGATGAACATCTGCGAGGTGTCCCGCACCATGAACACCACATCGGTGAGCGCGGGGGCGTACGACGCGCCGCCCGCGCAGGGGCCGAGCATCACGCTGATCTGCGGAATCACGCCCGACGCCCGGACGGTCCGCTGGAAGATGCCGCCGTAGCCCGCGAGGCCGGTCACGCCCTCCTGGATGCGGGCGCCGGCGCCGTCGTTGAGGCTGATCAGGGGCGCCCGGGCGGCGTAGGCCAGGTCCATCACCTTGTGGATCTTCTGGGCGTGCGCCTCGCCGAGCGAGCCGCCGAAGACCCGGAAGTCGTGGGCGTAGACGAAGACCCGGCGGCCGTCGATCGTGCCCCAGCCGGTCACCACGCCGTCGCCGTGCGGCCGGCGCCGCTCCATGCCGAAGCCCGTCGCGCGGTGGCGGCGAAAGCCCTCGATCTCCGTGAACGAGCCGGGGTCGAGCAGGATATCCAGGCGCTCGCGTACGGTGAGCTTGCCACGGGCGTGCTGCGCCTCCGTCGCGCCCGCGCCCGGCCCCTCGGCCAGCCGCCTGCGCATCCGGTCGAGCTCTGCGAGCCTGCCCTCCATGGAGTCCGGCGGCGCCTCGGTCACGGCGTTTCTGTCGTCAAGCAATGTCATGCGCGAAGGCCTTTCATCAGTCACTCCGCATTTGCCCGAATGATTCCAACAAGGGCCGCCGGGGCAAAGGAGAGTCACCCCTAGGAGGCACCGGCCGTATGTCTTAGGTGACATGGTCCGCGGCCGTTCCGAATGATGAGATCGCGATCGGCGGCGGGCCGGCTTTCCCACGCGCCGCCGGCGCCGCGCGCGCCGGATGAGCCAGGTGAGCAGGGTGAGCCGGCCACGCCGGGTGGCGTGTTCCCCGGCCCCGCCGCGACAGGACTCCCGGGGGGACGGCCGTCCACCTCGGGACTTGAGGGGAAAACAGAGGGGCTCCGGCGATCCCGGAGTCCCTCGCTCCTCCCATCCTGGATCGGCGGTGACCCGGAGCCGGCTCCGGGGGGCCTACTCCTTTCGAAACATCCATTACCCCCCAAGTGACATCTCGTCATCTGCGCAGATAAGGCTAATTCCGATAAAGTCGGGAAACGGCTCGGCTCCTCCCCCAAAGGAGCCGCATGCCGCGCCGCCGGCGGTCGCGATCCTGCCCGGTGGCCGTCCGGCGGATCGGCGGGCCCCGCCCAGAGCGGCGACTGCGACCGATGCGACGAGGAAGGCGCGGCTGTGATGCAACTGTTCGTCGGCGGCTACTCCTGGACCGAGACCCTCGCCAGGGGCGTGCGCGCCGTGATGTCCGATCCCACGACAGGTGAGCTGGTGCTCACCGGCACGTTCACCGACATCCCCAACCCCTTCCACCTGCTGCCGTCCCCCTCCGGGCGGACGCTCTACGTGGCCTCCAACGTGCCGGAGGGCCGCGTGCACGTCCTGCGCGTCGGGCGGGGCGGCTCCCTGGAGCACCTGGCCGAGCGGCCTGCCCTGGGCGCCGGCACCGTCCACCTGTCCCTGCACCCGTCGGGACGGCACCTGTTCGCCGCCAACCACGACTCGGGCGAGGTCGTCGTGTTCCCCGTCGAGTCCGGCGAGCTCATCGGGCCGCCCGCCGACGTCGTACGCCACACCGGGAAGGGCCCGGATCCGGTCAACCAGGCGGGTCCGCACCCGCACATGACGGCGACCGATCAGACGGGAACGTTCGTACTGGTGCCCGACAAGGGCGACGACCACGTCCACGTCTACCGATACTCCGCGCCGGACGGACATCTCACCGCCGCGGGACGGACCCACGTCGGCGAGGGTGTCGGGCCCCGCCACCTCGTCTTCCACCCCTCGGGCCGGTACGTGTACGTGGTCGGCGAGCTCCGGCCGGTCGTCGTGGTGTGCGAGTTCGACGCCTCGGGGACCCTGCGCCCTCTCGGCTCGGTGCGTACGGTGCCCGACGAGGCGGACGGATGGATCGCCCCCTCCGCCGTCGTGACGACGGCCGACGGCCGGTATGTCTACGTGGCCAACCGGGGCCATGAGAGCGTGGCGGTCTTCGAGACCGGCGCCGCGGGCGCCCTGCTGAAGCGGGTCGGAGAGCACCGGTTCGGCGACCCGTTCACCACGCTGCCGTGGGACCTGCTGATCGACCCCTCGGGCTCGGTCGTGTACGTCGCCAGCCAGATGGCGGGGACGCTGACCGCCCTGTCCGCCGACGCCGGCACCGGCCTGCTCGGCGCCCTGGGCGCACCGCTGGCCGTCCCCGACGCGGCCTGCGTGGTCGCCGTACCGGCGCCGGCCACCCGACCCCGGCCGCCGGTCTCATAGGGGATGTGACACGGCTCACTCTTGTCCGTCAAATGGATAGTGGATAGCATAGCTATCGGCTATTCACGGCACATCGCCACTTTCGGCGGAGGCGACGCGTTCGCCCGGCCGGCCGCACCCGCCATGCGGAGCCGCCGTTCGGAGCCGCCGTTCGGAGCCGCCGTTCGGGGCCGCCCGCGACGTGCGCCCGGGTCCCGCCGTCCGCCGTGTCCGCCGCGACAGGAGTACGCGCGCCCCCGGCCGCCTCCCCGGCGCCCGCGGCCTTCCGACCCCCGACACGAGGGAGAACGCATGCAGTACGAGGTGCTCGGCCGGACCGGTGTCTCGGTGAGCCGGTTGTGCCTGGGCGCGATGATGTTCGGGTCGTGGGGCAACCCCGACCACGACGACTCGATAAAGATCATTCACCGCGCGATCGAGAGCGGCGTCAACTTCATCGACACCTCCGACAACTACTCGGCCGGAGAGTCGGAGGAGATCGTCGGCAAGGCCCTCGCGCAGGGCGGGGTGCGCGACCGGGTGGTCCTCGCGACCAAGTGCCACTTCCCGATGGGCGCCGACCCCAACATGCGGGGCAACTCCCGCCGGTGGATCATGCAGGAGGTCGACAACAGCCTGCGCCGGCTCGGCACCGACTGGATCGACCTCTACCAGATACACCGTCCCGATCCGTCCACGGATATCGACGACACATTGGGCGCCCTGACAGATTTGGTCAGAGCTGGCAAGATCCGATATTTCGGCACATCCACGTTCCCGGCGTACATGATCGTCGAGGCGCAGTACGTGGCCGCCCGCGGGTGCCGGGAACGCTTCTCCGCCGAGCAGGCGCCCTACTCGATCCTTGCCCGGGGGATCGAACGTGACGTTCTGCCGGTCTGCCGGCAGCACCGGCTGGGCGTGCTGACCTGGAGCCCGCTCGCCGGCGGCTGGCTCACCGGCCGGTATCGCAAGAACCAGGAGCTTCCGTTCAGCATGCGCAGCTTCGTGGTGCCCGGCAGGTACGACATGGAGCTGCCGGCCAACCAGCGCAAGCTCGACGCGGTCGAGGAGCTGGCCCTGCTGGCCGAGCGCGCCGGGCTCAGCCTCGTCGGCCTCGCCCTCGCCTTCGCGCTCCGGCATCCAGCGGTCACGTCGGTCATCATCGGCCCGCGTACTGTGGAGCACCTTGACACCCAGCTCGGCGCGGTGTCGATCGACCTGGACGACGAGGTGCTCGACGAGATCGACAGGATCGTCCCGCCGGGCGTCACGCTCAACCCGCACGACGAGGGCTGGCAGCACCCTGAGCCGGCCGACGCCGCGCTGCGGCGGAGATAGTTGAGAATTACAGAATAGCCCGTTCCACTAACACCACTCGAATCGCGTTCGAAAACATAACAGCTTTCTCTACTATCTGTCATACCCGCAGAAAGTAATCCCCTGGGCGTTGCCTTGAAAGGCGAAATATCCGGATAATTGGGGAGATCAAGGCTGGTGGTTTTCGCCGGCTGGCACCATGTGGTCGTAACGCGGACCCCCTTCTGGTCCGTGGACAAGGCGGGGGTGAACAAGGTGCGGGGGATCGAGTATGACGGAATACGTGTCGCCGGAGCTGCTCATACGGAGTCCGGCGTTACTTCACTCGTACGAAAGCCGCCTGCGGGCGCTGGCCAGTCCCGTCGTCCAGGATCCCCTGGTCTGGCAGGAGTGGCGCAGGCAGACGCGGGCCCTCCTGAAGATCTGCGCGGCATCCGTCGGCGGTGACGCGACACCGGCCACGCCGGAACCGCCGGGGCCGGCCGTCCGGGAGGTCGGTCTCGCGGCGGCGACCCTCGCGTGGGCGGAGCTGTTCCAGACGGTGGCCGACCATCTCGCCGAGGCCGCGGGGGCGGCCCCGGACCGGGAACGGCTGGCCCGCCGCGTCCTGCCCACCCTCAACCGGGCGATCCTCGCCCGGGTGGGCAGCTTCGCCGACGAGGTGGAGACCCCGGAGCGGATCCGCAAGGCCATCGCCCGGGACGTGCACGACTGGGTGGGCAGCAGCGTCAGTCTCGCGCTGCGCCGCCTGGACCTCTACGAACTGCGCCGTGACACTCCGGAGGGACGCGACGACCTGCGCGGGTTGCGCCAGGCTCTGAACGACGCCTGGGAGACGGTCCGGCGCGTGATGCGGGGCCTTCGGTCGTGCCCGCACGACGTCGGCCTCGAAAGCTCGCTGCGGGCGTTCGGGGAGGCCGTCAAACCACCGGGGGTGAACCTCCAGGTGTCCGTACGCGGGGAGGAGTCCCGCCTTCCCGACGAGGTGCGCGCGGAACTGCTGGCGATCATCAGGGAAGCCCTGCGTAACGCGCTCACCCATGCCGGGGCGGAGGGAGTGAGCGCACACGCCGAGATCCTGCCGGAGAAGGTGGTGGCCGTCGTCCAGGACGACGGGACAGGACTGGACCCCGGCCGGTCCTGGCGGAGCGGCGGCTTCGCCTCCATGCGCGAGCGCACCGAGTTGCTCGAAGGCGAGTTCCGCATGAGCAGCCATCCGTCCGCGGGAACGCGAATCCACATCTCCGTGCCGCTCGGAGGGCGCTGATGAGTATCGAGCATCCCATCCGGATCGTCGTCGCCGACGATCACACGCTCCTGCGCGAGGCGCTGTGCGAACTGCTGCGCGCGCAACACGACTTCCGCGTCGTCGGGCAGGCCGGAGACGCCCGGACCGTCGTGTCCGCGGCCGCCGCGACCCGTCCCGACATCGTCCTGCTGGACATCGAGATGCCGGGCCACCCGCCCACGTACACGCTCAAGCAGATCGCCCACGTGTCGCCGCACAGCACCGTGGTGGTGCTGACGGTGCACGACGACCCGCATCTCGTGCACGAGATGCTCTCCGCGGGCGCCCGGGGCTACCTGCACAAGGGCGTGAGCTGGCAGGACCTGACGTCGGCCCTGCGCGGCGTGCACCGCAACTCCTACCGGGTGATCGTGTCGTCGCGCCCGCCGAGGGCCGTCGGGGAGCCGCCGCGCACCGCTCTGCTCACCGAACGGGAGGAGGAGGTGCTCGCCCTGGTCGCCCGCGCGCTCAGCAACCGGCAGATCGCGGTCCAGCTGTCGATCACCGAAGGCACGGTCAAGCGGCACCTGCGCAACATCTTTGGCAAGCTCGGCGCCGTGTCGCGGCTCGACGCCGTCAACCGGGCCAAGGTCGCCGCACCGGCCTTCGAGCCCGCCGTGCCGGCCCCCGTGCCCGTACCGCTGAAGCGGGTCCCGCCCTTCCCCTCCGAACCCGTCCGGCAGAACGGGTCCCTGACCTACCGGTAGCCCTCCTCAGGCAGAAGGAGCCGATGACCGAGACCCTCTTCGAGCTGGCGTTCCCGCTCGCCACGCCGTTCTGGATATTGATGATCCTCGTTCCGGCGTGGTCGTGGACACACCGGATCGTGTCCTCACCACTGATCGTCGTACCACCGCTGCTGGTCTACCTGGTGCTGGTGATACCGCGCTTCGGCGCCCTGTGGGCCGCCGTGAGCCGCCCGGATCTGCGCGTTCTCACCGACTTCTTCGGCAGCCCGGACGGCGCCGCCGTCCTGTGGGCCCATGTCATCGGGTTCGACCTGTTCGTCGGGCGGTGGATCTACCTCGACTCCCGGGAACGGGGCATCTCCCCGCTGGTGACCAGCCCCATCCTGCTGCTGACGGTCCTGCTGTCGCCCATCGGGACGATGCTCTATCTCGCCGCCCGCCTGATCCTGCCGTCCCGCGCCGCGAGGGCGCGCGGGACGGTCCCCGGCGCGCATGATCCGTCGCCGGGGCCGGTACCCGCCGCGCGTGACCCGTCTCCGGGGCCGCTCCCCGACGACTGACGACCGGGCGCCTAGCTCGGCAGCTGCCAGCCGCGCTCGCGCAGGCCGTCGGTGAGCGTCTGCACCGCCTCCGGCTGGACGTACAGCTCGGCCGCGCCGAGCTCCAGCCCGGTGGCGTGCTCCAGGCGGATGTCCTCGATGTTGACGCCCGTCTCCCCCGCGGCCTGGACCAGGCGGGCCAGCTCGCCGGGACGGTCGCCGATGAGCACCTGGACCACCGCGTACGTGCGCGCCGGACCACCGTGCTTGCCGGGGATCCTCCCGGTCCCCCGCACACCCCGCGACAGGAGATCGGTCACCTGCCCCATGGCCGCGCCGTCGCCCGCCAGCGCGCGAAGCGAACGGGCGGCGGCGCTCAGATCGGCCACGAGCGCCTCCAGCACCTCGGCGACGGGCAGCGCGTTGCCCGCGAGGATGCCGGTCCACAGCGCGGGGTCACTGGCGGCGATGCGGGTCACGTCGCGCACACCCTGCCCCGACAGCCCGAGGGCCGTCTCCGACGCCTCCGCCAGCCGGGCCGCCACCGCGGCCGCCGTCACGTGCGGAGCGTGCGAGACGACCGCGACGGCACGGTCGTGCTCCTCCGCCTCCACCCGCACGGCGTTGCCGCCGCACAGTGAGATCAGCCGCTCCACCGCGGCCACCGCCCGCGGCGACGCCTCGTCCGTCGGGCAGTACGCCCACGGACGGCCGAGGAACAGGTCGGCGCGGGCCGCCGCCGGGCCCGACCGCTCGCGGCCCGCCAGCGGATGCCCCGCGACGTACGTCGTCAGGTCGCAGCCGAGCTGGGCGGCCTGAGCCAGCGGGAGCGCCTTCACGCTCGCCACGTCGGTGTAGAACCGGGCGCTGTCACGCTTTTGCAGATCCAGCAGTTGCTGCGCGACGAACTGGGGCGGCACGGCGACGACCGCCAGATCCACCCGCTGCTCGCCGGTCCAGTCCTCCCCCGCCCCCAGCTCACGCGCCAGCCGTACGGCTCCCGCGTCCCGATCGGCCAGGAAGACCCGCACGTCCCGCTGCCGCAGCGCCAGCGCGATCGACGTGCCGATGAGGCCCGTCCCGACAACGACCACACTGCCGATCTCGGCATCCTCGATGGGAGTCATCGCGTTCTTCCTGCCATCGCCGTCCCGGGCGCGCTGTCCCGCGACGCATCTCTTGTGGGTGGATTGTGGTGATTCACCGGCCCCGCCGTCCCGGTGCGAACCCGCCGGGACGACGTCTACCGGGCGTCGCCCGATGGACGACGCCCGAGGGAAAGGTTCACTGCGCGATGTCCACGCGCAGCGCCGCGGCGCCGCGCAGGTACACGTGCTGGATCTCCTGCCGGGGCCGGTCGGTCTGCACGTGGGCCATCAGCCGCACGACGCGAGGGAGCGCGCCGGGCACGTCGATCTCGGTCGCGCACAGCAGGGGCACGTCGTGGAAGCCGAGCTTGCGCGCGGCCAGCGCGGGGAACTCCGCGGTGAGGTCGGGGGTGCACGTGAAGATCACGCTGATGACGTCGTCGGTCGTGAGGTTGTTGCGCCCCATCACCTCGGTCACCAGCTCGGTCGTCCCGGCGAGGATCGCGTCACGATCGTTGCCGTCGACCTGAATGGCTCCCCGAATCGCTCGCACCATGTCGTTCCCCTCTCGCTGGGCCGGGCCGGTCTCCCGCGGAGACGAACCCGACCCATATACGCGCTTCATCCAATTCCGCCCGGCTTGCGGCTTTCGCCCGCCGCGCGGAAAGGCTACAGGCCGACCGCCGCGTACAGCTCACCGATCTCCTGCACGGTGAGCTGGCGTACGGTCCCCGGCTTGAGCCTGCCGAGCTTCACCGGGCCGAACTCGATGCGAGCCAGGTCGATCACCCGATGACCGACGACCTCCATCATGCGCCGGACGATGTGCTTGCGGCCCTCGTGCAGCACGATCTCGACCAGCGCCTGCTGGCCGTGCTCCTGCACCACCCGGAACTCGTCGGCCTTGGCCAGGCCGTCCTCCAGGTCCACGCCCTTGCGCAGCACCTTGTGCAGGTCGCGCGGGATGGGGCCGGGGACCTTGGCCCAGTATTTCTTCTGCACGCCGTAGCTCGGGTGGGTCAGCCGGTGGGCGAGCTCGCCGTCGTTGGTCAGCAGCAGCAGTCCCTCGGTCTCGGTGTCGAGACGCCCCACGTGGAACAGCCGGGGCGCGAGGTCCTGCACGTAGTCGTTCAGGCAGGGCCGGCCCTCGGGGTCGTCCATCGTGCTCACCACGCCGATCGGCTTGTTGATCGCGTAGTAGACGGTCTCCGAGGACGTCGGGATGCGCTTGCCGTCGACCCGGATGACCTGCTTGGCGGGATCGACCCGGGCGCCGAAGCGGCGCACGGTCTGGCCGTCCACCGTCACCCGGCCGTCGCCGATCATCTCCTCGCAGGCCCGCCTGCTGGCCACCCCGGCCTGGGCGAGGACCTTCTGCAGCCGCTCGCCGCCCGGCACCTCCGTGGTGTCGCGCTCGTCGGTGTAGTCCTCGTCGTAGAAGTCCGGGTCGCGCAGCGGCTGCCGGGACGTCTTGAACGGGTTGGCCACCGGGCCTGTCACGCCGGGCCGGCCGGCGCCCGAGGGACGGCCGGCACGGGAAGGCGCGCCGGTGCGGGAGGGTGCCCCGCGCTCCGCGCCGCGCGAGCCGGACCGGCCGCGCGGGCCGCCAAGGCGGCCGATCGTCTGTACCTCGCCGCTTCGGGCCCTGCCGCCGCCGCGCGCCGCGCGCAGCCCGCCGCCGCTGCGCCCGCCGCGATCGTCACGGCGGTCGTCGCGCCGGTCACGGTCGTCGCGGCGGTCGTCCCTGTCGTTCCGGCTCCATCCGCGATCACCGCGGGCCTCGAACCGGTCACCGCGGCCTTCATAGCGGTCGCCACGGGCCTCGCCCCTGTCACCGCGCTCGGCGAAGGACGGGCGGCCTGCGCCCCTGACGGCCTCGCGGTCCCGGCCGCCCTCGGACCTGCCGTACCGGCCACGCGAACCCGTGCCCTCGCCGCGGAACGCGGGCCGCTCGGCGGGCGAACCGCCCCGGGAGCCGCGCTCACGGTCGTCACGGCCGAAGCTGCGGCCGTCGCGGTCACCGCGGCCGAAACCGCGCTCACGGTCGAAGCCACGCTCACGCTCGAACCCACGGCCGCGGCCGGAGGCGTCGTCGCGGGCGAAGCCGCGGTCACGCCCGCCGTCACGGTCGCGGTCGCCGAAACGGCCGCCCTCGGGCTTGCCGTACCGGCCACGCGAGCCGCCCCGCTCCGCCCGGAACGCGGCCCGGTCGTCGTCGCGGCGGCCCGTGCCGCGGGGCCGGTCGTCGTATCGGTCGCCGCGGGCGTCCGGCCGGCGCTCGCCGTACCGGTCGCCGCGCGCGTCGTCGTCGCGGGAACGCCTGGAGTCGAACCCGTACCCGGACCGGGAACCAGGAACGCGGGAGCCTCCGCGCCGGTCGCCCTGGGGGCGGAAGCCGCCGCCGGACCCGCTGCGGGATCCACGCGGGCTCGCGCCCTGCCGACCGGTGTTCCGGCTCCGACCGCGTCCCTCACCGGACGGGGTTCCACGCCTGTTGTCCACTACTTCTGCTCCTCAAGAATTTCCACGTCGTCCGGGAGGAACGGGGCGAGCTCGGGAAGCTCGTCGAGGCTTCGCAGCCCCAGTCTCTCCAGGAAGTAACTCGTCGTCCGGTAGAGCACTGCCTGGCTCTCCGGGTCGGTTCCGGCCTCTTCCACGAGGCCTCGTGCGACCAGCGTCCGCATGACGCCGTCGCTGCTCACGCCGCGCACCGCCGCCACCTTGGCCCGGCTCACGGGCTGCCGGTAGGCGACCACGGCGAGGGTCTCCAGTGCGGCCTGCGTCAGCCGCGCCTGCTGGCCGTCCCTGACGAACTTCTCCACCAGGGCGGCACACTCCGCCCGCGTGTAGAAGCGCCAGCCTCCGGCCACCTCTCGAAGGTCGAAACCCCGTCCTGCGGCCGTGTATTCCTCCGACAGGGCGCGCAGGGCGGCCGTGATCTCGGCGGTGGGCCGTTCCAGCACCTGCGCGAGGGTGACCTCGGCGACCGGTTCGTCCACGACCATCAGGATCGCTTCCAGCGCCGCGGTGAGCGCGGGCCCGTCCGCCGGCACCTCCGCCTCGGGATCGCGGGCGCCGGAGACCGGATCCGGCGTTCCGGGGCCGGAGGACGCGAGGCCGGAGGACGCGAGGTCGTCCTCGTCCCGTCCGGTCACGTCGCCGGCGGGGCCGGAGAGATCGTCGCCGGAGCCGGGGGTGTCGCTCGCTTCCATCGCTCCTCGCTCGTCGTGCGGGTCACCATCTCCGCCGTGCCGTACGCCGGCGCCCGCAGGCCGGGCATGCTCGGCCGGTGTCCGCCGGTCCGGCGTTTCCGGTCCGGTGCGGCCCTTGGTCCCGGCCTCACTCGTCCCGCGTGTCCGCCGCCTCGGCGGGCCGTTCCTCACGCCTGCCCTCGTCGTAGTCGTCGCCGACCGTGACATCGCCCTCGGCGCTTCCCGTCCAGGTGACGTACAGGTCGCCGAGCGGTTCGACCTGCTCGAAGGAGACCGCGGCCTCCCTGAACAGCTCAAGGACGGCCAGGAAACGGGCGACGACCTCGAACGTCCCCGAGCAGTCGGCGGTCAGTGCCCGGAAGGTCGCCCGGTTGAGCCGCCTCAGCCGCTCGACAAGGATAGCGGCTTGTTCCCGTACGCTGGCGAGCGGTTGGTAGATGTGCGCGACCGACACCGACGGCGGCGCCTTCGGTGTGAAGGCCCTCGCCGCGATCTTCGCGAGCTGATCGGGCCCGATGCCGAGCACGAGCTCCGGCAGCAGGTCGGCGAACCGCTTCTCCATCGGCACCGCGCGCGGGAAGCGCAGCGCCTCCTCGGCCATGCGCCCGGCGAAGATCTTCGCGACCTCCTTGTACGCCCGATACTGCAGCAGCCGGGCGAACAACAGGTCGCGTGCCTCCAGCAGGGCGAGGTCCTCCTCGTCCTCCACCTCGCCGGTGGGCAGCAGCCGGGCCGCCTTGAGGTCGAGGAGGGTCGCCGCGACGAGCAGGAAGTGGCTCGTCTGGTCGAGGTCCCACTCCGGGCCCCGCGACCGGATGTACGCGATGAACTCGTCGGTGACCTTGTGCAGGGAGACCTCGGTGATGTCCAGCTTGTGCTTGGAGATCAGCCCGAGCAGCAGGTCGAACGGCCCCTCGAAGACGTCCAGGTGCACCTGGAAGCCGCTCGGGGCGCTCTCCTCGCCGCCCTGGTCGGTCTCCGGGCCGGTCGTCACACTTGCCATTGTCCCCTACCGGCCCGTTGTCCCCTTCCGGCGCGGCCCGGGGGGCTCACACGCGGGCGGGCCACCTGGCCAGCAGTTCGCGGGCCAGCTCACGGTAGGCGGTGGCACCCATCGAGCCGGGATCGAACTGGGTGATCGGCTCCCCCGCCAGCGTGGCGTCGGGGAAGCGCACCGTGCGGTTTATGACCGTGTGGAACACCTTGTCGCCGAAGCCCTGCATGATCGTCTGCAGCACCTCGCGGGCGTGCAGCGTCCGGGGGTCGTACATCGTGGCGAGCAGGCCGTCGATCTCCAGGCTCTTGTTGAGCCGCTCCTGGACCTTGCCGATCGACTCCATCAGCAGCGCCACGCCGCGCAGCGCGAAGAACTCGCACTCCAGCGGGATGATCACGCTGTGCGCGCAGGTCAGCGCGTTGACCGTCAGCAGACCGAGGGACGGCTGGCAGTCGATCAGGCAGATGTCGTAGTGCGGCAGCAGGGGCTCGAGCGCCCGCTGGAGGGCGTACTCCCTGGCCACCTCGTTGACCAGCCGGATCTCCGCGCCGGACAGGAAGATGTTGCTCGGCAGGAGCTGCATGCCGTCGACGGTGGTGTCGAGCAGCACGTCCTCGACCGTGACGTCGGGCTCCTCCATGATGAGGTCGTAGACCGTGGCCTCAAGCGGCCGGGGGTCTATTCCCAGGCCGACCGACAGCGCGCCCTGCGGGTCGAAGTCGACGAGCAGCACCCGCTGACCGACCTCGGCGAGCGCGGCGCCCAGGTTGATCGTGGTCGTCGTCTTGCCGACGCCGCCCTTCTGGTTCACCATCGCGACGATGCGCGCGGGCCCGTGCGACTCCGGCGGGGTCGGCTCGGGGAACACCGGACGGGGACGGCCGGTAGGCCCGATCGCACCGGGAGCCCCCACCCACGTCCCCTCTGTGGTCGCAGTCACCTGTTGGTCCTCCCTGACGGCCCTCGAACCTGATCGAATCTAAAGGGTAGGCACGTGGTCGGCAAGGCGGCGCGCCAGAGGCTGCCGAGATGGGTTTTCTAATGCAACGCACGGGGATGCGCCGCCGCGTAGACCTCCCGGAGCTTGTCGACCGTCACCAGGGTGTACACCTGCGTGGTGGTCACCGAGGCGTGGCCGAGCAGCTCCTGGACAACCCTAACGTCGGCGCCGCCGTCCAGGAGATGAGTTGCGAACGAATGGCGCAACATGTGCGGTGATACACCGGAAAGTCCGGCTCGTTCCGCCGCCGCCTGAAGCACCTCCCACGCGCCCTGGCGGGTGAGCCGCCCGCCCCGCGCGTTGAGGAACAGCGCGGGCGTCCCCCGGCCGTGCGCCGCCAGCCGGGGCCTGGCCCTCACGAGGTACGCGTCGAGCGCCTGGCGGGCGAAACGGCCGAGCGGCACGATCCTGGTGCGCCCGCCCTTGCCGCGCAGCCGCACCTGGTCCTGGTCGGACTCCTCGTCGTGGACCGGCCCCGTCGGCACGTCGTCCACCGCCAGCCCCACGGCCTCGGAGATCCGGGCGCCCGTGCCGTACAGGACCTCCAGCAGCGCGCGGTTGCGCAGGGCCAGCGGCGAGTCCTCCGGGCCGCAGGCGGCGATGAGCCGCTCGACCTCCGCGACGGTGATCGCCTTCGGGAGCCGCCGGAGCTGGCGCGGCGGGCGCACCTCGTGGGCGGGATCGTGGCCTGCCACGCCCTCGCGCAGGGCGAAGCGATGCAGCCCGCGTACGGCCGACACGGCGCGGGCCGCCGAGCTGGCGACCAGCGCCGGGTGATCCTCGTCGCCCTCCCGCAGCGCGGCGAGGAAGGCGACCACGTCCGACTCGGCGACCTGCGCGAACGTCTCGAGCCCGCGCGCCCGGAGATGCTCGACATATCGGCGCAGGTCACGCCGGTAGGAGGCGAGCGTGTTGGCAGACAGCCCCCGCTCCACCGCCAGGTGGGCGAGGTAGCTGGACAGCACCGCCTCGGGCTCGCTCAGAACGTCTCCCTACGGAATCATGCCTCCGGCGCGTCGGCGGGACGAAGGCCCTTGAATCCGTCGGCGGAAGCAGCGTACGCGGCGAGGATACCGGCGACCGCAGGAGAATTGTGGATCATTCCGCTCAGGGCCTTGTCGACCGCCACGCCCAGCGGAATCCAGACCGACGGCATGTCGGCCTCCTCGTGGTGGCGTACGTACGTGTTCTCCTCGTCGGGGATCGGCTCCAGGTCGCGGGCCAGGAAGACGCGGATCCGCTCATCCGTCATGCCCGGGGAGGTGCGCAGATCGACCAGCGTGTGCCACGTACGCGCCCGGTAGGCGGCCTCCTCGGCGAGCTCGCGCGCCGCGCACTCGACCAGCGGCTCGCCCGGCACGTCGCGGATGCCGGCCGGCAGCTCCCACAGCAGCCGCCGCGCCGGATGCCGATACTGGCGGATCAGCAGCACGCGGTCCTCGGTGTCGAGGGCGAGCACCGCGACCGAGCCGGGGTGGACGACGTAGTCGCGGTCGGCGGTCACCCCGCCCGGCATCTCCACCGTGTCGGTGCGCACCCTGATGATCCGCCCGCTGAAGTGCTCGACGGAGGCGACGACGTTCCAGGACTCCTCGACGTCTTCGACGTTCACCGTGTTGTCCGCGGTCACTTGGCCCGGCCCGCCTTCGCGACGTTCTCACGCCGGCCCGCGTACTCCAGGGCGGCCCCGACGAGCCCCTTGAACAGGGGGTGCGACCGGGTCGGGCGGGAGCGGAACTCCGGGTGGGCCTGCGTGCCGATGAAGAACGGGTGCTGGTCGGTGGCGAGCTCGGCGTACTCGACGAGGCG
Source organism: Microbispora hainanensis (assembly GCF_036186745.1). NCBI lineage: Bacteria > Bacillati > Actinomycetota > Actinomycetes > Streptosporangiales > Streptosporangiaceae > Microbispora > Microbispora hainanensis. The sequence continues at coordinate 5,336,609 of NZ_CP108086.1, read as the reverse complement.
GCCGTCGGGCGACAGGCCGGAGAACACCATGCCGACCTTCTCCAGCCTCTCCCGGTAGGAGTTGTTCACCTCATAGCGGTGCCGGTGGCGCTCCTCCACCTTGGCCTTGCCGTACAGGCGGCGGGCCAGCGAGCCGTCCACGAGCTTGGCCGGATAGAGGCCGAGCCGCATGGTGCCGCCCATGTCGCGCTCACCGGCGACGACGTCCTTCTGGTCGGCCATGGTCGAGATGACCGGGTTGATCGTCTCGGGGTCGAACTCGGTGCTGTCGGCGTCCTCGATCCCGGCCAGGTTGCGGGCCGCGTCGATGACCATGCACTGCATGCCGAGGCAGATGCCGAGCAGGGGGACGCGCTGCTCGCGGGCGTGCCGTACGGCGCCGACCTTGCCCTCGATGCCGCGCACGCCGAAGCCGCCGGGGATCAGCACGCCGTCGACGCCGTCCAGCTCGCGGGCCGCGCCCTCGGGTGTCTCGCAGTCGTCGCTCTTGACCCAGCGGATGTTGACGCGCGCGTCGTTGGCGAAGCCGCCCGCGCGCAGCGCCTCGGTGACCGACAGATACGCGTCGGGCAGGTCGATGTACTTGCCGACCAGCGCGATCGTGACCTCCTTGGCGGGCCGGTGGACCCGCCGCAGGAGCTGGTCCCACTCGGTCCACTCCACGTCGCGGAACGGCAGGCCGAGCCGGCGCACCACGTACGCGTCGAGCCCCTCGGCGTGCAGCACCTTCGGGATGTCGTAGATCGAGGCCGCGTCGACGGCGGAGACCACGGCGTCCTCGTCCACGTCGCACATCAGGCTGATCTTGCGCTTGAGCGAGGTGGTGATCGGCCGGTCCGAGCGGCAGACGATCGCGTCGGGCTGGATGCCGATGCTGCGCAGCGCGGCGACCGAGTGCTGCGTGGGCTTGGTCTTCAGCTCCCCGCTCGGGCCGATGTACGGCAGCAGGGAGACGTGCAGGAAGAAGACGTTGTCACGGCCGACCTCGTGACGGACCTGCCGGACTGCCTCCAGGAACGGCAGCGACTCGATGTCGCCGACCGTGCCGCCGACCTCGGTGATGACCACGTCGACGTCCGGGCCCGCCATGCCGCGGATGCGGTCCTTGATCTCGTTGGTGATGTGCGGGATGACCTGGACGGTGTCGCCCAGATACTCGCCGCGCCGCTCCTTGGCGATCACGTTCGAGTAGACCTGGCCGGTGGTGACGTTGGCCGAGCCGTGCAGCTCGGTGTCGAGGAAGCGCTCGTAGTGGCCGATGTCGAGGTCCGTCTCGGCCCCGTCGTCGGTGACGAACACCTCACCGTGCTGGAAGGGGTTCATCGTGCCGGGGTCGACGTTCAGGTAGGGGTCGAGCTTCTGCATGGTGACGCGGAGGCCGCGAAGCTTGAGGAGACGACCGAGGCTGGAGGCCGTGAGTCCCTTGCCGAGACTGGAGGCGACGCCGCCGGTGACGAACAGATGCTTGGTTTGTGCGGCGCTGCGCAAGAAGAACTCCCGTGGTCGATGTCGATCCGGCCGTCCGGTTGGACGCCGCGATGCCCACGGGCTCTCAGAATATCAAACGTCGGGCAACATTGGGCTTACCACGTGCACTAACCCGCCATAGCGGACACGCCGACCTAGCGGTAACTTGTCGCGTTATGTCGTTCGTGAAGCGCGCCGTAGGCCGTCTGGTCCATCGGGGGTGGACCTACGTGCGGGAGGCCGCGGCGATCAGCCCGGCCGCCCCGGGCGGCTACCGGTTCCGCAGCATGGGCGAGGGAGTGTGCCTGTCCTTCCCCCAGGGCGCGATCTTCGGTGAGCAGTGGATCGAGATCGGCCCGCACACGCTCGTCGGAGAGCGGGTGTCGATCTCGGCGGGCATGGGCCCCGGCGTGGACCTCGGGCCCGACTCGATCGTGCGGATCGGCCGGGGCTGCTCGATCGGCAGGGGCAGCCACATCGTCGGCCACCAGTCCATCGACATCGGCGACGACGTCTTCACCGGCCCCTACGTCTACATCACCGACCAGAACCACGTGTACGACGATCCCGACATCCCCATCGGACGGCAGTGGCCGCGCAACAAGCCCGTCTCCATCGGCTCGGGATCGTGGATCGGGACCGGGGCGATCATCCTGCCGGGGACGCGCATCGGCCGTCAGTCGGTGGTCGCGGGCGGCGCCGTGGTGCGCGGGGAGTTCCCCGACCACTCGGTCATCGCCGGCGTCCCCGCCAAGATCGTGCGACGACACTCCCCCGACCTCGGCTGGCACAGCCCCTCGGCCGCCCGCCTCACCTCTCCCCTCCCCGCCGATCCCCGCACCCTTTCCGAGCACGAGTCCCGTACGGCCTAGCCGAACCGGCCCGGGCTTCGCACGCCTCCGCGAACGAGCCATGCACGACTACCGAACGTGACATGATCGCCATGGGTTCCTCATCATGAGGTCTCCCCAGACCAACTTCCACATGTTGATGGTCAACCTGCTGGTCGACCGTGACCGCGGCATCCGGCCTCCGAGCCATCTCGCCGTCGCCAGGGAGATGTCGATAACTCTGGGCCTACGGCAGCGGCCGGAACCGGATGTCCTTGTCGTCAAGAAGGAAGCGCTCTCCGATTTGCGGCGGACCTCTTACCGACCGGAGGAAGTCCAGCTCGTCGTCGAGGTCGTGTCACCCGACTCGGAGGAGCGGGACCGCACGACGAAGCCGATCAATTACTCGGACGCCGGGATCAGATATCTCTGGCGCATCGAATTGGAAGACCAGGAACCGGTCGCGTACACGTTCGAGCTGGAGCCGAGCGTCAGGGCGTACGTGCCGACCGGGATCCATCGCAAGCGCCTCACGACCTACGTCGGCTTCGACGTGGACATCGACCTCGACCTGAGCCCCTTCATCGGCTGAGCCGAACAGCGCCGGCCGCGAGCGAGGGTGGTGAGCCGCCGGTCAGCCGGGCGGCGCGGTGGCGCGGGCGCGGCGGGCGGCCCGCTGGCGCCGCACCCTGCGGATGAGCCGCCAGGCCACGAACGCCAGCACGGCCAGCGCCGCCACCACCAGGATGGGCAGGAAGATCGCGATCAGGCTCATGCCGAGCGAGCCCACGTCCTCGGCCACGCTGACGACCGGCGCGCCCACACCCGCCGTGGTGGCGTTCACCACCGGCCGCGCCGAAGCCTTGATCAGGTGCACGGCCAGTGCGGCGGCGATGCCCAGCAGCCAGCCGACCGCCGGGTGCTCGGCCATCCACGCCGAATTGTCGATCTCCGCCGCGGCCGCCGTGGCGCTGAAGACCACGCCGCCCGCCGCGGGCCGTACCGCCGTCTGGATCATGTCGTTGACGTGGTCGACCACGGGCACCTTGTCGAGGACGAACTCGGCGACCAGCAGCACGGCGATGATCGCGAGAACCCAGGTGTCGGACAGCCAGGCGTACTCGGCCGGCAGCCGCACGGCGTCGGTGACCCGCGCGAGCACGCCGACGAGCAGCAACGGGATGTACGCGTTGAGCCCGGCCGCGGTCGACAGTCCGAGCCCGGTGAGCGCCGCGAACATCAGCCACCTCCTCCGGCCGGCGGGGCGATCCCGCCTTCCCGTCAACGGACGGCGGTTGCGCCGTGTCCCCGGTTGCCCCCGCGAATCGACACGGGTGAGCGGGCACGGCCGCGGGCCGTGTGGCCGCGCTCGCCTTCTCGGGCGCCGCCCCGAGACGTCGTCAGCCTGGCGTGGCGGCGAGTTCGTCGATCGCCGTGGCGACGTCCTCCGCGTCGGCGCCGCGCTTCACCAGCGCGCCCAGGCGCTGGGCCTGCTTCGTCGTGGGAAGGCCCGGAGCGACCGCTGCGCTCATGGGCCGGTCCCGGCAGACGGCCGACGCTCGGCCCGGGTGTTCTTCCGAGACTTGGCGGCGGCCTGCCCGGGCACGGCGGTCGACTCCGCCGCGGCTCCCGCCGTCCCCGCCAGCGGCAGCGTCAGCACGAAACGGGCGCCTACCGGAGAGTCCTCGATTCGCAACGTGCCGTTGTGGGCGTGAGCGATGTCGCGGGAGATGGCGAGGCCGAGACCACTGCCGCCGGAATCCAGGCGATGCCCCTCGTCCAGGCGAACGAAAAGTTCGAAGACGCGCTCGCGATCCGCCGGGGGGACGCCCGCCCCGTCGTCGGTGACCGCCACGACAGCCTGGTCGCCGACGGAGTCGACCGTCACCGTGACAACGCTGACCGCATGCCGTTGCGCGTTGCTCAGGAGGTTGCCGATCACGCGGGCCAGCCGGATCCGGGAGCCGTAGACGCGCACGTCGCCGGCCGCCAGAACGTGCACCGGCACCCCGGGGGCCAGCGCCGACGCCTCCTCCGCCGCCAGCGCGCCGAGCTCTACCAACTCCGGCGCCGCCGCGGCGGTGCCGTGCAGCCGGGTCATCAGCAGCAGGTCGTCGACGATCGCCTCAAGCCGGCCGGTGGCCCGCAAGGCTCCCTGGATGGTGTCGCGCGGGTCGACGTCGTCGGGATAGAGGAGAGCCTCCTCCAAATGCGCCCGCAGACCGGCGATCGGCGTCCTGAGCTCATGGGATGTGGTGGAAGCGAACTGGCGTTCCCGCTCGACCGAGCGCAGGGTCCGCCCCATCGCCCACCACGTCATCCGGGCGACCGAGATCAGGATCAGGATGCCGCCCACAGCTATGGCGTACTCCAGATTGTGCGTGGCCAGGAGGGACGGCTGGGCCGTGCCGGCGTACACGACCGGCGAGTCCGCGGCCGGGGTGACCCGATTGGCCATGAGCATGATGCACCGGCCCTGCGCGGAACACTCCGTGCGCTTCTGGAGGCGATCGTCCGCCGGAGGGCGCAGCGTGCTGAGCGGCCGCATGCCCGCAGCTTGCATGCTCGAGTTGACGACTTCGCCGCGGGCGTTCACGAACTGGACGAGGGTGATGTCGGTGGTGGTGGGGATCGGGCGCGGCACGGCGCCGTTGCGCGCCGCCGCGCTCCATCGCGCGGCGACCTGCTCGGCCGAGAAGAAGACTTCGCTCTGGACTCTGTAGCGGATCGCCAGGTCGAGGCCGACGCCTCCCACGACCAGAGCGAGCAGCAGGAGCCCTGCCGCGGCGATCGTGGAGCGGGCTTTTATGGAATGCGGGTTCACATCCGGTTACCCCTCCCTGGTTCCGGCGATGGTCATCGTCGCGGGACGATCAGTTCTGCTCGTACCAGCGCCGGATCACCTCGCCCGCCTGGGGCGCACGCCGGTTCGCCGCGGCCTGCACGTCGGCCAGGGTCTGCGCGGCCAGCACCCGCCGCCACGCCATCTCGGCCTTGCGCATCGCGGTCGAGACCGCGCACGGAACGCGGAACTGCTCCTCCGGCCGCCCCGCGCCGGCCCCGCGCCGTCGGATCTCCGTGCACTGGAACGCCTCGGCAGGCCCTTCGATCGCCGTCACGACGTCCATGACCGAGATCTCCTCCAGGGGCCGCGCCAGCCGGAACCCGCCCCTCGCCCCCGGAGTGGACGTCATGATCCCGGCCTTGGCCAGTGCCTGAAGCTGCTTGTTGAGATACGCGGGCGGCAGCTCGAACCCTGCGGCGAGCTTCGCCGTCGAGACCGGCACCTCGTTGCCGAGCCATGCCAGCGTCAGGCAACAGTGCATCGCCCACTCGACGCCTTCGCTCATCCGCATACCTGGATACTACACATCCAGGTTTTTGATCGGCATACATTTTGCCTGGTCAGAAGTGGTGCAGCCATCATCTGTGGGTATTGGGCGCGCGCTGCGCGGGACCCATCAGACCGCGCGAGCGGGCCCGTGCGGGGGTGTCGCGGCCACCGGGCGTGGCCGGAAGTCCCGGCTCCGCAGAAGGCGCAGCGCTTGGGAGGCGGCGCGAGGAACCCGGCGATGAGAGCGGCTCGGAAGCGTGGTCACGAGCGACCGGGCCGCCCCCACCACCACGAAAATCACCGGTGAGCCAGATCGCCGTCGGCTCCGGACAGCCCCAAAGCTGTACGGAGATCACCAGTAGCCGAGCGACGAGACATCACACCGGCTCCGGCCCACCTCGGCGCCGCACGAAAATCACCGGTAGCCGGGCGACGAGACATCACACCGGCTCCGGCCGGCCCCTAGGAGCAGGGGTGCGAGTGCCTGTCGTCCTACCGGGTGACGGGCTTCAGCACCAGCACGGCGGTGTCACCGGCCACCTGGGCGAGGCGCAGCGCGACGTCGCCGATGCGGCCCGGCCTGCTCGTGGTGATCGTCACCGCTCCCCTGACCCTGCAGTCATCGTTGTTGCAGGTCCGGCTGATCGTGGTGTTCAGACCGTCGACGACCGTCGAGGTGCCGGTGAACGAGAGCCTGATGGCGTTTCCCCGCAGGCCCACGACGGTGATCTGGTCCACGCCCAGGCTCGGGTCGATCGTAATGCGGTCCTCCGCATGCACCCGCACCTCGCAGTCGCCGTCCCGGCACCCGGCGAGGTCGCCCGGCGTCGCCGACGGGCTGGGCTCCGACGACGGCGCGGGCGTAGCGGACGTGCTTGGAGAGAGCGGAGCGAACGCGACGGGCCGATGCATCGCCACCGCGGCGTACGACCGCGCCGGAGATTCGCCGCCACCGGCGAGGAGAGCGGTCACCGACCCGGCGGTGAGCACGAGGCCGGCGTAGGAAGTGAAAACGAAAGTCGTCGAACGCATTGTTTCCCCGATTTGCCACAGACGGATTCGCCCGGCGGGGGCCGCTCGAACGAGCCACCCCCATGACATATGGACGTTCATCCACACGCCGACGAATGCCTTCCCTGCATCAGACCAGGTCAATCGCATCCGGCGCCGCACCCGCCGATTTCACCTGCCGGCCATGATTTCGCCGGAATAAGAACGCCAGAAACGCGGTCAGTTTTTCACGCTTCGCCCATCAATGGCCACATCGCGCGATTCACCAGATTCGCCGACCTGGAATCTCGGCCGCATGGCCGGGCACCGGGTGACGCCACCTCGCCGCCGGGCTCGGCGGTGACACGCTGAACCTCGCGGCTCGCCCGGGCCTGCCGGCCCGGGCGGTCACGGCACGGCGGCGCTCGGTTGCCCGATCGCCAGCGCCGGGCCGGCGATCACAAGCTGGACCCCCGCCTCGCCCAGGCCCGCCTGGCCCAGGCGAGCACGGCGCGGTCGTGCCGCCCTGCCGGCGCTCGGTTGCCCAATCACCAGCGCGGCCCGGCGGGCCCGGGGCGGGGCACCGGGCAGGGGATCGCGTGGCCGCTGGGCCGTTACTTGACGCCGGCCTCGCGCATGTCGCGGACCTCCCGCTTGAGCTCCTTGATCTCGTCGCGCAGCCGGGCCGCCACCTCGAACTGCAGGTCGGCGGCGGCGTTGTGCATCTGCTCGGTCAGCGACTCGATCAGCGACTCCAGCTGGGCGCGTGGCATCTCCCCCGCGATCGCCTTCGCGTGCTGGCCCGCGCCGCGGGAGGCGAGACCCGGCACCGGCGCCTTGCCGCGCGACTGCTGCCGCCCCGCGCCGCCGAGAAGCTGCGCGGTGTCGGCGTCCTCGCGGACGAGGCTGTCCAGGATGTCGGCGATCTTCTTGCGCAGCGGCTGCGGGTCGATGCCGTGCGCCTCGTTGTAGGCGATCTGCTTGGCCCGGCGCCGGTTGGTCTCCTCGATCGCCCGCTCCATGCTGGGCGTGATCTTGTCGGCGTACATGTGGACCTGGCCGGACACGTTGCGGGCCGCGCGGCCGATCGTCTGGATGAGCGAGGTCTCCGAGCGGAGGAAGCCCTCCTTGTCGGCGTCGAGGATCGACACCAGCGACACCTCGGGCAGGTCGAGGCCCTCACGCAGCAGGTTGATGCCGACCAGCACGTCGAACTCGCCCATGCGCAGCTCGCGCAGCAGCTCGATGCGGCGCAGCGTGTCGACCTCGCTGTGCAGGTAGCGGACGCGGATGCCGTTGTCGAGCAGGTAGTCGGTGAGGTCTTCGGCCATCTTCTTGGTCAGCGTGGTGACCAGGACCCGCTCGTCCCGCTCCGCCCGGGCCCGGATCTCCTCCATGAGGTCGTCGATCTGGCCCTTGGTGGGCTTGATGATCACCTCGGGGTCGACCAGGCCGGTGGGGCGGATCACCTGCTCCACCACCTCGCCTTTGCTCCGGCCCAGCTCGTACGGCCCCGGCGTGGCGGACAGGTAGACGGTCTGGCCGATACGCTCCAGGAACTCCTCCCACTTGAGCGGGCGGTTGTCCATGGCGGACGGCAGCCGGAACCCGTGGTCGACCAGCGTCCGCTTGCGCGAGGCGTCGCCCTCGTACATCGCGCCGATCTGGGGGACGGTCTGGTGCGACTCGTCCAGGACGAGCAGGAAGTCGTCGGGGAAGAAGTCGAGCAGCGTGTGCGGCGGGCTGCCGGCCTCACGGCCGTCGATGTGCCGCGAGTAGTTCTCGATCCCGGCGCAGGTGCCGACCTGGCGCATCATCTCGATGTCGTAGGTGGTGCGCATGCGCAGCCGCTGGGCCTCCAGCAGCTTGCCCTGCCGCTCCAGGTCGGCGAGCCGCTCGGCCAGCTCCGCCTCGATGCCGGCGATGGCCCGCTCCATCCGCTCGGGACCGGCCACGTAGTGGGAGGCGGGGAAGATGTGCAGCTCGTCGTCCTCACCGACGACCTCGCCGGTGAGCGGGTGCAGCGTCGCCAGCTTCTCGATCTCGTCGCCGAACATCTCGATGCGGACGGCCAGCTCCTGGTAGACCGGGATGACCTCGACCGTGTCGCCGCGCACCCGGAAGGTGCCCCGGGTGAAGGCCAGGTCGTTGCGCGTGTACTGCATGTCGACCAGCCGCCGCAGCAGCTGGTCGCGCTCGATCTGCTGGCCGACCTTGAGCCCGACCATCCGGTCGACGTACTCCTGCGGCGTGCCCAGGCCGTAGATGCAGGAGACGGAGGCGACCACCACCACGTCGCGGCGCGACACCAGCGACCAGGTCGCCGAGTGGCGCAGCCGCTCGACCTCCTCGTTGATCGAGGAGTCCTTCTCGATGTAGGTGTCGCTCTGCGGGACGTACGCCTCGGGCTGGTAGTAGTCGTAGTAGGACACGAAGTATTCGACCGCGTTGTTCGGCAGCATCTCGCGCAGCTCGTTGGCGAACTGGGCGGCGAGCGTCTTGTTGGGCTGCATGACCAGCGTCGGGCGTTGCACCCGCTCGATCAGCCACGCCACCGTGGCGGTCTTGCCGGTGCCGGTCGCACCGAGCAGGACCGTGTCCTTCTCCCCAGCCCTGACCCGGCGCTCCAGCTCCGCGATCGCCGTGGGCTGGTCGCCGGACGGCGTCATGTCGGTGACGACCTGGAAGGGCGCGACCTTCCGATTCAGGTCCATCATGGATGTCATCGCCGTTCAGCTCCTCACTCGCCCCGTCCACCGGCGCGGGCGGCCGCACAGGGGCATTCACGCTCGCTCCGGTTCACCTCCATAACCTACGCGCGCCGACCGACAATTCCGGTCCTGATGCCGGCTCCGCCCCTCGCCTCCGCGCCGCCGCGCCCGGGCAGGCCGACCCTTTGCCGGACCATGACCCTGTCGTTACGATTCGAGTCGGGGGCCGACACTGACGGGATGGCGGGGCTGACCTATGGCGGGGTTACGGAGTGCCGTCGGCCGGTCACTCGCATGGGCGGCCAAGAACGTCGACGGGGCCATCGCACTCGTGCTGGCCGTCGTGGTGGGCGTGCTCGGCGTGCTGCCCGACGAGATGATCCCCCTCAACGTGAGGACTCAACTCGTCAGCGGCACCACCCTGGTCGTCCTGGCCCTCGTCGCGACCGCACTGCTGCGCGACCGGGTCCGGCAGGAGCCCGTCGAGGAGGCCATGCACGCGACCTCCGGCGTCCTCGCGCGGCTGCCCGAGCGCCTCGACCGCCTCGACGAGCTGGAGGACCTGGTCGCGGGCACCCGCAGGGCCCTGCAGGACATGTCGGTCATCCGCGTCCTGGTCAGTCAGCACGAGATCGCGCAGGCGCACGCGGACGCCCGCCGGGGCACCGACCGCTGGACGTTCAAGGGCGGCACCGGCACCTACATGCGCGCGGTCACGCTGCCCGAGTGCGTGGCCGCCGCGCGGCGCGAGAAGCGGCACCTCACGGTGCGTCTGGAGATCATCGACCCGACGGACGAGGCGGTGTGCGAGAGCTACGCGCACTACCGCAGGTCGCTGTCGGACCGTCCGGACGGCACCGGTGAGGTGTGGACGACCGACCGGGCCAGGAAGGAGTCGTACGCGAGCGTCCTGGCCGCGTTCTGGTATCGCCAGCGGTACGGCCTGCTCGACATCGCGGTGGGGCTCTCGCCGGTCATGACGACCTTCCGCTGGGACATGTCGGGCCGCGCCCTGATCCTGACGTCCGAGGACCCCAACCGGGCCATCATCGCCTTCAGCGGCTCGTTCTTCTACGAGAGCTGCGGCACCGAGCTGCGCACGAGCTTCGAGCAGGCCCGCCGCGTGGCGATCGACCGCTACCGGTCGGTGCCGCTGAGCGACGAGCCGACCGTCGAGGAGGTCCGCAGGCTGTTCGAACGCGTCGATCTCCCCCTGCCCAAGTCGTTCACCGACCGCGACGTGGTCGAGGTCACCCGCAAGGCCCTGCGCGCCAAGGATCCGTACGCGCCATGAGATATGGGGACGTGTTCGACGTGCTCGCCGGCGGGAGCGCCCGCGAGTGGGCCCTCGGCGTGCTCGGCGAGATCGCGGAGGGCGGCTCGGGGGTGCGGGGGGTGCGGCATCCGCTGGGATTCCTCTGCCTGCCGCTGGTCCGCGAGGGAGAGCTCGGGGCGTGCGTGCACGTGTGGACCGCGGCCGCCCGGCGCGCCCGCAGCACCACCTCACAGGTCCACTGCCACAGCTGGGACCTGACCAGCTATGTCCTGTACGGCCAGGTGCGCAACGTCCACGCCGTGGTGACCGACACCACCCGTTCCCCCACCCACCGCGTCTTCGAGGTCGTCAGCACCTCGTCGGGCGACGTCATCCGCCCCACCCCGAGGACCGTGGCGTACGCCCCGGGACGTGCCGAGCTGTTCGGCGCCGGGGACACCTACACGCTCGTCGCGGGCGCCTTCCACAGCAGTGTCATCCCCGAGGACGGCGAGGCCGCCACCGTGGCGCTCGGCCGTGGCCGTCCGGGGCTGAACGACCTGTCGCTCGGGCCGCTCGCCACGCCGCTCCACCACGTCAGTCGGGAACGCCTCGACGACGCGGAGACCGCACGTGCCGCCGAGCTGGCCAGGAGGAGCCTGTGGACCTCGAACACGCCAGGCGGGTAGCCGTCGAGGCCGCCCTGGCCGCCGGATCCGTGCTGCGCGAGAGCGCGCCGGGGGCGGTCGCCGTCCACGACAAGGGCGGGTCGGGCGACGTCGTGACCGACCTCGACGTCGCCGCCGAGAAGCTGATCCTCGACCGCATCCGGGCGGAGTTCCCCTCCCATCGGATCGTGGCCGAGGAGTCGGGCGTCCACGGCGGTGATCGCCCGCAGGGCGGATGGACCTGGCTGGTCGATCCGCTCGACGGCACGAACAACGTGGCGATCGGCCTTCCCGCGTACGTCGTGGGCCTGGCGTTGTGCGCGGACGGCCGCCCGGTGCTCGGGGTGGTCCACGAGCCGCTCTCCGGCCGCACCTGGTCGGCGGTCAGCGGCGCGGGGGCCCGTGGGCCGGCGGGGCCGCTGACCGGGCCGCCGCGGCGCGACCTCCGGCACGGGCCGGTGCTCGCCTGGACGCAGGGCCACGGGGTCTCCCGGCTGGATCCGGCGGCGCGGTCGCTGAAGATGACGATGGACGCCCGCGCCCGGCGGGTGCTCCAGCTCTGGGCGCCGCTGCTGTGCTGGGCCATGCTCGCGCGGGGCGACATCGACGGCATGATCGGCTACCGCGCGGAAGGACTCGACCTGCCCGCCGGGGCCCTGATCGCGCGGGAGGCCGGTCTGGAGATCGTGGGGCTCGACGGCGGACCTTTCGAGGCGTCCGCGGAGGGCCCGGCCGAGGACCGCAGCTTCGTGGCCGCGCCGCCCGGCCTCGTCGGAGACCTGCTCGACCTGGTCGCCGAGGCCCGCCGCCTGGCCCCCGCCCTGCCGCCGCTCTGACCACCCTGCTCTGACCGCCGTGCTCTGACCGCCGTGCTCTGACCGCCGTGCTCTGACCGCCGTGCTCTGACCGCCGTGCTCTGACCGCCGTGGTCCGACCTGCCACCGCCGTGCTCTGACCCGCCATCGCCCCGCGTGGACCCGCAGCAGGCCCGGGAAAGCCGTCGAGGCTCTTCAGTCGTCGAGACCGCGCGCGGCGAGCGCCTCCCCCAGCGCGTCGGCGTGCCGCAGGGCGCCCACCACCAGCGGTACGGCGAAGGCGCGTGGGCTGCGCTCGACCCCTCTGGCGCGCTGGGCCTCCCGCACCCGGGTGACCAGATCCGCGATCACGGGCACGCTCCGCAGCGTGAGCGACAGCAGCAGCGACAGGCGGAACGGATCGAGGCCGACGAGCCTGGCGGGGGCGAGGCAGCGCTCCAGGGCGGCCATGACTGCGCCGGTGCGCGTCGTGAGCGTGACCAGCCCGGCCAGGGCGATGGCGAGCACGACGCGGAGCGTCGAGGACGCCGCGGTGGGCAGGTCGGCGAACACGAGCTGCACGCCGAACAGGGCCACGGCGAACCAGCGGACGGGCCGCACCTGCGCCCAGGCCGCGGCGGGCCCGACCCCGGAGACGACGTACAGGAGCACGACGACGGCCGCGGCCCCCGCGAGCGCCGCGGGCCCGCGCAGCAGCAGGAGCGCCGTGCAGGACACGGCGAGCCCGGCGAGCTTGGCCCCGGCGGGCAGCCGGTGCAGGAGCGAATCGCCGTGGACGTAGGCGCCGGTGAGCCCCCTCACGCCATCATCTTCCGGTAGTGACCGATCGCGGCGGCGGGCTCGGCGTCGGCGACGATCCGCCCCTCGTCGATCACGAGCACGCGGTCGAAGTCCTCCAGCAGCGGAAGATCGTGGGTCACCACGACCACCTGCTGCGGAAGCGTCCGCAGCAGCGCGGCGACCTGCCTGGAGTGGCGCAGGTCGAGCAGCGTGGTCGGCTCGTCCATGACCAGGATCTCCGGTTCGAGCACCAGCACCGAGCAGAGGGCCAGCAGCTGCTTCTGGCCGCCGGACAGGTGATGCGCGGGGTGGTCGGCGTGCTCCCCCAGGCCGTACCTCTCCAGGATCTCCCGCACCCGGCGCTCGACCTCCTCGCGCGTCAGGCCCTTGCGGCGCAGCGAGAAGGCCACGTCCTCGGCCACCGTGGGCATCACGATCTGGGCGTCCGGGTCGGTGAACAGGAACCCCACGCCGCGCCTGATGCGGGCCGCGTGACGGCGGGTGTCGAGCCCGGACACCGTGACCGTGCCCGAGGTCGGCAGGACCAGACCGTTGACGAGGCGGGCGAGCGTGCTCTTGCCCGAGCCGTTCGCCCCGACCACGCCCACGCGGCGCTCGGTCAGCGAGGCCGTGACACCGCGCAGCACCTCGCGCTGCCCCAGGCGCACATGGACGTCCTCCAGCCGGATCACTCACACCACCTCGAACAGGGCGGCGATGCCGAGACCGCCGCCGACCGCGACCGCCGCGAGACCCAGGGTCCCCGGCGGCGCTCCCACAAGCCTGCTGAACAACCGGGTCACCACCACCGCTCCGCTCGCGCCCCAGGGGTGACCGAGGGCGAGCGCGCCGCCGTCGGCGCACACCCGCTCGGAGTCGGACCCCAGGGGATCGAGGCCGAGCGCGTCGGTGACCGCGAGCACCTGCGCCGCGAACGCCTCCACGACCTCCACCGCCGCCACCCTCTCCAGGTCCGTTCCGGTCCGCCGCAGCACTCGCCGTACGGCGGGCACGGGTCCCCACCCGGGCAGCTCGGGGTCGCAGCCGGCGACGGCGCCCGCCAGCAGCCGCAGGCCGGGCAGTCCGGCCGCGGCGCGCAGCCGCTCGGGCACGACCGCGACGGCCGCGGCGCCGTCGCTCACCGGGGAGGAGTTGCCGGCCGTCACCGTGCCCCCCGGCACGAACGCGGCGGGCAGCCGGGCCAGCGACTCCGGCCGCAGCACGCGCGGGCGCTGGTCGTCCACGCGCCCGCCGATCGGGACGATCTCGCGGGCGAAGCGCCCGGCCTCCCGCGCGGCCAGCGCCCGCGCGTGGCTCCGGCAGGCGTACGCGTCCTGGCGTTCCCTGGTGACGCCGCGCGCGGCGGCGAGCGCCTCGGCGGCCGGGCCCATGTCCGGGTCGGGGTGCCCCTCCGGGGCGAACGGCGCCCGCTCGTACGGCACGCCCGGCTCGCCCTCCCGCCGGTGAACCCGCAGCGGCGCGGTGGAGGCGCTCTCGACGCCCCCGGCGACGACCAGGTCCGCGTCGCCGCAGCGCACCGCCTGGGCGGCCAGCAGGATCGCGGCGAGGCCGCTGCCGCACTGCCGGTCGACGGTGACGCCGGGCACCTCGTGCCCCATCCCGGCGGCCAGCGCGCAGACGCGGGCGAGGTTGCCTCCGGGTCCGGTGCAGTTGCCCAGCACCACGTCGTCCACGGGGACGCCGAGGTGCGCCACGTCGCGGACGACCGTCTCGATGACGGGCGCGGCGAGCCGCTCTGCCGTCAGGCCCCGGAACGCGTGCCCGGCGGTGCCGATGGGGGTGCGGCGGGCCGCCACGACGGCCGCGTGCTCGTCCATGTCACTCGTCCACGTCAGGTGAGCCGCCTCAGGCCGGGGTCGCCGCCGGCCGCCAGACGGGTGGCGAGGAGGCCGCGGGCCGGCTTGCCCGCGGGGGTCCGGGGCAAGGACGCGGCGGCATACCAGCGCCGGGGCCGCTGCGCCGGGTCGAGCTCGGCCCGCGCCGCCGCCTCCAGTGCGTCCCTCGCCACGTCGTCGCCCTCGACGACCGCGGTGACCACGGCGCCCAAGTAAAGGTGCGGCGTGCCGACCACGACCACGTCGTCCACTCCCGGCACCTTCCTCAGCACCTCCTCGACGTCCTCCGGCACCACCGTGGCGCCGCCGGTCTGGATCGCGCCGTCGCCCCGCCCGCGCAGCCGCAGGATCTCACCGGGCCGGTGCGGCTCCGCGAGGTCGCCGACGGTCATCCAGCCGCCGTCGTCACTCCGCAGAGGGCCGGTCGCACCGGCCAGGTAACCCTCGCAGAGCCACGGGGAGCGCACCCACACCTCGCCCAGAGCCTGTCCGGGCGGCACCCTGACGTCGATCTCCACGCCGGGGAACGGCCGCAGCCCGGAGCCGTCGGCGTCCACGGCGACGAACGACAGCTCGGTCGCGCCGTAATAGGACACCACACGCACTCCGGCCTCCACCGCCCGGGTCCTGGCGGCGGCGTCGAGGGCGGCCCCTCCGACCACGGCGGTACGCAGCGGGCCTCCGGCCGCCTCCAGGGCGTCCAGTACGGCAGGCAGGCGATGGGGCACCACGTGGACCGCGGTGGCCCTCCGCATCTGCTCAGCCAGCCCGCCGGGCGCCCATCGGCCGGGCACCACGGCCGTCGCTCCCGCGGCCAGCGTGTGCACGGCGGCGAAGCCGTACAGGGAGGAGACCAGCGGGCCGGGGATCAGCACGACGTCGTCCGGGCCGATCCCGGTCAGCGCGTCCAGGTGGGCGAACGACACGGTCCACGAGGCCCGGCCGCGCACCACGGCACGGGGCCTGCCGGTGCTGCCGGAGCTGAAGCAGGCCCAGGTGAGGTCGTCCGGCGCGGGGCGGTGCTCCACGGGCGGGCCGTCCGCCTCCGGCAGGGGGTCGTCGAAGCGGGCGGCGACCGGCACCGCGGCCATGACCTGCGCCCGCCGTTCCTCGCTCCAGGCGGGGTCGCACAGCAGCGGCGTGGCTCCCACCAGGTCGGCGGCGAGCACGGCGACGAGCAGGGCCACCGGGTCGGCCTGGGCGACCGCGACGAGCGCGCCGCGCCCGACACCCTGGCCGGCCAGGGCGCGGGCGGCACGACCGGCCCGGGCGGCGAGCTCGGCGTAGCCGAGGTCGCCGCCCGGGCCGGACACCGCGATCCGGCCGGGGGTGGTGGAGGCGTGCCGCAGGACCTGGGCGGCTACCGGCACGGGCGCGTCACCGCCCGCCCGCCCGCAGCCGCTCGCGGTGCACCGCGGGAACCGCGTCGGGGTAGGCCCGCTGGGTGCCCCGCGCCACGATCGACGCGAGCACCGCCTTGGCCACGTCGCCGGGCAGGAAGACGGCGCTGAGCAGCGCCGTCTTGCCCAGGGACAGCCCGGTGACCAGGGCCTGCACGGGGATGCCGAACAGGTAGACCACGCCGACGCCGCCGGCCAGGCAGGCGGCCACCAGCCGCACCGTGGACGGCGTGCGCCCGCCGCGTTCGACGATCCAACCGGTCACGGCCGCGCCGGGAAGCCAGCCGATCAGGAAGCCGGCCGAAGGCCCGGTGAAGACGCCGAGCCCGCCGCGTCCGCCGGCCAGCAGGGGCAGCCCCGCGGCGACCAGCACGAGCAGGACCACGATGGCGAGGGCGGACCGCCACGTGCCGAGGATCGCCCCGGCGAGCATGACGCCGAGCGTCTGCAACGTGATCGGCACCGCGTCGCCGAAGATGTTCAGCGCGCCCGGCATGCCGAGCACGGCGATCAGCGCGGCGAAGACGCTGACCCTGGCGATGTCGGCCGCGGGGAAGCGCCGCCCACGCGGACTCTGTTCATCTGTCACGGATCGATCCCATACCAAGACCCTCCGTGCGGCGAATGAGGATTCCGACAACTTTTCGCCGTGTCGTTCTCAGCACCCTCCATAGCCGCCGGCCACCCGCGCCCGGAGCGCCGGGGCGGCCGTGTCACGGTTCACCGGAAGGCGTCGACGTTGCCGCGGGCCCACTCGGCGAACGAGCGGGGCGCCCGGCCCAGCACATGCTCGACGTCCGGGCTGAGCCGGAGTTCGGCCGCGTTGGGCTCGCCGAGCACGGCCAGCGAGGTCTCCACGGCCGGCTCCGGTATGAACGTGGACATCAGCGCGTGCGCCTCCGCCCGCGTCAGCTCCTCGAAACGCACGGGCTCCCCGAGGGCCGCGCCGATCGCCTCCGCCTGCTGCCGGGGTGTGACGGCCGCCGGCCCGTTCAACGTGTAGACATGGCCCACGTGTTCGTCCCCGCGCAGGGCCACGGCCGCGACCTCCGCGATGTCCGCCGGGTCGATCACGGGGATCCCGACGTCGCCGAACGGCGCGGCGACCGTCCGCTCGGCCCGTACCGACTCCGCCCAGGCGTAGGCGTTGGACGCGAAGACGCCGGGCCGCAGGATCGTCCAGGCCAGGCCCGACTCGCGCACCGCCTCCTCGGCCGCCCGCATGACACCGCCGTGCGACTGCGACTCCGGCCTGGTCACCACGCCTTGCGAGGAGAGCAGCACCACCCGCCGGACTCCGGCGGCCCCGGCCACGTCCAGGATGGCTCGCGGGTCGAGCCCGACGCCGCCCGTGCCGCCGTCGTGCAGGAACAGAGCCTCGGCACCGTCGAAGGCGGGCCGCAGGGTCTCCGGTGCGGCCAGGTCGGCCCGGACGTGCCTGGTCCCTCCCGGCAGGTTCACCGGGGCCGTCCCCCTCGACACCGCCGTCAGCCTCTCCCCTGCCTCCGCCAAGGCCCGCACCAGCGTACGACCGACGTTCCCGGTCGCACCCGTCACCACGATCATGTCGACTCCTGCGTCTTTCTCTGCGGTTTCTCGCGATGACGGCGACGCTAACACCGTCGGTATAGTAGGTACCTAGAGGAAAGTGACTACCTCAGAGGGTATGAGCCATGCCGATCGAGATGAACCGGCCCGCGGCCGATGCCACCGCCGACCCCGAACTGGCCTGCCCGATCTCCCCGGTCGTCGACATCGTGTTCAGCCGGTGGACCTCGCCCATCCTCTGGTCGCTCCAGGCCTTCGGCCGCCAGCGGTTCGTCGAGCTGGAGCGGCGGATAGAGAACATCACCCCCAAGGTGCTCACCCAGCGCCTGCGCCAGCTGGAACGCGACGGCCTGGTCGTCCGCACCTACCATCCCGAGGTGCCGCCGCGCGTGGAATACGAGATCAGCGAGCTCGGCCGCACCCTCTCGCCCCTGTTCTCCCAGATCGCCGAGTGGGGCGCGGCCAACCTCGAGCGCGTCGAACGGGCACGGCGACAGTACGACGACGCGAGGGCCTGATCCGCCGGGACCCGCCCCAGTGACGCCTCAGGCGGTGAGGATCAGGACGGTCACCGTGGCGGCGAGGCCGGTCAGGGCGAGGCCGGCACCGGTGGCGACGAACTTGGCCAGCGGCACCCGTACGTCTCCGCGACGGCACCACTCGAACCACAGCAGCGTCGCGAGCGAGCCCCAGGGCGTGATCACCGGGCCCAGGTTGGTGCCTGCGAGCAGCGACAGCAGCTGCGTGTGGTTGGCCGCGGGGATCACCTGCTCGCCCGCGACGTACGCCGGGAGGTTGTTGAGCACGTTGGACAGCGCCGCTCCGGCGGCGGCCGCGCGGTAGGCGCCGTCCCCGTCGCCGCCCAGGCCGACGAGCGCGCGCATCACGTCGGCCAGGCCGAGGCGGCTGAGCGTCGGGACCACGAGGAAGAGCCCGGTGACGAAGACCAGCAGCCGCCAGGGGATCAGGCCCCACACGAGCTTGGCCCGGTCGCGCCAGGCGAAGGCGGCGACCACCGCGACCGCCGCGACGAGGGCCGCCACGCCGATCTCCACGCCCGCGAGGATCGCGGTGATGAAGAGCAGGCATGCCACCCCCGCGACGCCGAACAGCACCCGGTCGGCCACCGGCACCGGGGGCGGCGCCACGTAACGGTCCTCGCCCCGCTCGCCGCGCCGCCAGTAGAACGCCCAAAGGAACGCCATCGTCACCACGATCGACGCCGCCTGGGGCGCCCACATGCGCGCGGCGAACTCCTGCGTGGTCAGCGCCACCCGGTTCATCGCGAGCAGGTTGGTGAGGTTGGAGACCGGCAGCAGCAGGCTCGCGGTGTTGGCCAGCCAGACCGTGGTCATCACGAGCGGCAGCGGCGCGATCTTCGCGCGCGGCGCCAGGGCCAGCATGACCGGCGTCAGCAGTACGGCCGTCGTGTCCAGGTTCAAGACGATCGTGACCAGCGAGGCGAAGGCCGTGCAGAGAAAGAAGAGAGCGGCGTAGCTCCCCCGGCCGACGATCGCGAGGCGGGTCGCGATGACGTCGAAGACCTGCGCCTCCTTGGTCAGCTCGGCCAGCACGATCACCGCGCCGAGGAACAGCAGAAGCGGGGCGATGCGTTCGACGCTGGCCCTCGCCTCCTCCGCGGGCAGCAGGCCGGTGGCCACGAAGACCAGGCCCGCGGCGAGCAGCCCGAACCTGATCCAGTCGAGAACACTCAATCGCCGCAGCCCGGTCGCCACGCGCACACCTTATATCGGCGGCCCGAGGATGATCGAACCCCCTCCAAACCGTCGGGGGCAGCGGGGATACTGGGCTCCATGACGCACACGGGGCGGGGGGACGCGCGGACCGAGATCTTCGTCAGTTACTCTCCCGCCGACGAGCGGTGGGCGACGTGGATCGCCTGGCAGCTCGAAGCCGCCGGTTACCGCACGATGCTGCAGGCGTGGGACTTCGTCCCGGGCACCAACTTCATCGACTTCATGGACCGCGGGGTCAGCGAGGCCGACCTGGTCGTCGCCGTGCTCACCCGCAACTACCTGGGTTCCCGGTACGGCAGGCTCGAATGGCAGGCGGCCCTGCGCGCCGATCCGGACAACCCGTCCAACAAGCTCGTGACGGTGCGGCTGGAGGACGTCTCGCTCGACGGCCTGCTGTCCACGATCACCTGGGTCGACCTGCTCGGCGTGACCGACCCCGGCGAGGCGCGGCGGCTGCTGCTGACCCGGATCAGGCAGGCGCTGGCCGGCCGGGCCAAGCCGGCCGAACCGCCCCGGTTCCCCGGGGGGCCGGGCGCGCGCGCCCTCCATCCGCCCGCCGAGCCCGAGCCCCCCGCCGTACGGGTGCCCCGGCCCCGGCGCGCCCCGGCGGCCGAGCCCGCGTTCCCCACGGCCGAGCGCGCGGGCGGCGCCTCCTCGGTGACCGTGCTGCACGTCGCCGGGCCCCGGTTCGGACGCGGCCTGGCCGAGGCCGACGAGCCGCTCGACGCGGGCGAGCTGCAGGCGAGCGTGTGGGCCGACCTGACCCGCCTCGCCGACGCCGGGATGCCCCGACCCGACCTGCTGATGGTCACCGGCGACCTCACCGAGTCGGGCAGCATCCGCGAGTGCGAGCAGGCCCTCGCGTTCCTCACCGGGCTGCGCGTGCTGCTGGGGCTCGAACCCGGGCGGCTGGTGGTCGTCCCCGGGCCGCGCGACGTCACCAAGGCGGCCTGCCGGGCCTACTTCGCGACCTGCGAGGCCGACGACGTGCGCCCGCAGCCGCCCTACTGGCCCAAGTGGCGGCACTTCTCCACGCTATTCGGCGAGCTCTACCAGGGCCTCGACGGCCCGGCCTTCGACAGCGCCCAGCCGTGGACGCTGTTCGAACTGCCCGAGCTGCGCACGGTCGTCGCCGGGATCAACTCCACGATCGCGATGAGCCACCGCGAAGAGGACGACTACGGTTTCGTCGGCGAGGCCCAGGCGGCGTGGTTCGCCGAGCGGCTGCGGCCGTTCGAGGGCTGGCTGCGGATCGGCGCCGTCGCCCATCCCCCGCGCCCCGGGCTGCGCGACGCGGCCACCCTGGAACGGCTGCTCGGCTCCCGGCTCGACCTGCTCGTGCACGGGCGCGACGCCCGGCGCGGCGGGCCGGATGAGGTCTGGGAGCTGGAGGGGCTGCCGTGCGTGCCCGCGCTCGCCCCCGGCCGTCACCAGATCCTCCAGATCACGCCGCAGGGGCTGCGCCGGTGGACCAGGGACCGGCCGGAGCTGGGCGACGCCGAGGCCCTGCCGTACGGCTGGCGCGGCTGGCGGCCGCAGACCCCCGCCGCGGCGGCCCCGGAGCCGCCGGCACAGGAGCCGGAGGAGCCCGCCGGACCGGCCGACCTGCTGCTCGACCGGATCGCCGAGGTCTGCGAGACCCGATTCGAACGCGCCAAGATCCGCCGCGTCGCGGGGGACCCGCCGCGCCTGCTCGTAACCCACCCCGAGGACGGGTTCGTCCGCCAGGTCCTGATCGGCGCGCACGCCGGGGAGCTGAGCCAGGACCGGGTCGAGGCGTTCCTCGGTCACGTCCACGCGGCGGGGCTGGAGCACTCAGCCGAGCTGGTCTACCAGGGGCCGCAGCCGTCGCGGGCCTTACGCGACGACGCGATGCGGCGCGGCCTGCGGCTGCGCAGCTTCACCGAGTTTCAGGGCCTGCTCGACCTGTCGTCCTACGTGGCCGGGCAGACGGCCAGGCTGCGCGGCGACCGCCGTTATCCGCCCGAGCTGTACGTGCCGCAGCGGTTCAGGGAGCTCGACCGCACCGGCGGCGAGGTGCGCGACGACCTGACCGACGAGCTGATGAACCTGCTCGCGGCCGACCACGGGCGGTTCGTGCTCGTGCTCGGCGACTTCGGCAGGGGCAAGACGTTCTCCTTGCACGAGGTGGCCAGACGCATCCCCGGTGAGCTGCCGCACCTCACGCCGATCCTCATCGAGCTGCGTGCCCTCGACAAGGCGCACTCGGTCGCCGGGCTGGTCGCGGCGCACCTCGCCAACCACGGCGAGGAGCTGATCGACCTCAAGGCGTTCCACTACATGCTGCGCCAGGGCCGCATCGTGCTGCTGTTCGACGGCTTCGACGAGCTGGTCACCCGGGTGACGTACGAACGGGCGGCCGACCACCTCGACACCCTGCTGCGCGCGGCGGAGGACAAGGCGAAGATCGTCGTGGCCGGGCGCACCCAGCACTTCAAATCCCGCAGCCAGGTGATGACCGCCCTCGGGGAGAAGGTCGGCCTGCTGCCCAACCGGCGGGTGCTCAGCATCGAGGAGTTCACCGAGGAACAGATCCGCGCCTACCTGGTCAACCGGTACGGCTCGCAGCAGGCGGCCGACGAGCGCATGGCCCTGCTCACCGGCATCGGCGACCTGCTCGGCCTCGCGCACAACCCCCGCATGCTCAGCTTCATCGCCGACCTGCCCGCGGAACGGCTGCGCGCCGTCGCCCAGGCCGGGGAGGCGATCAGCGCCGCCGGTCTCTACCAGGAGATCCTCGACACGTGGCTGGCCTTCGAGGAGGAGCGCGTGGGCGGCGTCGCCGGGGCCCCCGGCGGGCTGACCCGCGAGGAGCTGTGGCGGGCCGCGACCACGCTCGCGCTGCGGCTGTGGGAGACCGGCGAGACCTACCTGCGCCCGGCGGAGCTGGCCGAGGTCGCCGACACGCTCACCGATCTGGCCGCCGACCCGCAGGGCCGCGTGCCGTACGGACCGCAGGCGGCCCCGGCCGGCACGGACGGCGGCGCGGCCTCTGCGGGGCAGGGGATCTCGCGGCTGACGCCCGAGCAGGCCGCGCACGCCGTCGGAGCCGGCAGCCTGCTGGTCCGTACGGACGAGGGGTTGTTCGGCTTCATCCACGCCTCGGTCGTGGAGTGGCTGGTGGCCCGGCACCTGGCGGAGTCGCTCGACGGCGGCCACGCGCCGGGGCTCGGCCTGCGGCCGTTGTCGGCGCTCGCCGTCGACTTCCTGTGCGACCTGGCCGACGCCTCGCGGCTGCAGACCTGGGCCGCCCGCACGCTCGCCTCCCCCGGCGCCGGCGACGTCGCGCGGGCCAACGCCATCAAGGTGACCACCCGGCTGCGCACCTCGGCCGCCACCGACCTGCGCGGGGCCCGGCTCAGCGGCGAAGACCTGTCCTACCGCGAGCTGCAGGGCGTCGACCTCACCGGCGCCGACCTGACCGACACCCGGCTCGTCGGGGCCGACCTGTCCCACGCCGTGCTCAGGGACGCCCGGCTCGCGGGGGCGCGCCTGGACGAGGCCGTGCTGGTGGGCGCCGACCTGCGCGGCGCCGACCTCACCCGGGCCCGGTTCGCCCGCGCCGACCTGCGGGACGTCGCCGTCGAAGGCAGCCGCTGGGACCGTGCCGCGCTCATCGACGTCACCGGCGTCCCCAGGGGAGCGCCCGAGCTGCGCGGCGCGGCCGTGGCGCCCGCCGTCCCCGGCACGGACGGCGGCACGGGCGGCGGCCCGGACGGTGGCAGGGTCGGCGCCGAGCTGGCCCCCGCCGTCGTCGGCGTGCCGTACGGCTATCACTTCAACAGCAGCCGCCTGCCCGAACCGGTCGCCTATGACCCGGGCGGGGGCGTGGTCGCCCTGGGCGGAGAGGACGGCGGCGTCCTCGTCTGCGACAGCGTCACCGGGTCCGCCCTGCGCACGCTGCAGGGCCACCGGGGCCGCGTCTACAAGGTCGCCTACGGCGAGGCCGGGCTGGTGACCGGCGCGAGCGACGGCACCGTCCGGGTGTGGGACCCGGCCACGGGCGAGCCGGCGCACGTCCTGCGCGGCCATCCCGAGGGCGTGTGGCCCGTGGTCACCTCGGGCGACCTGATCGCGGCGGGCGGCGCGGACGGGATCATGCGGGTCTGGGCGTCCGGCGAGCTCGTGTGGGAGCTGCCGGGCCACACCGCCCCGATCTACACCGCCGTGTTCCTGCCGGGACTGCTGGTGACCGGCGACAGCGCGGGGGCGATCCGCGTGTGGGACCTCGCCACCGGGCGGGTGCGCCACCACCTGCACGGCCACAGCGGAGCCGTCTATCGCCTGGCCCTCAGCCCCGACGGCACCCGCCTGGCCGCCGGTGACGGCCAGGGCGTGCTGCGCGTCTGGGACCCCCGCACCGGCGCCGCGACGCACGAGCTGACCGGTCACCCCGGCCGGATCTACTCCCTCGCCTTCCACCCCCAAGGCCGGCTGCTCGCCTCCGGCGACACGGAGGGAGCCGTACGGCTGTGGGACCCGGCCACGGGCGAGGCCGCCGGCAGCCTGCCCGGGCACCGTGGCGCCGTCTACCAGGTCCTGTTCGACCCCACCGGCGAGCTGCTTGCGACCGGCGACAGCGACGGGGTCGTACGGATCTGGGACCACCGCACCGGCCAGGTGCGGGCCGAGCTGACCGGGCACCGGGGCTCGGTGTGGCCGTTCGCGTTCCGCCCCGACGGCCGGCAGCTCGCGACCTCCAGCAACGACGGCACCGCCCGCCTGTGGGACCCGCGCACCGGGCAGTGCGTCCAGACGCTGCGCGGCCACGGCCGCCGCATCACCTCGGTGCGCTTCTCCGCCGACGGCGGCATGCTCGCCGCGTGCGGCAACGACGGTTACGTACGGCTGTGGGACCCGGTCACGGGCCGCCGCCTGCGTTCGCTCACCGGGACGGCCGACCGGCTGGTGTCGGCCGTCTTCAGCCCGGCCGGTCCGCTGCTGGCGACCGCGAGCAACGACGGCGGCGTCTACCTGTGGAACCCGGTGGCGGGCACGTACGAGCGGGAGCTCAACGTGGAGACCGACCACGTGTGGGCCGAGGCGTTCAGCCCCGACGGGCAGCTGCTGGCCACCGCGAACGACGACGACAGCGTGCGGCTGTGGTATCGCCCCTCCGGGCGGCAGGTCGCCAACCTCGCCGGGCACCGGGGCAGGGTCAGGTCGATCGGCTTCAGCCCCGACGGCAGGCTCGTGGCCACGGGCTGCGACGACCGCAACGTGCGGCTGTGGGACGCGCCGACCGGCCAGTGGGCGGCGACGCTGAGCGGCCACGACGACCGGGTGTACGCGGTGGCCTTCTCTCCCTCGGGCGACCTGCTGGCGAGCGCGAGCAACGACGGCACCGCCCGGCTGTGGGACGTCGCCTCGGGCGAGTGCCTGCACGTGCTCGCCGGCGGCGGGCGGCTGTGGACGGCCGCCTTCAGCCCATCGGGCGATCTGCTGGCCACCGCCGGGGACGACCTCGGCGTCCACCTGTGGGACCCGGCCTCCGGCGCGCGCGTCGGCACCCTCTCCGGTCACGGCCGCCGGATCTGGTCGGTGGCGTTCCATCCCTCCGGGGACCTGCTCGCCAGCGCCGGCGATGACGGCGTGGTGATCCTGTGGGACGTCCCCCGGCGCGAACGCCGCGCCACCCTGCTCGGTCTGCCCGAGGGATGGGCCGCGTTCTCGCCCGGCGGGCTGTACAAGCTGGAGGGCGACGTGACGGGCCAGTTCTGGTACGTGATCGGCATGTGCCGGTTCGAGCCCGGTGAGCTTGACGAATACCTGCCCGAGGTCAGGCGGCTGGCCCTCGACGAGCCGTTCTGACGGCCTCAGGCGGGGGGCTCGGCGCTCGCGGGCGGTGCGCAGCCCGGACACGCGGCGGGCTCAGCGCTCGGCGGCGTTGGGCGGCCCGGGCACATCGCTTGCGGGCGCTGCACAGCCCGGGCAGGGCACGGGAGGGCTCAGCGCTCGTGGGCCGTCCGCAGGCCGGACACGACCATGTGGATCAGCAGGGCGTGGCTCTCGTCGAGATCCTCGGCGAGCTGGAAGGCGCCCGCCGCCTCCAGGACGGCGAAGCCGTGCATCGCGGCGCGCAGGCAGCGCACCGCGTGGATCGCGGCCGAGCCCTCGAGCCCGTACGCCCGCAGCGCGGCGACCATGATGCCGACCAGCCGGTTTCCCGTCTCGGCCGTCTCGGGCCGGGGCGCCTGGATCAGCGCGGAGTAGCGGTGCGGATGCCGGCCGGCATAGGCGCGCCACCCGTCCATCAGGGCGCGCAGCGCCTCGTCTCCCGACCGGCCGAGCACCGCCTCACTCGCGACCTCCGTCAGCTCGCCCATCACCCTCCCGGACACCAGGACGCGCAGCTCGGCGAGGTTGCGTACGTGCTTGTAGAGGGAGGGCGTGGCGACGCCCGCCCGCCCGGCGACCGCGGACAGGGTGAGCGCCTCGGGGCCCTCCTCGTCCACGACGCGCAGCGCGATGTCGACGACGGCGTCCGGGGACAGGGCGGCCCTAGCCACGGACGCGCTCCTTGAGGAACGCGAGCATCGCGGCGGCGACCTCGTCGGGGTGCTGCGCGTGCGGGTAGTGCCCGGCGCCCTCGATCATCACCACCTCGCCGAGACCCTGCGGCATCCCGGCGACGACGCCGTCCGCCTCCGCCCGGGGGTCTGCCCAGTCGGGGTCGCGGGTGCCCATGACGACCAGGGCGGGGCAGCGGATGTCGCCGAGGTGGGCGCCGGCGTCCGTGGGGGCGGACGCGCCCATCGCGCTCACGACGGCCATCCGGCCCGGCCTGCGCAGGTCGCTCTCCAGGGCGGCCAGGTAGTCCGCCCAGTCGGCGGGCTTGACGCCCGGGTAGGCGTGGTCGAGGTAGCTCTTCCACAGCCCGATGCTGCGGAAGAGCGCCACGCCCATGAGCCGCGTCATGCCCTTGCGGTAGTGACCGTTGCTCAGCAGCCCGCCCAGGTCGGGCTTCTGCGGCCGGGTGAAGGGGCCGACCTCCACGAGCGCGTCGACCAGCTCGGGCCGCTGCGCGGCCGCGATGGTGGCCGCTCCCCCGGCGAACGAGTGCCCGACGACGACGGCCGGCCCGCCCAGGTGCTCGATCAGGGCGACGATGTCGTTCGCGGTGTCGGTGCGGGTGTAGGAGTCCCAGCCGAGGCTCGACTCGCCGTGCCCGCGCAGGTCCATGGTCGCCACGCGATATCCGGCGGTGGTCAGCGCCGAGGCGAGGAAACGGTACGCGCGACGGCTGTCCCCCATGCCGGGGACCATCACGACCAGCGGGCCCCCGCCGGTCACGTCGTACGCGATCTCACCCTCGCCGATCTTCAGGAACTCGGTCATTTTCGCCCTCCAGGCTCATCATTATAGCCCAAAGGCTAATGGCATTAGCCGCTACCGTCAAGACGGGCCGTCCCCGCCGCGAGGAGCGGCCACTGACGCGCCGTTCCCACCGCCGCTAAGGTTGTGGAGGTGAGCCCGAGGCCCGTGCGCGCGATGGACGCCGACGAGAAGATCGACCGGCAGGCGCGGATCCTCGAGGCGGCACTCCGGCTGCTGTCCCTGCAGGGCATCTCGGGGGTCAGCATGCGCGCCGTCGCGCGCGAGGCCGGGGTCTCCCTGGGGCTGGTGAACTACCACTACGAGGACAAGACGAGCCTCATTCGGGCGGCCCTGCGCCGCATCGAGGAGCAGGACATCGCACTGGTCGAGCCGGACCCTGCCCTGGAACCGGAAGAGCGGCTGCGAGCCGCGCTGAAGCGGGTGGCCGATCCGGAGTTCCTGACGACCGAGTATCTGTCCCTGCGGCTGCAGCTCTGGGCGCTCGCCCAGGCCCACGAGGACTTCGAACGCATCAACACCGAGGCCCAGAAGCGCTACCGCGCCGGACTGGCCGCGCTGATCCACGCGGCCCGCCCCGAGTTGCCGGCCGACGAGTGCGGCAGGCGTGCCGCCGACATCGACGTCATCCAGAACGGCCTGTGGCTCACCGCCCTGCTGGGGCTCGATCACGCCTCGATCAGCAGGAACGTCGCCCGCTGCGAGGAGATCGCGCTCGCCGGCACACCGGCGGCACAGCGGCAGGACTGAACGAACGTCCAGGAATATATTGAACGATCGTTCAGACGCTCGTATGCTCCGGCCATGGCTTCAGTCACGATCGACGACGTACGCCGCGTCGGCACCGGATATCACGAGGACCCCGCACGATCGATGTCGCTGCGGGCCGAGACGTACACCGACCCGCGATGGCTCGACGTCGACCTCCGGGCGATCTTCGCCCGCACCTGGCAGTGGATCTGCCATGTGGAGAAGCTCGCGTCCCCCGGCAGCTACGTGTCGGCCACCGTGGCCGGCATGCCGATCGCGGTCGTGCGCGATCGCGACGGAGCGCTGCGCGCGTTCTACAACGTCTGCAAGCACCGCGCCCACGAGCTGCTCACGGGGTCCGGCACCACGCGCAACATCGTCTGCCCGTACCACGCGTGGACGTACGCCCTGGACGGCCGGCTGAAGGCGGCCCGCCGCGCCGACGCGATGGAGACCTTCGACAAGAACGAGATCTGCCTCGACCAGGTGCGGGTCGAGGAGTTCGGCGGATTCGTCTACGTGAACCTGGACGCGGACGCCGTCCCCCTGGCCGAGCAGGCCGGAGATCTGGCGGCCGACATCGCCAAATGGGCCCCCGACGTGGCCGAGCTGACCTTCGCGAAGCGGCTGACGTACGACATCGCGTCCAACTGGAAGAACGTCATCGACAACTTCCTGGAGTGCTACCACTGCCACATCGCCCACAAGGAGTTCGTCGACCTCGTCGACATGGACACCTACGAGGTGAAGACCCACGGCATCTGGTCGAGCCACTTCGCCGAGGCCGGCACGCACGACAACGCCGCGTACGACGTCGCGGGCGCGTCGGTCACGCAGCACGCGGTGTGGTGGCTGTGGCCCAACACCTGCCTGCTGCGCTACCCCGGCCGCGGCAACTTCATGGTCCTGCAGGTCATCCCGGCCGGTCCCGGCCGCACCCTGGAGACCTGGGACTTCTACCGGCCTTCGACCAGGGCCGCATCGTGTACGACCCGTCCGGCTCGGGGTTGTCCGAGCACGGCGTGCACCACTTCCACGGCCTCGTCCTCGACGCCTACCGGTCCTGGGTGGAAGGCGCCGCCGCCGGACGCCCGTGAGCGCTCCGAGCTCGACGGCTTTACGTTGTAGATTCGCTCCGCCCGGACGCCGGTGCGGCCTCCGGGCGGAGCGGCCCGGGCGATGGGAGTGCTCACTCGCCGGCGGCTCCCGGAGACCGGGTCCGCCTGATACCCGGCCAGTTCCCGGCCGGGACGGTCGTCTACAGGCCGGCCAGGCAGGGCTCGGCCAGGCGGCGCCGCCGCGCCGAGGTGATCCGGCCCTCGGGGTCGCGCCGACGGCAGACCGACCCGGTGGCTCCTGTCAGGCGTTGTGGGCGACCCGGCCGCTCAGGTCCTGCCAGACCTTGTCGACCTGAGCCTCCAGGTCGTCCAGCGACCCCTCGTTGCGGATGACGATGTCGGCGATCTTCAGCCGGTCCTCCCGGGATGCCTGGGCGGCGATCCGGGCGCGGGCGTCCTCCTCCCGCATGCCGCGGAACCGCTGCAGACGCTCCAGCCGCACGTCGTCCGGCGTGTCCACCACGATCACCACGTCGTACAGGGGGGCCAGGTTGTTCTCGGCCAGCAGCGGCACGTCATAGACGACGACCGCGTCGTCCGGGGCCTCCCGCTGGAGCCGCTCGCTGCGCTCGCCCACCTTGGGGTGGACGATGCCGTTGAGGATCTTCAGCTTCTCGGCGTCGGCGAAGACGATCGCGCCGAGCCGTTCCCGGTCGAGGCTGCCGTCGGGACGGAGCACGTCCTCGCCGAACGCCTCGACGATCTCCGCGAGCCCGGGGGTGCCCGGCTCGACGACCTCTCTGGCGATCTTGTCCGCGTCGACGACGACCGCGCCGCGGGCCGCGAGCAGCCGCGCCACCTCGCTCTTGCCCGAACCTATGCCGCCGGTGAGCCCAACTTTCAGCACGTGCCGCAGCCTATCGGGCCGGCTGATGCCGGGGCTCCCGGCGCAGGTGGACCAGGGTCAGGTGGTCCTGCACCCGCTCGCGCTGGGTCTCCCGATAGCCGAGGCGGCGGTAGAGCCGCAGGTTGCCGCCCGACAGATGGCCCGTGAACAGGTCGAAGGCCGTCGCCGTGGGCACGGCCTCGTGCATCGCGGCCAGCAGCGCGCTGCCGATCCCCTGCCCCTGCCGGTCGGGCGCGACCACGAGCCGGCCCACGAGGCAGGTCGAGCCGGACATCTGGCCCCGGACCGCGCCGACCAGCCGCCCGCCGTCCATCGCCTTGAGCACGACCGCCGTCTCGATCACCGTACGCACCTGGTCGAGCGACTCGACGAGCGGCGCGATGAACGGGTCGCCGTAGAGCTGCGCCTCGGTGACGTACGCCGCCCGCTGCAGGGTGAGGATCTCCCCCGCGTCCACGGGCAGGGCCCTCGTGATCTCCACCACGAGGGCCACCCTATCGGCACGCCCCGCTCCGCAGGGCCGGGCACCCGGACGTCACTCGCCGCGCACCGCGTATCGCAGGATCACGTTGTCCGAGCCGTCGCCGCGCCGGGTCTCCAGGAGCCGCAGCGGCGGCACCTGCCCGGCGCTCTCGATCACGGGACCCATCCTGCCGCCCATCGGGGCGAGGCGTTCCCCCCGCATGGGAAAACCGCCCGGACATGGCGAAAGGCCCCGCCGAAGCGGGGCCTTTCGTGATGCTGTGGAGGACTGGCCGTTGACCTCCGGTCAGAAGAGACCGGGTGTCAGCTCTGGCCGCCCGCCAGCTTCTCACGCAGGGCCGCGAGGGCCTCGTCGGAGGCGAGGGCGCCGCCGCCGGACTGCGTGCTGGTCTCGCCGCTGTAGGACGACGGAGCGGCCTCGCTGGCCGCCGCCTCCTCCTGGCGGGCCTTCTCGATCTGCGAGCGGTGCGCCTCGAAGCGGGCCTGGGCCTCGGCGTACTGCCGCTCCCACTCCTCACGCTGCTTGTCGAAGCCCTCGAGCCACTCGCCGGTCTCGGCGTCGAAGCCCTCGGGGTAGATGTAGTTGCCCTGCTCGTCGTAGGTCGCCGCCATGCCGTACAGCGTGGGGTCGAACTCGACCTCGGCGCCGACACCCTCGTTGGCCTGCTTGAGGGACAGCGAGATGCGGCGGCGGTCCAGGTCGATGTCGATGATCTTCACGAAGATCTCGTCGCCGACCTGCACGACCTGCTCCGGGATCTCCACGTGGCGCTCGGCCAGCTCGGAGATGTGGACCAGGCCCTCGATGCCCTCCTCGACCCGGACGAAGGCACCGAACGGCACCAGCTTGGTGACGCGGCCGGGCACGACCTGACCGATCTGGTGGGTCCGGGCGAACTGCTGCCACGGGTCCTCCTGCGTCGCCTTGAGCGACAGCGAGACCCGCTCGCGCTCCATGTCGACGTCGAGAACCTCGACCGTGACCTCCTGGCCGACCTCGACGACCTCGGACGGGTGGTCGATGTGCTTCCAGGACAGCTCGGACACGTGCACCAGGCCGTCGACGCCGCCGAGGTCCACGAACGCACCGAAGTTGACGATCGAGGAGACGACGCCCTTGCGGACCTGGCCCTTCTGCAGGGTGTTGAGGAACGTCTGGCGGACCTCGGACTGCGTCTGCTCCAGCCAGGCACGGCGGGACAGGACCACGTTGTTGCGGTTCTTGTCCAGCTCGATGATCTTGGCCTCGAGCTCGCGCCCGACGTACGGCTGAAGGTCGCGGACGCGGCGCATCTCCACCAGGGAGGCGGGGAGGAAGCCGCGCAGACCGATGTCGAGGATCAGGCCACCCTTGACGACCTCGATGACCGTGCCGGTGACGATGCCGTCCTCGTCCTTGATCTTCTCGATCGTGCCCCAGGCGCGCTCGTACTGGGCGCGCTTCTTGGACAGGATGAGGCGGCCTTCCTTGTCCTCCTTCTGGAGGACCAGGGCCTCGACGTGCTCTCCGACCTCGACGACCTCGGCCGGGTCGACATCGTGCTTGATCGAGAGCTCGCGCGACGGGATAACGCCCTCGGTCTTGTAGCCAATGTCGAGCAAGACCTCGTCTCGATCGACCTTGACAACGGTGCCTTCAACGATGTCCCCATCGTTGAAGTACTTGATGGTCTCGTCGATCGCGGCGAGGAAGGCCTCCTCGGAACCGATGTCGTTGACCGCTACCTGCGGGGTGCTCGAGGTGGCCTCAGTGCTGCTCGTCATGTGTGGAATTGCTCCGAACCGGACAGATGTCGTTGTGACAGAAGCGCGGCGGGCCGTTTTTCGTTCACCGGATGATGCTGCTTTCCTGGTAGCCACCAGATGACCGAGCGCGAGCCCGCTCCGTCCGTGACGCGCGCGAGCCCACAGCGCAGCGATCAGCATATGAGACGGAGCGAGCCGGGTCAATCCGAGGCAACCAGGCGAACGGCTAGTAGGTGATCACCGACTTCGCGCGGGACGGCGAGAGCGTTGCCCGGAGTTTACGCGGCACCGAGACTCGGGCCGGATCCCCATCCGACGTATAACGCTCTCCTGGGTGTTTGTCGAGCCAATCCAGCCAGTAGGTCGTGCACCAGCGCCGGCATTCGCCGTGTTTTCCGTTGGACTGGATCCTCGGGATCGCGTAGCGCGGGAAACTTTTCGCGTAGGGCGAAACCGTGGGCTCCGCCCCGGCGAGGAAGACGGCGTCGAAGCGGTAGCGGGTGCCGTCCCAGGTGCCGTCGTGCGCCTTGCTCCGTTTCCTCGGCATCGACCCGTACGGCAGCGCGAAGGTCGTCGAGGCCGGCACGCCGATCTTCTTCAGCAGCCGCTGCTGCCGCACGATCTGCTCGGCGACCTTCTTGTTCGAAAGCCTGCGGAGATCGGGATGGGAGTAGGTGTGGTTGGCCACCTCGAAGCCGTGGTCGAGCAGCCACTTCACCGCCTGTTTCTGCTGCTCGCGGTCCCGCAGGCCGAAGGGGTCGTGGTTGACGTAGAAGGTGGCGGCAGGCCGGAAGGTCGGAAACTTCGCCGCGACCTCGAAGATGATGCCGACGACCGTGTCGTTCTTCGGCATGCCGTTCTTGTCCAGGGCGAAGTGGCTGGGATGACCGTCGTCGAAGGTCAGGACGACGGGATGGGCCCCGGCCGGGATGTCGATCTTCCTTGCCACCAGCTCGGCCGCGGTGATCGGCACGTAGCCGTCCTTGGCCAGGCGCTCCAGCTCCTTGCGGAGCTGGGCGGGAGTCCGGTCGATGGACGCCAGCCGCTTGGGCAGGATGCGGTGATACATGATCACCGGCACCAGGCCGGCCTCGTTCGCCTTGACCTTCCTGGCCGACGCGGCGGTCGCCTTCGGCGGTGCCGCACTGGGCTTGGGCGACGGCGACCTCGGCTGCGCCGGCCGCGCCTGCGGCCGTTCCTCGCCCGTGGACCGGGGTAACAGCACGAGCACGGCAAGACCGATCACGACGACGACGACATTCACGATCGCCGTCATCCGGGCAAGGTTGCGCACAGTTATTTGACCTTACTGCCCGGCGTGTCCGCATTCGCGTGTGTTGCAATTTTCCTGTGGACTGGAGCCTGCGTGCCTGCGGACGGCACGGGCACGTCACCTACGCGCCGGACGAGGAGGCGCTGCGAAGCCGCCTGCGCGCCGACACCGCGCTGGGCGAGGCGTGGCGCTGCCTGCGCTGCGGCGACTTCACCCTGGGCCCGCCGCGCGGGGCCGGACCGGCCCGCGACGCGCCCGTCGTGCTGCGCGGCCGGGCGCTGCGGGACGCCGCCGTGCTACGGCTGATCGCCGTCTTCCGCTGGGCCAAGGCGCTGCTCGTGATCGCGGGAGCCTACGGCGTGTGGCGGTTCCGGGCCCACCACGACGCCGTACGGCGGGCGTTCGACCAGGACCTCCCGCTGGTCCAGCCGCTGGCCCGCAAACTCGGGTGGAACCTCGACCACTCGGGCGTGGTGCACACGCTGCGGACCGCGCTGGGCGCGCGGACCACGACCCTCACCTGGATCTGCCTCGCCCTGCTCGTCCTCGCGGCCCTGCTGCTGACCGAGGGCATCGGGCTGTGGCTGCTGAAGCGATGGGGCGAGTACTTCTCGGTGGTCGTCACCTCGGCGTTCATCCCGGTGGAGATCTACGAGATCGCCGAGAAGGCGAGCCCGTTCCGGATCGTGATCCTCCTGATCAACATCGCGGCCGTGCTGTACATCGCGCTGAGCAAGCGCCTGTTCGGGCTACGCGGCGGGCGGGCGGCGTACGAGACCGAGCGGCACGAGACCAGCCTGCTGGAGGTCGAGCAGGCGGGCCTGGCCCTGGCCGGGCGCGACCGCAGGCGCACCCGCCCCACCGGCCATCCCTGACCCGTCGCCCACCCTGAGCCGTCGCCCACCCTGAGCCGTCGGCCGCCCTGACCCGTCGGCCACAGGGCCGGCCCCGCTTCGACCAGCGCGCGGCGAACCCTGCCGCCCGGTAGACGGCGCAGTCCGCCCGGCCCTGCGCGCCGGGCGCGCGAGAGCGCCCGGAATGCCGTGGTCATCGCCCCTGCCCCCTGTAAGACGGCCCGGGAGGACAGCCCGGTTCGCGGGGTGCGGGAGCGCGCGGGCGCGTGCCCGGGCCGTGGGTCAGTGGCCGGCGTCCTCCCAGGTGGTGCCGACGCCCACGCTGACCTCCAGCGGCACGCTCAGGTCGTAGGCCCGGCCCATCTGCGTGCGCACGACCTCGGTCAGCTCCTCCAGCTCGCCCGGCGCGACCTCGAACACGAGCTCGTCGTGGACCTGGAGCAGCATGCGGGAGCGCATGCCCTCGATCGCCTTCTGCACGTTGAGCATGGCGACCTTGATGATGTCGGCGGCCGAGCCCTGGATGGGCGCGTTGAGCGCCATCCGCTCGGCCATCTCCCGGCGCTGCCGGTTGTCGCTGGTCAGGTCGGGCAGGTAGCGGCGGCGGCCGAGGATGGTCTCGGTGTAGCCGTCCTTGCGGGCCTGGGCGACGATCGACTCCAGGTAGTCGCGGACGCCGCCGAACTCCTCGAAGTATTCCTCCTTGAGCGCCCTGGCCTCCGCGACGGGGATGTTGAGCTGCCCCGACAGCCCGAAGTCGGACAGGCCGTAGGCCAGGCCGTAGTTCATGGCCTTGATCCGGGCGCGCAGCTCGGCGTCGACCTGCTCCGGGGGCAGGTCGAAGACGCGGGACGCGGTGGCCTGGTGGAAGTCGTGGCCCGACTCGAAGGCCGCGATCAGCGACTCGTCCCCGGACAGGTGGGCCATGATCCGCAGCTCGATCTGGCTGTAGTCGGCCGTCAGCAGCGTCTCGTAGCCCTCCCCGACCACGAAGCCCTTGCGGATGCGACGGCCCTCGACCGTGCGGATCGGGATGTTCTGCAGGTTGGGCTTCTCGCTCGACAGCCGCCCGGTGGCCGCCACGATCTGGTTGAAGGTGGTGTGGATCCGCCCGTCGTCGGCGATCTCCTTGATCAGGCCCTCGACCGTGGTGCGCAGCTTGGTCTGGTCGCGGTGGCGCAGCAGGATCACCGGCAGCTCGTTGTCGGTCTGCTGGGCCAGCCAGGCGAGCGCGTCGGCGTCGGTCGTGTAGCCCGTCTTGATCTTCTTGGTCTTGGGCAGGCCGAGCTTGCCGAACAAAATCTCCTGCAGCTGCTTGGGCGAGCCGAGGTTGAACTGCTCGCCCACCACCTGGTGGGCGGCCTCGACCGCCTGCTTGACGGCCGCGCCGAACTCGGCCTCCAGCGCCGCGAAGTATTGCCGGTCGGCGGCGATGCCTGCCCGCTCCATCTGGGCCAGCACCCGCACCAGCGGGAGCTCGACCTCGGTCACCAGCCGGGTGCCGCCGCGCTGGGACAGGTGGGCCTCCAGCGCGTCGGCCAGGTCGCGCACGGCCTGGGCGCGCAGCGCGAGGTCGCGGGCCGCGCCCTCGTCGGCGTCCTCGAACAGGGAGGTCTGCCCGCCGGGCGCGGACTCCGCCCG
This sequence comes from Microbispora hainanensis, assembly GCF_036186745.1. Classification (NCBI taxonomy): domain Bacteria; kingdom Bacillati; phylum Actinomycetota; class Actinomycetes; order Streptosporangiales; family Streptosporangiaceae; genus Microbispora; species Microbispora hainanensis. Next base: position 5,301,130 of record NZ_CP108086.1, on the reverse strand, counting down.
AAGCTCGCGGTGGAGATAGCGCAGGACCAGGTCGTCGAGCGGGAACGACCGCTGCCCCGGCATCGCCAGGTATGCGGCGAGCGCCGTGTCGCAGGTGAGCCCGCGCAGGTCGTGCCCGTGGGCCCACAGCCCGAGCAGCGGCCCCTTGGCGTCGTGCACGGCCTTCGGCCGCTTCTCGTCGGCCAGCCAGGCGTGCAGCGCCGCCTCGTCCTCCTCGGTGAGGCGCGTGGGGTCGAGGTAGGCGGCGCCGCCTGGCGAGGCGATCGCCAGGCCGTCGATCCGCCCGGTGCCGCTGCCGTACGTGCCCTGGAAGGCCAGCCCGGCGCGGTCCTCGGGGAGGGCGGCCAGCCAGCCGGCCACCTGGCCGGGTTCGAGTACGGTCACTTCGAGCTCGAAGCCCTCGCCCGCCTCCGGCTCGGTGGTGCCGAGGGTCTTGAACAGGCGCTCGCGCAGCTCTCCGCGGATCTGCACCGCGTCGAGGAGCTTGTTGACCTCCTCGCGGTCCCACAGGCCCATGGTGAGCGCGGACGGCTCCACGTCGACCGGGGCGTCGCGCCGCAGCTCGGTCAGCATCCGGTTGTGGATCACCTGGCCGAGGTGCTCGCGGAGCTTCTCGCCGACCTTGCCCTTCACCTCGTCGGCCCGCCGGACCAGCTCGTCGAGCGAGCCGTACTCCACGATCCACTTGGTGGCGGTCTTCTCCCCCACGCTCGGGATGCTCGGCAGGTTGTCGCTCGGGTCGCCGCGCAGGGCCGCGAAGTCCGGATACTGCGCCGGGGTGAGGCCGTACTTCTCCTTGACGGCCTCGGGGGTGAAGCGGGTCATGTCGCTGATGCCCCGCCGGGTCATGAGCACCGTGATGTTGTCGTTCACGAGCTGGAGCGCGTCGCGGTCGCCGGTCACGATGAGCACGTTCATGCTTTCGGCCGAGGCCCGGGTCGCCAGCGTCGCGATCAGGTCGTCCGCCTCGAAGCCGGCCACGGACAGGCGCGGGATGCGCAGCGCGTCGAGCAGCTCGAAGATGAGCTGCATCTGGCCGCGGAAGTCCTCGGGAGTCTCCGCCCTGTTGGCCTTGTAGCCGTCGTACGCCTCGTGCCTGAAGGTCGGCTCGCTCCGGTCGAAGCACACCGCGACGTGACTCGGCTGCTCGTCACGCAGGATGTTGGCCAGCATCGACGTGAAGCCGTACACCGCCTCGGTGTGCTGACCATCGGTGGTCATGAGGTTCGCGTCCTTCAACGCGTAGAACGCGCGATAAGCAAGGGAATGCCCGTCCAGGAGCAGCAGACACGGACGGGTGGGGGTCGCTTCACTCTTCGGCACATCCGCAGCCTAGTCTCCCTGTACGACAGAAAACCCGTGCTCTTCCCACAGGAGGCGTCCCCTTGACCTTGACGAATCCCGAGGAGTTCGTGGCGTTCATGAACGCGCCCGGGGACCACCTGCACCGGCGGATGGGGCTCGAGATCCTGGAGGCCAGCGCCGAGCGGGTGGTCGGCCGGATGCCCGTCAAGGGCAACACGCAGCCGTACGGGCTGCTGCACGGCGGCGCGTCCTGTGTGCTTGCCGAGACCCTCGGCTCGACCGGCGCCGCCCTGCACGCGGGCCCGGGCAGGATCGCCGTCGGCATCGAGATCAACGCCACCCACCACCGCTCCGCCACCTCGGGACACGTCACCGCCGTGGCCACCCGTGTGCACGGCGGGCGCACGCTCGCGACGTACGTCATCGAGATCACCGACGACGAGGGCCGGGCGGTGTGCACGGCCCGTCTGACCTGCATGCTCAAGGACGCCTCCTGAGGCCGCCGGGCTCGCGGGGCACGCCCGCCCGCGGGCCGGCCGGGCAAGAACCACGAAAAACCCTTACGACGCATTGGGCCTCATAACGGAACGGCTTGCGACTCTCTTTGCACGGGGGTCGCTCCGGTCGCTACCGTTGTGGCTCCAGAGCCCGTGAGAAGACCGAGTAGACAACGTGCGGAGCCGGGGAAGCTGTGTACGGTCCCAAAGGTCCTTCTCACGGGCTCATGCTTTTCTCCGGCGCCGATCCCCCGACTCCTACAGCAGTGATCCTCCAGTTGACTCCTTACATGCCCTGACCTGCGAAGCCTTTCTCACGTCAGTGACACACCATGGTCACCAATTGGTGACGAACAACCCGGAAACGGGCGTCTCAGGCTTATGCTCCGGCCACAACATCGCAGCAACCTGGACGATGTTGCGCGTCCGCAGTGGGGGCACGACCCCGCCAAGACCTGAACCAGAGGGAGCACCATTGCGCAGAGCCGTGATCGCGTTCACGGCCTTCCTGGGTGGACTCGTATTTCTCCTCTCCTCCCCCGCCTGGGCGGACGGGGAGGCGTTGAAGGGCACACTCCAAAACCAAGGCCAGCCGGTGAACGGCGTGAAGATCAGCGTGGCAGGCGAAGACGGCAAACCCGTCGGAGACGCCACCACAGGTGCGGACGGCAAGTGGGAGGTGCCGGTCCCCCAGGCGGGCACATATAAGGTCACACTCGACGAGTCGACCCTCCCGCAGGGGGTCGCGCTGAAGTTCAAGGACCGGGCCACCCTGAACGTCCAGGTCTATGAGGGAAGCGAGCGCAACGTCCTGTTCGCCCTCGCCCCCGCGGGCCAGCCGGGCGAGGCCGCCGCGGAGTCCTCGTCGGGCGCCTCCTCCTTCTGGGACCGGGTCGCGCAGCTCACCTTCGAGGGCTTCAACCTCGGGCTCATCATCGCCCTGGCGGCCATGGGCCTGTCCCTGGTGTTCGGCACCACCGGGCTCACCAACTTCGCCCACGGCGAGTTGCTCACGTTCGGCGCGATGTGCGCCTACTTCTTCAACGTCGTCCTGGGAATCCCGCTCGTCCTGGCCGCGGTGATCTCCGTGGTGATCGGCGGAGCCTTCGGATACACCCAGGACCGGTTCTTCTGGGGAGTGCTGCGCAAGCGCGGCAGCAGCCTGGTCGCGATGATGATCATCTCGATCGGCCTGGCACTGTTCCTCCGCTACGTCTTCCTGTTCTTCTTCGGCGGCGAGGGCGCTCCGTACGCGGACTACAACGCCCAGCCGGGCATCCAGGTGGGCCCGATCTCCGCCGCGCCGAAGAACTTCATCGCGATGGGCATCGAGCTCGCGGTGCTCGTGATCGTCGGGCTCGCGCTCCTCAAGACCCGCATCGGCAAGGCGGCCAGGGCCGTCGCCGACAACCCCGCGCTGGCGGCCTCCTCCGGCATCAACGTCGACGGCGTCATCCGGATCATCTGGACCGTCGGCGGCGCCATCGCGTCGCTCGCGGGCGTGATGCTCGGCCTGTCGCAGAACGTCAGCTACCAGATGGGCTTCCAGATCCTGCTGCTCGTCTTCGCGGGAGTCACCCTCGGCGGCCTCGGCACCGCCTTCGGCGCCCTCGTCGGCTCCATCGTCGTCGGTCTGTTCATCCAGCTGTCCACCGTCGTGGTGCCGACCGAGCTGAAGACCGTCGGCGCGCTGCTGGTGCTCATCCTCGTCATGCTCTTCCGGCCGCAGGGCATTCTCGGCCGGCGCGAGCGCATCGGCTGATCGGAGACCACACGTGGACTGGAACACCATTTTCGTCACCACGGTCAAGGCCTCGATCGGCCTGGAGACCGTCGTCTACGCGCTCGCCGCGATCGGCGTCAACATCCAGTTCGGCTACGCCGGGCTGCTCAACTTCGGCCAGGCGGCCTTCCTCGGCGTCGCCGCGTACGGCATGGCCGTCACCGTGGCCACCTTCCACCTGCCGTTCTGGCTCGGCATCCTGATCGGCCTGGCGGCCACCATCGTGCTGGCCTTCCTGCTGGGCATCCCCACCCTGCGGCTGCGCGCCGACTATCTCGCCATCGTCACCATCGCGGCGGCCGAGATCGTCCGGCTCGTCTTCAGATCGGTCCAGTTCAGCAGCGTCTTCGGCGGCTCGGACGGCCGGCAGAACTTCTCCGGCGACTTCTTCGCGATGAACCCCTACTCCCCCGGCACGTACGGCATCGGCCCGATCAGCTTCAACGAGCGGGTGACGTGGGTGCTGACCGTCGGCTGGGTGCTCATCGCGATCGCCTGCGGGCTGGTCTACCTGCTCATGAAGAGCCCGTGGGGCCGCGTGCTCAAGGCCATCCGCGAGGACGAGGACGCCGTGCGCAGCCTCGGCAAGAACGTCTTCTCCTACAAGATGCAGGCGCTCGTGCTCGGCGGCGTGATCGGCTGCTTCGGCGGCTTCCTGTTCGCGCTCGGCCAGGCGTCGGTGCAGCCCGACCTGTTCAGCACGGAGTTCACCTTCTACGCGTACACGATCGTGATCCTCGGCGGCGCGGCCCGCGTCTTCAGCCCCGTCGTCGGCGCCGCGATCTTCTGGGTGCTGCTGGTCTTCGTCGGCAACACCCTCAGCGAGGCCGTGAGCGCCGGGCTGCTGCCCTCGTTGTTCACCGTGAACAACATCGGCGCGGTCCGCTTCATGCTGGTCGGCCTCGGCCTGATGCTCCTGCTCATCTTCCGGCCACAGGGCATCTTCGGTGACAAGAGGGAGATCGCGCTCGATGCACGCTGACACCACCCAGAGCAGGAAAGCGGCGGCGGTGGCCGCCTTCGCGGGCCTCGACCGCGAGCCCGGCGTGCCCAAGCCCGACCCCATCCTCGTCGTCGACAAGGTCGTACGCCGGTTCGGCGGACTCACCGCCGTCGACGTCGACCACGTCGAGGTCCAGCGCGGGTCGATCACCGCGCTGATCGGGCCGAACGGCGCGGGCAAGACCACGTTCTTCAACCAGCTCACCGGCTTCGACAGCGCCGACGAGGGGTCCTGGACCTTCAACGGCAAGCAGCTCAAGGGCATGCCCGCCCACCGGGTGGCCCGTGCGGGCATGGTCCGCACGTTCCAGCTCACCAAGGCCCTGTCGAAGCTCACCGTGATGGAGAACATGCGGCTCGGCGCGCAGAACCAGCTCGGCGAGAACTTCTTCCGCGCGCTGATCCCGGGCAGCTGGCGCCGCCAGGAGGACGAGATCACCGAGCGCGCCGAGGAACTGCTCGAGCGCTTCAAGCTCGCCGCCAAGCGCGACGACTTCGCCGGCTCGCTGTCGGGCGGCCAGCGCAAGCTGCTGGAGATGGCCCGGGCCCTGATGGTCGGCCCCGAGCTGGTGATGCTCGACGAGCCCATGGCGGGCGTGAACCCGGCCCTGACCCAGTCGCTCCTCGGGCACGTGAAGGACCTCCGTGAGGAGGGCATGACCGTGCTCTTCGTGGAGCACGACATGGACATGGTGCGCGACATCAGCGACTGGGTGATCGTGATGGCCCAGGGCGCGGTGATCGCGGAGGGGCCGCCGGACACCATCATGTCGGACCCGCGCGTGGTCGACGCCTACCTGGGCGCCCACCACGACGCGCCGATGTCCGCCGAGGAGTTCGAGGAGCAGCTGCAGGAGGCCGAGGCCGAGCTGGAGTCCGAGATCGAGGAGAAGGCATGACCGCCCCCACTCCGGAAAACCCCGCGGAGCCGGACCGCGACGCCGCGGCGGGCGAGGCCGGCGAGCCCACGCCGGTCACGGCCGCGGAGGAGGACGACGCGGCCGTCTCGCGTGCGGCCGTCGTCGACCGCTCCGACCACCTCGCCGGAGCCGAGAACGCGCTGCTGCGGGCCGACGAGCTGTACGCCGGCTACATCCCCGGCGTCAACATCCTCAACGGCGCCGACCTGTACGTGAAGAAGGGCGAGCTGATCGGCATCATCGGCCCGAACGGCGCCGGCAAGTCGACCCTGCTGAAGACCCTCTTCGGGCTCGTGCCAGTGCGCAGCGGCACGGTCACCCTGAACGGCGAGGACATCACCAGCCTCAAGGCCCACTCGCTGGTGGCCCGCGGGGTCGGCTACGTCCCGCAGACGAACAACGTCTTCCCCAGCCTCACCATCGAGGAGAACCTGGAGATGGGCGCCTTCCAGGTGCCCGGCAAGTTCAAGGAGCGCTTCGAGTTCGTCTGCGAGATCTTCCCCGCCCTCCGGGAGCGCCGCAAGCAGCGGGCCGGCTCGCTGTCCGGCGGTGAGCGGCAGATGGTCGCCATGGGCCGGGCGCTCATGACCGAGCCGTCGGTGCTGCTGCTGGACGAGCCGTCCGCGGGTCTGTCGCCCAAGCTGCAGGACCTGGTCTTCATCCAGGCCCAGCAGATCAACAAGGCCGGTGTCACCGTGATCATGGTGGAGCAGAACGCGCGGCGCTGCCTGCAGATCTGCCACCGTGGCTACGTGCTCGACCAGGGCCGCAACGCCTACATGGCCAGCGGCCGCGACCTGATCAACGACCCGAAGGTCATCCAGCTCTACCTGGGCACGCTCGCCAAGGCCTGAGCCGGCTCGCCACGAGGGCCCCGGCGGATGCCGGGGCCCTCGTCGTACGCCTGTGACCTTTTTTCCACCACATCGGCAACATGCAGGGGAACAATGTTCGGTATGACCCGAATCCCCCTCCGCACCGCACTGGTCGTCTCGGCGCTCGCGGTGGGCCTCGCCGCCTGCCAGTCGGCGTCCTCCGAACCCGGAGCCTCTCCGGACTCCGTCTCGTCCCTGGGGACCGCGTCCGGGAAGACGACCGGCGCGGTCTACGTCACCGGCGCGAAGGCCGACGACGACCCCTGCGCCCGCGTGGTGTCCGCCATCGGCTACCTGGGGCTGTCGCTGCTGCCGGCCGGGCAGGAGGAGGCCCAGCACTGGGACGGGGACGTACGCGGCCGCTTCGGCTATCTGCGCGGCACGCTGGCGATGTACGGCCCCCACCTGCCGGCCTCCGCCTCGGCCTCCGTCTCGGCCATCGACGGCGTCGCCGCGACCCTGTCGCGGGCCGACACGGCCGGCTCGGAGCGTACGGACCTGCTGCGCCGGTATCGCAAGGCGTCCGCCGCCGTCCTCACCGCCTGCGGCCGTTCCTGAGCCGCCACGGCGAGACGCCCCGCGACCGGCCGGCCGTCCTTCACGGCCCGCGGGTCCCGGGCACGCGGAAAGGGCCCGCTCCAGACGGAGCGGGCCCTTCGTGTGTCCGCGATCAGCCGGCGATCTTGCCGGTGTTGAAGGCGATGTTCTTGTTGGTGTTGTCGGGGCCGTACTCGTAGATGCCGATCGTCGCCTCGGCCGGGTCACCGGCCTCGTTGAACTCGATCGGGCCGGACGCGCCGTCGTAGTCGATGTCCTTGCCCGCCGCCAGCAGGTCGTTGCAGGACTTGAAGTCCTTGCACTTCTCGCCGCCGGTGGAGACCTCCTGCAGGTGGGCCGCGATGTCCGCGGGCGCGTCGCTCTTGGCGGCGACCGCCGCGAGCGCGGTCAGGATGGTCGCGTCATACGACTCGGGACCGTAGTTGAAGTCCTTGAGGTTCGGGTCGACGCTCAGCAGCTTGGCCTTGAAGTCGTCCGAGACCTGAGCGCCCGGCTGGGTGCCCTTGGCGCCGTCGAGCGTGCCCTTGGGGAAGCCGTCCTTGCCCGTGCCGTAGTTGGACAGGTTGCCGTCGACGAAGTAGTACTTCACCTTCTTGGCGGTCAGGCCCTGCTTGACGAGCTCAGGAATGATCTTCTTGGTCTCGTCGAAGCCGATCAGCGCCACGGCCTTCGGGTTGGCTTCCTTGATCTTGGCGACGTCCGCCGAGTAGTCGGCCGCCTTCGGGTCGTAGATGACCTTCTCCACGACCTGGCCGCCGCCGCCCTCGACCGCCTTCTGCACGTTGTCGGCGAGGCCGGTGCCGTACGCGTCCTGGAGGGCCAGGATGCCGACCGTGTCGTTGCCGTCGGCGAGGATCAGGTCGCCGAGGACACGGCCCTGCAGCACGTCCGGCGGAGCCGTACGGAAGTACAGACCCTTGTCGTTGTAGGTCGTGAACTGGTCCGAGGTGTTCGCCGGCGAGATCTGGACGACGCCCGCACCGGTGATCTTGTCGATGACCGACAGCGACACCGAGGACGAGGCGGCGCCGATGACCACGTCGGCCTTCTGCTGCAGCAACTTGTCGACAGACTGGGACGCAATGTTGGTCGAGGTGTCGCCCGAGTCCGTGTCGATCTGCGTCACCGGCTTGCCGAGAACACCACCGGCGTCGTTGATCTCCTTGACCGCCAGCCCGACACCCGCGAACTCCGGCGGGCCGAGGAAGGCGAGCGAGCCGGTCTGCGGCAGCAACGTGCCGACGGTGAGAACGCCATCGCCCTGGGCGGTGGCGGCAGCGGGCGCCGAGGACTCGGCAGCCGGCGCCGAGGAAGCCGGCGCGGCGCTGTCCTCACCACCGCCACAGGCCGTCAGCGCGAGGCTGGCGGCCGCGGCGACGGCCAGCGCCCGCCCGAGGGGGGCAATGCGGATCATGAAGCATCTCCTTCATCCAGGCCCGGGAATCGTCAGCGCTGCCGACTGGTCCCGATCGAATGGCTGAAAGGTACATAGCCGCGGCAAGCCCCGACCAGGGATGCATCAGAACTGTCCGCACTTGGATGCGGAGTCGTAATAACTCCTCAACTTAGCGGGACGGCCCCTGACCAGGAGTCTTCCGAACCGCGCTCCGCAGGGCGTGATCAGGCGGGCGGCTGGGCCTCGCCGCCGTTCCCGCTGACCACGATCTGGGCCACCTGGCGCATGCTCATCCGCCGGTCCATGGACGCCTTCTGGATCCACCGGAAGGCCTGCGGCTCCGTCCACCCGTGCTGGGCCATGAGCAGGCCCTTGGCCCGCTCCACGAGCTTCCTGGTCTCCAGCCGCTCCGACAGCGTGGAGACCTCCTTCTCCAGCGCGGCGATCTCCTCGTGCCTGCTCACCGCCATCTCGATGGCCGGAACCAGGTCGCCCTTCGTGAACGGCTTGACCAGGTAGGCCATCGCGCCCGCGTCCCTGGCCCGCTCGACCAGGTCGCGCTGCGAGAACGCGGTGAGAATGAGGCACGGCGCGATGCGTTCCGAGACGATGCGCTCGGCCGCGGAGATCCCGTCCAGCACGGGCATCTTCACGTCGAGGATCACCAGGTCAGGGCGGAGCTCCACGGCGAGTTTCACCGCCGTCTCACCGTCGCCGGCCTCGCCGACCACGGCGTAACCGTCCTCTTCGAGCATCTCCTTCAGGTCGAGGCGGATCAGCGCCTCGTCTTCCGCGATCACCACTCGCCGCTGCGTACTCACGCACAAGAGGTTACCGACGTCCGCTACATTAGAACCACGTCAGGTGGAAGATGATCGACTGCCCGTCGATCACTCTAAACTTGGACATATCGGGACATAGTCCGATAAAAGCGCCGGAATGATGGAATGGCAGACATAGACGCCTCAAAAGCGTCCGCCTGAAAGGGCGTGCGGGTTCGAATCCCGCTTCCGGCACCAAGAGTCACGGCCGGAAACCGGTGGCCACGTCCGGCATCGTCGCGCGCCCGTGTAACCGGCACGTCCGATACGGGAAATCAGGTGCCGGGGAGGAGACGGACGGCGTCGAGGGCGAGGGACAGCTCGACGACGTCCAGGGGGCGGGCCAGCGACCGGCCGGTGAGCTGCTCGATGCGGCGCACGCGGTTGAAGACGGTGTTGCGGTGGCAGTAGAGTTCGGCCGCCGCCCGGACGGCCGACCCCTCGCAGCGCAGCCACGCCTCCAGCGTCGCGAGCAGCACGCCGCCGTCGGACGAGGCGATGATCGGGCCGAGGACGCCGCCCGCGAGGTGACCGGCCAGCTCCGGCTGGCAGACCACCAGGGCGGCGGGCAGCCGCTGATCCAGCCGCGCGATCTCCGGCCCGGTCCCCGAGCAGGTGCGCATGGCCACCTCCGCCAGGCGGCGGGCCGTGCCGAGGTCGGCGAGGCTCTCCACCACCGGGCTGACGCCGGCGCTCGCGAAGACGACCGGCGTGATCGCCGCCACCAGGTCGTCCAGCTCCCGGTCGCCGAGGTGCACCACCGCCATCTCCAGGTCAGGGCGCATGCGCCACAGGAACCGCAGCCCGCCGATCTCGTCGGGGCGGTGCACGCGGTCGGGCTGCGCGGGCAGCCGCGTTGTGACGACCGCATAGCGGCCGTGCTCCGGCAGGCCGAGGGCGCCCGCCGCCACGCCCGCCACGGCCGGGTCGGCGCGGCCCTCCAGGAGGGCGTCGAGCATGGCGTTGACACGCTGGTTGGTCCGGCCGAGCAGCTCGTTCTCCCGGCGGCGGTAGGCGTCGGCCGCAGCCACGGCCTGGCGGTCGATGGCGTGCCAGACGTGGGTGGCGCTGCGCAGCAGGGCGGGCAGCCGTTCCTGGCCCTGGTCGCCGATGATGTCGATGACGCCGTTCCAGGTGACCTGCGCGGCCAGGCGGTAGCTGCGCATGAGCGAGTCGAGCGGCAGCCCGAACTCGGCCCGCCTGCGCCCGACCGTCTGGGCGTACGCGACGTCGCGCCGTTCGTGCCGGGGCTGCAGGATCGCGGTGATGCCGACGCGCAGCCCCTCGTGGGTGCTCTTCCAGTGGTCCTCGAAGGGGACCGTCATGCGGTAGGCCTCGTCGCTTTCCCTGCCGCGCTTCACCAGCTCGTCGGCGAGCTCGGGCAGCCGTTCCAGCAGGCCTGCGGCGGAGGTCCGCAGCAGTTCCCGGACCTCGGCGTCCGTCCTGGACCTCATGCCCCGAATGTGCCAGCACACAGCGTCCGGAACAAGGTTCGGTTTTCGTTTCGTGATGCGGGATTGTGCTGGAGCACAGGGCGCGACGGGCGGGCATGGGCTGGGGTCCCGACTTGACGTCCGGCGCTGGACGGCCCTCGACCACGGTGGGTTGGGTGTGCCTTCATCGAAGTCACAGGAGGCGCGGATGTCTGGTGAGGCGGGCCCGGAGACCGACGGCCCGAGGATCGAGGGCCCGCGGATCGCGGACCCCGAGGAGACCGGTGGCCTCGATATCAGGGGCCTGGATGTGCGATACGGCCCCGTGCGCGCCCTGCGCGGCGTCCATCTGTCCGTGCCCGTGGGCACGGTGGCCGCGGTGCTCGGCGCGAACGGCGCGGGCAAGACGACGCTGCTGCGTGCCGTGTCGGGGACGCTGCGGTTCCACCGGGGCGCGATCACGTCGGGGACGGTCGCCTTCGGCGGATTCCGGCTCGACAGGGTGCCGGCCGCGGCGGTCGTACGGCGCGGCGTGGTCCAGGTGCCGGAGGGGCGACGGGTGTTCGCCCGCATGACGGTGGCCGAGAACCTCCGCGCCGGAGCGCTGGGCGTGCCGGGCAGGCGCGCGGCGGAGGGCCGCGAGCGGGTGTTCGAGCTCTTCCCGGTGCTGGCCGAGCGGGCCCACCAGCGGGCGGGCCTGCTGTCGGGCGGCGAGCAGCAGATGCTGGCGATCGGACGGGCGCTCATGGCCGGGCCGTCGCTGCTGCTGCTCGACGAGCCCACGCTCGGGCTGGCGCCGCTGATGGCGGCCCGGATCGCCGACACCGTGCGGCAGATCAACGCCCAGGGGACGTCGGTGCTGCTGGTGGAGCAGAACGCGGCCATGGCGCTCGCGCTGGCCGAGCGGGCGTACGTGCTGGAGGTCGGCGAGGTGGCGCTGTCGGGCCCGGCGGCGGACCTCGCGGCCAGCGACGAGGTGCGCCGCCGCTATCTCGGCGTCGGCACGCCCGAGACAGACCGACCGGTCGGTACCGGCCCCGGCCCTGCCCCAGACTCTGCGACCGGCTCCGCGACCGGCTCCGCCCGCGACTCTGCGACCGGCTCTGCCCGCGACTCTGCGACCGAGAAGCACGAGAGGACCAGGCTGGCGAGATGGACGGCATGACCCACCGCCGCGGCGAGCCGCGCGCGTACCCGGCGAGGCGGCGACGCATACCCCTGAGAAACCAACCGGTCGGTACGGTCGGCGGCGACGGCCCGGCGGAGCTCGTGGTCAGCGAGGTGACGGTGCGCTTCGCCGGGCTCACCGCCCTCGACGCGGTGAGCTTCACCGTGGCCCCCGGCAGCGTGCACGCGCTGATCGGCCCTAACGGCGCGGGCAAGTCCACCTGCTTCAACGTGCTGTCGGGCGTCTACCGCGCCACCTCGGGCAGCGTGCGCTTCGGCGGCGCCGAGCTGACGTCGCTGCGCCCGCACCAGGTGGCCGCGCTGGGCGTGGCGCGGACGTTCCAGAACATCGCCCTGTCGCCCCACCTGACGGTGCGCGACAACCTCATGCTCGGGCGGCACCGCCTGACCCGTGCCGGCTTCGTCTCGGCCGGCCTGCGGCTGCCCGCGGCCAGGCACGAGGCCGTACGGCACGGCGCGCGGGTGGCGGAGATCGCGGAGTTCGCGGGCGTCGGCGACGCGCTGTCCATCCCCGTGGGGCTGCTGCCGTACGGCGTGCAGAAGCGGGTGGAGCTGGCCCGCGCGCTGTGCATGGAGCCGCGGCTGCTCCTGCTGGACGAGCCGGTGGCGGGGATGAACGGCGGCGAGCGGCGCGAGATGGCCGGCCTCATCGAGTCGGTGCGCGAGAGCCTCGGCATCTCGATCCTGCTGGTCGAGCACGACATGGGCATGGTCATGCGGATCGCCGACGCGGTGACCGTGCTCGACTTCGGCAGGCGCATCGCCGACGGGCCACCCGAGGAGGTCCAGCGCGACCCCGAGGTGGTCCGCGCCTATCTCGGCGACTTCGGCCGCCCCTCCGATGAACGGGGGGAGGCGTGATGGCGGTCTTCCTGGAGCTGCTCGTCAACGGGATCTCGGTCGGGGCCGTGTACGCGCTGATCGCGCTCGGCTTCGTGGTGATCTTCAAGGCGACCGAGGTGGTCAACTTCACGCACGCGTCGCTGCTGCTGGCGGGCGGCTACGTGATCGCCCGGCTGCACCCGCTGATCGGGTTCTGGGCGGCGCTGGCGGCCGGGATCGCGGCGGCGGCGGTGGTCGGCGCGCTGGTGGAGTTCCTGATCCTGCGGCGGGCGCACGTCGGCTCGCGCGGTGTGCTGGCCATCGTCACGATCGGCGTGGACATCCTGCTCACGACCGAGCTCACCCGGCAGATCGGCACCGAGGTGCTCGCCCTCGGCGATCCATGGGGCGACCGGGTGCTGCACTTCGGGCCGGTCACGGTCGCCGAGACCCGTGTCGTGGCCCTCGTGGTCGCCGCCGCGCTGATCGTGGCGTTCCTGCTCGCCTTCAAGTTCACCGGCTGGGGCGTGGCGATGCGCGCCACGGCCGAGGACGCGGAGACCGCCGCGCTGATGGGCGTACGGCTCGGCCGCGTCTCGCTCAGCGCGTGGGCCGTCGCCGGGGCGCTGGCCGCGGTCGCGGCGATGTTCCTGTGCGTGTTCCCGACGCCGGGCCTCGACAGAGGGACGGCCGCGGCGGCGATGAAGGCGTTCCCCGCGGCCATCCTCGGCGGGCTCGACTCGACCACGGGCGCGCTGGCCGGCGGCCTGATCGTGGGCGTCACCGAAACGCTGATGAGCGGCTACCAGAGCGAGCTCGCCTTCCTGGGCCGCGGCATCGGCGACGCCGCGCCGTTCCTCGTGATGATCGTGATCCTGCTGCTGCGGCCCGCCGGGCTGTTCGGCACGAAGGAGCCGGCCCGTGTCTGAACCCACGCCCGACGCCGCCACGCCCGTACGCGACACGCCCCCGACGGCAGCGCCCCCGACAGCAGCGCCCCCGACAGCAGCGCCCGCACTAGAGACGCCCGCACCCGGCGCGTCCCGGTCCCGCCCGGCCGCGCCCAGGATCACCGCACGCGCCCTCCGGTCGGTGCTGCGTTCCCCGGCACGGACCCTCCGGTCCGTGCTGCGTTCCCCGGCACGGACCCTCCGGTCCGTGCTGTGGCTCGCGGTGGCCATGGTGGCCGTCGCGGTCCCCTTCTACCTGGAGGGGTTCTGGCTGCAGGCGGGGCTGTTCGCGATGTCCGCGGCGATCGGCGCGATCGGGATCAACCTGCTGACCGGGGCGACCGGGCAGCTCTCCCTGGGACACGCCTTCTTCCTCGCGGTCGGGGCGTACTCCTACGTCTCCCTGTCGACCGACCTGGGCCTCCCGACGCCGCTCGCGGCCGTGGCCGCGGTGATCGTCGCGGGCCTGTGCGGCGGCCTGTTCAGCCCGATCGCGGGCCGCCTCAAGGGCGCCTACCTGGGCATCGCCACGCTCGCCCTGATCTTCGTCGGCCAGCACATCCTGTTCAACGCCGAACCGGTGACCGGCGGCTTCAACGGACGGCCGGTGCCGCCGATGGAGCTGTTCGGCCTCGTCTTCGCCGACACTCCGGAGCTGGTGGTGCTGAACGTGCCGTTCGGTTCGCTCGAACGGCTGTGGTTCCTCGGGATCGCGCTGCTCGTGGGCGCGGCCGTGTTCGCCAGGGGCGTGCTGCGCGGCCGTCCCGGGCTGGCGATGAACACCATCAGAGACCACGAGATCGCCGCCGGGGTCATGGGCGTCCCCGTCGCCCGATACCGCGCGGGCGTGTTCGTCCTGTCGTCCATGTACGGCGGGCTCGCCGGGGTGCTGGTCGCCCTGGTCTTCCAGCAGGTCGTGCCGGACTACTTCGGCATGCTGCTGTCGCTCGACTACCTCGCGATGATCGTGATCGGCGGCCTGGGATCGGTCGCGGGAGCGGTCGCCGGGGCCGCGTTCGTCTCCCTGCTCCCCCAGCTGCTCACGCGCTACAGCGACGCCCTGCCGCTGGTGGCCGAGCCGGGTTCCGGCGGGGTCTCCCCCGCCGAGGCCGCGCGGATCCTCTACGGCGCCGCCGTCGTCGCGGTGGTGCTGTTCCTGCCCGGCGGTCTGGCCGGGCTCGCCACGCGGCTCGGCCGCGTTCGACTCAAGGAGCTCAGATGGGCAAAATCGGCACCCGCGCCGGCGTCGCGGCGTTAGCCCTGCTGTCCCTGGCCGTCTCATCGTGCGCGAGCGGCAAGGCCACGGGCGGAGGCGACGGCGCCGGGGCGGCGGCCGGCGGCGACGGGGTCAAGACCGGCCCCGGCGTCTCGGCCACCACGATCACCGTGAGCGCGCTCACCGACCTGACCGGTCCGTACGCGTCGTTCGGCAAGAGCCTGACGCAGGCACAGCAGCTGTACTTCGACCAGGTCAACGCCGCCGGCGGGGTCTGCGGCCGCAAGTACGAGCTGATCGTCCGCGACCACGGCTACGACACGCAGAAGGCCGTGGCGGCCTACACCGAGGTCGCGCCCAAGTCGGCGGCGATCCCCCAGTTCATCGGCTCCCCGATGATCACGGCGCTGAAGCAGCGCATCGACGGCGACAAGCTGCTCACGATCCCGATGGCATGGGCGACCACGCTGCTCGGCAGCCGGGCCATCCAGGTGACCGGCACGACGTACGACGTGGACATGATCAACGCCGTCGAGTTCCTCGTGAAGGAGAAGGGGATCACGTCCGGTGACAAGATCGGGCACCTCTACTTCGAGGGCGACTACGGCGAGAGCTCGCTCAACGGCTCGAAGTACGCCGCGGACAAGCTCGGCCTGCAGATCGTCGAGCAGAAGATCAAGGCGACCGACCAGGACATGAGCGCCCAGGTGGCGGCGTTCAAGGCGGCCGGGGTCAAGGCCGTGCTCGTCTCGGTGGGGCCCCGGCAGACGGCCTCGCTGGTCGGCGTGTCCCTGGCCAAGGGCATGGACGTGCCGTTCGTCGGCAGCAACTCGGCCTACTCTCCGCAGCTTCTCCCGACCCCGGCCGGGCCTGCCCTGCTGAAGGACTTCTACTACGTGTCGGCGGGGACGCCGGTCAGCGCCCAGAACCCGTCGATGCAGCGGCTGGTGGCCGACTACCAGGCGAAGTATCCCGGCGAAACCATCGACAGCGGCGTGCCCACCGGCTGGAGCGCGGCGATGATCGTGGACGAGGCGATGAAGAAGGCGTGCGAGGCCAAGGACCTCACCCGTGAGGGCGTCCTGACCGCGCACCGCACGCAGTCGGGCTTCGGCGGCGACTTCGGCACGCCGATGGACTTCACGTTCTTCGACAAGCCCGCCTCCCGGTCGTCGTACGTGCTCAAGCCCGACAAGGCGGCGCTCGGCGGCGCGGTGGTCCTCAGGGAGGCGGAGGTCTCCGAGCTGGCGAAGGACTATCCGGTGCCGGTGGGCTGACGGGCGACGGCCGCCGCGTCCGCGCCGGAGGTCAATCGCTAGCATCCCCCTACCGAACAATCGTCTGGAGAATCGATGCGACGCACCATCTACGGCGAGGACCACGAGGCATTCCGCGACTCCGTCCGGCAGTTCGTGATCCGCTCCGTCGCCCCGCGGGCCGAGGAGTTCATCGAGCGCCGGCTGATCGACCGCGAGGTGTGGCGGGAGGCCGGCCGGCAGGGGTTCCTCGGCCTGGAGGTCCCCGAGGAGTACGACGGCGCGGCGGCCGGCGACTACCGCTTCAACGCCGTGCTCATCGAGGAGCTCGCCGGGGTGGGCATGGCTCTGGCGTCCAGTTTCGGCATCCACTTCGACGTGGTCGCGCCCTACCTGGTGGAGCTGACGACGGACGAGCAGAAGAAGCGCTGGCTGCCGCCGTTCTGCTCGGGAGAGCTGATCACCGCGATCGGCATGACCGAGCCGAGCGGCGGGTCGGACCTGGCGGCGCTGCGCACGACCGCCGTAAGGGACGGCTCCGACTGGATCATCGATGGTTCCAAGACGTTCATCACGAACGGCTACCAGGCCGACCTCGTCGTGGTGGCGGCGCGCACCAGCCCGGAGAAGCGGGCCAAGGGCATCACGCTGTTCGCGGTCGAGGAGGGCATGCCCGGCTTCCACCGGGGGCGCAAGCTGGACAAGGTCGGCCAGCCTGAGGCCGACACGGCCGAGCTGTTCTTCGAAGGCGTGCGGGTGCCGGCCGCCAACGTGATCGGCGAGGTGGACCGGGGGTTCATCGCGATGATGGAGCGCCTCCCCCAGGAACGGCTCGGCAGCGCGGTCACCAACATCTCCCACGCCGCCGCCGTGCTCGCCGAGACCCTGTCGTACGTGAAGGAGCGCAAGGCGTTCGGCCAGGCGATCGGCAGCTTCCAGTACAACAAGTTCACCCTCGCCGACCTGGTGACGAAGGTGGAGGTGACCCGGGCGTACGTCGACCAGTGCGTGGCCGCCCACACCGCCCGGGAGCTGACGGCGGTCGACGCGGCCAAGGCCAAGATGTGGACCGCCGAGGTGCAGAACCAGGTGATCGACGCCTGCGTGCAGCTCTACGGCGGCTACGGCTACATGAAGGAGTATCGCGTGGCGCGGGCCTGGGCGGACGCCAGGGTGACCCGGATCTGGGCGGGGTCCAACGAGATCATGCGCGAGATCATCGGCCGGGACCTCGGACTGTGAACGAGCCCGTGATCGACCGGACGGCCTATCCCCACTGGCGTGACGTGCCCACCCGATGGAAGGACAACGACGTCTACGGGCACGTCAACAACGTCGTGCACTACTCGCTCATGGACACCGTGATCAACACCTGGCTGATCGAGGAGGCCGGGCTGGACATCCACGAGGGCCCGGCGATCGGGCTGTGCGTGGAGTCGCGCTGCTCCTACCACGCCTCCGTGTCCTTCCCGCAGGTGATCAGCGTGGGCCTGCGGATCGGGCGCCTCGGCCGCTCCAGCGTCCGCTACGAGCTCGCGCTGGTCGCCGGGGACACGCTGGTCGCCGAGGGCGACTTCACGCACGTCTTCGTGGGCCGGCGCACCCGCCGTCCCGTGGAGATCGGCCCGCCCCTGCGCCCCGCCATGGAACGCCTGCTCCTTCCCCACGCGTGACTTACGGGTGGCGGGCTCAGCGCCCGTTGACGTTGACCGCCACCCGGCTCAGGTGACCCTCCTGCGCGATGTCCAGCAGGGTGGCCGCCACGTCCGCCCTGGTCAGGGCGTGCGGCATGCCCAGCAGCTCGCGGCGGATCACGACCGCCCCGGTGGCGGGCCGGTCGGTGAGCCGGGTCAGCCTGACGATGGTCCAGTCCAGGTCGCCGGCGCTCACGGCCCGCTCCAGGTCGCGGGCGTCGGCGTACTGGGTGGCCAGCAGGCGGCGCAGCAGCCACAGGACCAGGAACGGCCTGCGGGCGACGATCGGATAGGGGGTGGTGACGATCAGCCGCCGGACCCCGGCCTCGGCCATCGCCCGCATGACGGTGCGGGTGGCCTCGGCCGCACGGTGCGGGTCGCGGCTGTCGCCGCCGTTGATGATGGAGATCACCGCGTCCGCGTCCGCCACGGCCGTGCGCATCTTCTCCAGGTCGCGGCCGTCGCCCTCGACGACAGCGTGCGGTCGCGCTTCCAGGGCGGCGGCGTTGCGGGTGAAGGCGGTGACCCGGTGGCCGCGGCGCAGCGCCTCGGCCAGGACGTATCGGCCGGTGTGGCCGGTGGAGCCGATGAGAGTGAGGTTCACGGACGTTCTCCTCAGCGGTTGGCGGGCCGGTTGACGACGGCCACGGCGACGATCAGGACGAAGGCGGCCAGCGTGGTCAGGGTGCGCAGGTCGTGGAACAGCTCCCAGCGCCGGAAGATCTCGGCGTAGCCGGCCGGCACCGGGCCCGCGGCCCATTGGAAGGTCAGGCGCACGTCCAGCGGAACGGCTCCGAACGTGGGGATCTCGTTGGCCGCGCCGTACGCGAACGCGCCCGCGAGCAGGCCGGTGGCCAGCAACGCCACCCCGTGGACATACCTCTGTGGGGTTTCCATGACCGCCAATACTCGTCCGGCCGGAGCGCGGCGGCGTCCTGCCCGTGGAGTCATCCGCCGCTACCCCACCGGGATCAGCCCGGCCGGACGGGCTAAGCCGCCGGGAGTAGCCCGCGGTGGCGGGCCTCAGGCGAGGCTGTCGAGCCAGGCGCGGTGGAGGCGGGCGAACCGGCCCGCTCCGGCGATCAGGCGGTCCGGCGGGCCGTCTTCCACGATCCGGCCGTGCTCCATGACGAGCACCCGGTCGGCGATCTCCACGGTCGACAGGCGGTGGGCGATGATCAGCGCGGTGCGGTCGGCGAGGATCGTCCGCAGCGCCCGCTGGACGAGACGCTCGCTGGGCACGTCGAGGCTGGAGGTGGCCTCATCGAGGATCAGCACGGCGGGGTCGGCGAGGAACGCCCGGGCGAACGCCACGAGCTGCCGCTGCCCGGCCGACATGCGCCCGCCGCGCTTGCCGACCTGCGTCTGGTAGCCGTCCGGCAGCATGGAGACGAACGTGTGGGCGCCGATGGCCTCGGCGGCCCGCTCGATCTCCGAATCCGGCGCGCCGGGCCGCCCGAACCGCACGTTGTCGGCGACCGTCCCGCTGAACAGGTAGTTCTCCTGGGTGACCATCACAACGTGGCGGCGCAGGGTGTCCTCGTCCAGGTCGCGCAGGTCCACGCCGTCGAGCAGCACCCGCCCGGCGACCGGGTCGTGGAACCGGGCGATGAGCTTGGCCAGCGTGGTCTTGCCCGCGCCCGTGGTGCCGACGACGGCCACGGTCTGCCCGGCGGGGATCTCCAGGTCGAGCAGTGGAAGCACCGGCGGGCCGCCGGGATAGGCGAACCGGACGGCCTCGAACCGCAACGCCCCCGCGGCGCGCGGCAGCGGCACCGGGCGGCGGGGCGGTGCCACCGAGGGCCGCTCCTCCAGCACGCCCGACAGCTTCTCCAGCGCCGCCCCGGCCGACTGCAGCGCGTTGTAGAACTGCGAGATCTCCTGCATCGGCTCGTAGAACTGGCGCAGATAGAGCAGGAACGCCGCGAGCACGCCCACCGTGACCGTGCCGTGCAGCGCCAGCAGGCCGCCGTACAGCAGGACTGCGGCGATGGTGATGTTGCCGATCAGCTTGATGCCGGGCATGAACACCGCGACCAGGCGCATGCCGCGCGTGTTGGCGGCGCGGTAGTCCGCGTTGAGCCGCGCGAAGATCTCCTGGTTGCGCGGCTCCCTCCGGAACGCCTGCACCGCCCTGATCCCGGTCATCGACTCCACGAAGTGCACGATCACCAGCGCCACCGCCTCCCGCGTACGGCGATAGGCGACGCTCGACTCGCGGCGGAACCACCGGGTGAACAGCAGCAGGACCGGCAGCGGCAGCAACGCCACCAGGCCGAGGCGCACGTCGAGCACGAGCAGCATGACCGCGGTGCCGCACAGCGTGAGCACGGCCGTGACCAGGCCGTCGAACCCGGAATCGAGCAGCTCCGCGATCGCGTCCACGTCGGAGGTGAGCCGGGAGATGACCCGCCCCGAGGTGTACTTCTCGTGGAACGACAGCGACAGGCGCTGGAAGTGGTCGAAGACCCGGCGGCGCAGCTCCAGCAGGATGTCCTGGCCGATCCGGCCCGACATCTGCAGGAACGCCTGCCGGGTGAGCGCCTGGGTGAACGTGGCGCCCAGCAGCGCGCCGACGATCGCGAGCAGCGTGCCCGCGCCCTGTCCGCGCAGCATGGGCGGGATCCCGTCGTCGATGCCCGCCTTCACGAGGTACGGCAGGGCCAGCCCGGCGGCGTTGGACACCACGATGACCGCCGTGAGCACGGCGATCGCCCTGCGGTGCGGGCGCAGCAGGTCGCCGAGCAGGCGGCGCGACCGGGTGCGCAGCAGCAGGGAGACCCGCTCGGAGATCTCGTCCCGCTCCTCCGCGGCGACCCCACGCCACGTGTCTGTCTCCGTCGCGTCGTCGGCGGGCCGCTGGGTCATCGCATCGATCCCTCGGGGTCGAGGTCGGCGTCCTGGGCGAGCAGTTCGCGATATTCCGGCACGACCGACAGCAGGTCGCCGTGGCGGCCGACGTGGGTGACGGTGCCGTCGCGCAGCAGCGCGACCCGGTCGGCGAGCAGCACGGTCGAGGCGCGGTGGGCCACGACGATGCCGGTCGCCTCGGCGAGCACCCGCCGCAGCGCCTCCTCGACCAGCGCCTCGGTCTCCACGTCGAGCGCCGACAGGGTGTCGTCGAGGACGAGCACCCGCGGCCTGCCGAGGACGGCCCTGGCCAGCGCGAGCCGCTGCCGCTGACCGCCCGACAGCGACATCCCCTGCTCGCCGATGCGGGTGTCGAGCCCCCACGGCAGGTCGTACGCGAACGTCGCCTGCGCGATCTCCAGGGCCTGCCGGATCTCGTCCTCGGTGGCGTGCCCGTGGCCTAGCGTCACGTTCTCGCGGACGCTCATGGAGAACAGCGTCGGCTCCTCGAACGCGGTGGCGACCACCGAGCGCAGTGAGGTCAGCGACAGGTCGCGCACGTCGTGCCCGTCCACGGTGACACGGCCCTCGGTGACGTCGAGCAGGCGGGGCACGAGCGCGGTGAGCGTCGTCTTGCCCGACCCGGTGGCCCCGACGAGGGCGACGGTCTCCCCCGGCCGCACCTCCAGCCACACGTCGCGCAGCACCGGCCGGTCGGCGCCGGGGAAGCGGAACCCTACGCCTTCGAAGCGCACGTGGCCGCGCGGACGCTCGATGACGGCCGGGCCGCCGCTGATCGCGGGCACCGTGTCGAGCACCTCGATCACCCGGTCGGCGGAGGTCATGGCCTCCTGGCCCATCGTGAGGATGTAGCCGAGCGAGGCGACCGGCCACACGAGCTGGAGCACCAGTGTGGTGAACGCGACCAGGGTGCCGAGCGTCAGCGCGCCGGCGCCGACCGCGATCGCGCCGAGCAGGAGGACGAGGGCGAGCGTGACGTTCGGCACGACTTCGAGGAAGGTGAAGAACCGGGAGGCCAGCCGCACCTTCGCCAGCGAGGTGCGGCGGATCTCGCGGGCGGCGGCGGCGAAGGTCCCGAACACGTGCTCGCGCCGCCCGAACGCCTTGACCGTGCGGATGCCCACGGCCGACTCCTCGACCAGCGTGGCGAGGTCGCCCTGCTGGTCCTGCACCTGCCGGGAGACGACCCTGTAGCGCCGCTCGAAACGCAGTGACAGGGCCACGATCGGGACGGCGGAGACGGCGACGAGCAGGCCGAGCGGCCAGTGCATCCGCAGCAGCACCACGGTGACCGCGGTGAGCTGCAGGATGTTCATGATCAGGAACAGCATGCCGAAGCCGAGGAACCTGCGGATCGTCGACAGGTCCGTCGTCGCCCTCGACAGCAGTTGCCCCGACTGCCATCCGTCGTGGAAGCTCATCGGCAGCCGCTGGAGATGCCGGTAGAGGTCGTCGCGGATCGCGGTCTCCAGGCCGAGGACCGGACCGGCCTGCGACCAGCGGCGTACGAACGTGAGAACGGCCTCGGCGACGCCGAGGCCGACGGCCAGCAACCCGAGCGGGACCAGCCCGCCGAGGTCCCCGTGGGCCACCGGGCCGTCGATGATCTCCTTGCTCACCAGCGGGATCACCGTGCCCGCGGCGATCCCGAGCAGCGCGGCTACCCAGCTCACCACCAGGCTGCGCACGTACGGGCGCAGGTAGGACCGCAGTCGCCACAGCGAGTGCCATGGTCTGTGACCAGTGCCGCCGCTCGCGCCGGGCCCGGGGTCCTGGGGGGAGTCCATCAACGGGCGCAGCGCTCCTCCGGCATCCGGCACGACGGCATCTGACAGGAAAGGTCGACTCGATCCTGCCATGCTCCGTCGAAGGACGCCGCGCCTTCAAGGGGTTTTCCCCCGCCGCCGGGTGCCCCAGGTCATGCGGCCCGGGCACCCGGGCGTGCGCCGGGAGGTCAGCTCGACGGGTGGGCGACCGCCGAACCGATGGTGTGGACGCGCAGGGCGTTGGTGGAGCCGTGGTTGCCGGGCGGCGACCCCGCCACGACGACGACCTTGTCGCCCTTCTCACAGACGCCGAGCGACAGCAGCGAGGCCTCGACCTGGCGGACCATGTCGTCGGTGTGGTGCACGAACGGCACCTCGAACGTCTCCACGCCCCACGTCAGCGCGAGCTGGCCGCGCACCTGCGGGTTGGAGGTGAACGCCAGCAGCGGGATCGGCGAGCGATAGCGGGCCAGCCGCCGGGCGGTCTCGCCGGACATCGTGAACGCCACCAGGGCCTTGGCCCCGACGATCGCGCCGACCTCGGCGGCGGCGCGGGCGATGGCCCCGCCTGTCGTCTCGGGCAGGCGGTCCAGCGTGTGGGTGGCCTGCAGCGTGGTGCTCTCGGCGGCTACCGCGATGCGGGCCATCGTGGAGACCGACTCGATCGGGTAGTTGCCCACCGAGGTCTCGCCGGACAGCATGACCGCGTCCGCGCCGTCCATCACGGCGTACGCGACGTCGGACGCCTCGGCGCGGGTCGGCCGGGGGGCGCTCATCATCGAGTCGAGCATCTGGGTGGCCACGATGACCGGGTGGGCCTTCTCGCGGCACAGCTCGATGATGCGGCGCTGGACGATCGGCACCTGCTCAAGCGGCAGCTCGACGCCGAGGTCGCCGCGGGCGACCATCACGCCGTCGAAGGCGTCCACGATCTCTTCGAGGCGGTCGACGGCCTGCGGCTTCTCGATCTTGGCGAGGAGCGGGAGCCTGACGCCCTCCTCCTCCATGATCCCGTGGACCAGCGCGGCGTCGTCCGGCGACCGGACGAACGACAGGGCGATCATGTCGAAGCCGGTGCGCAGGGCCCAGCGCAGGTCCTCCTCGTCCTTCTCCGTGAGCGCCGGGGCGCTGACGGCGACGCCGGGGAGGTTGAGGCCCTTGTTGTCGGAGATCATGCCGCCGATGACCACGCGGGTGACGACGCGCGGCCCCTCGACCGCGGTCACCTCGAGGTTCAGCCGTCCGTCGTCCACGAGGATCGTGTCGCCGGGCTTGACGTCGCCCGGCAGGCCCGCGTAGGTCGTGGAGACGATGTCCCGGTCTCCGGGGACGTCCTCGGTCGTGATCGTGAAGACGTCGCCGAAGCCGAGCCGTACGGGACCGGAGGCGAAACGTCCGACGCGGATCTTGGGACCCTGGAGGTCGGCGAGGACGCCCACGGCGCAGCCCAGCTCGTCGGCGGCGGCTCTGACCCGGTCGAACACCTCCTTGTGCAACTCGTGGCTGCCGTGCGAGAGGTTGAAGCGGGCGACGTTCATCCCCGCCTTGATGAGCTCGCGTAGGCGCTCCGGTGAGGAGGTGGCGGGCCCGAGGGTACAGACGATCTTTGCTCGACGACTCACAGCACTACCCTAATTGGTACAGACCACTTGCAGAGACGGGCGCACACAGCTGTCGCCAAATGTTCAGACACTTCACGCGATCACCCGCGTGCCCTAGCCTTGGCAGCCATGGGACGTACCCGGACTTGGGGGGCAATAACGGCGCTGTTCACCCTGGCCGCGTGCGCAGGACAGGCTACCGAATCGGCAGCGCCGCCGATGGGTGTTTCGGTGTCGCTCAACCAGTGGCGCAGCGACGAGACATCCCATGAGCTCGAGGTGTCCGTGCGCAACGACACCACCACGCGGGTGCGCTTCCAGGACGTCCAGCTCGTCACGGACTCGTTCGCGACGCTCCCGCCGGCCCCCGTGGACACCACCCTCGGCAAGACGCCGCGTACGGACCTGCGGATCCCGTACGGCGAGGCGCGCTGCGACCCGGAGAAGATCCCGCCGGTGCGCCCGGCCACGGTGGTGGCGCACATCCAGGTCGGCGACGGCGCCCTGCACAAGGTGGAGTTCCCGGTCCACCACCCCGATCCCACGCTGGACGGGCTGGTGAAGGCCGAGTGCGGGGCCTACATCCTGCGCCAGTCGGTGGACGTGACCTTCGGGGACACCTGGACCCGCGCGGGCCGGATCCTCCACGGGAACCTCGTCGTCACCAGGAAGGGCGGCTCCGAGCCGGTCACCATCGACGAGCTCGGCGCCACCACGCATTACACGATGCTGCCCCGCTCCGGCAAGAGCCGGCCGGTGGCGGTGCTCGCGGCGGACGCCACCCGGCTGGAGATCCCGGTGGAGATCACCCCCATGCGCTGCGACTGGCACGCCTTCGCCGAGGCCAAGAAGGCCTACCTGTTCCCGGTCTACGGCACCGTGGGCGGCGGCGAGAAGCGCTACCTCATCGCGACGCCTCCGGCTCCGGTGCAGCAGACGTTCCTGTCGTACGCGCAGGACGTGTGCGGCGTCGGCGGATCCTGATCGCGAGCCCCGCCCAGGAGGCGAGCACGACGGCGATCACCGCCAGCCGCACGTGCCACACGTACGCCTCCGGATAGACGACGCCCTCGATGTAGGTGTCGATGAAGCCGCCCGGCAGCAGCCCGCCCTCCCCCGCCCTGGCCCGCGCCCAGTTCTCCAGCGCGGTCAGCGGGCACTCCACGAGCCCGGTGAGCTGCACCAGGCCCCAGGCGGCCAGCGCGAGGTGCGGCCAGATCAGCCGGGGCCGCCACCAGGCGAGGAAGCCGCCCAGGGCGATGTAGGCGATGACGACGAAGTGCACCACCATCGTGGCCTGCCAGACCAGCCCGTAGATCATGCTCTGCCCTCCTCGCGGAGGAGGGTAGGCCCCCGTAGCCCGCCGGACATCCGGCGGGCTACTCAGACGCGTACTCAGGCGGCCCTGGAAACGGCCCAGGAGGCCGCTCAGGACGTGACGGTGGCGGCTCGGGCGGCATTGACCAGACCGTGCCCGAAGAAGCCGTTCTTCGCCGTGGGCCCCTCGCAGACCTGGCTCTCGCCCGTGCTGTAGCGGTAGGTGCGGGGCGTCGGGCAGCCCTTCGGGGTCGCCGTCGCGTACAGCAGGCGCTCCACCTGCGCGGGGTCCATCTGCAGCCCGCCCCTGCCCGGCTTGCCGAACCGGCCGATGATCAGCGCTGCCACCCCGGTGACGTGCGGCGCGGCCATGGAGGTGCCCTCCAGGTACTGGTAGTAGGCGCACTTGCCGCCCTGGCAGTCGCGGACCACCGACGACGTCTTCGGCTTGCCGTCGGCGAACAGCAGGCCCCTGGCGCGCAGCACGTGCTCGGGGGCGGCGGCCAGGATCTCCCGGCTCACGCCCTTGAGATCGGTGCCGCCGTCGAACAGGTCGCCGCCGGGCGCGGAGATGTCGGTCTGCTCGACGCCGTAGTCGGAGTACGGCGCCTTGCGCCCGCTGGGGCCGACGGAGGACACCGAGATGACGCCGTCGAGCTCGGCCGGGACGTTGAGGCAGGTGTTGTCGATGATCCGCTTCTTCTCCGAGCCCTTGGGGAAGTCGGGGCTGGAGGTGTCGGTCTTCACCTTGCCGAGGTCGAGGCTCTCGTTGCCGATCGCGCTGACGAGCGTGACGCCGCGCGTGTAGGCGTACCTGACCGCGCGGCGCATGCCCTCCAGGATCCCCCGCTGCTCAAGGCTCTCCCTGGTCGTGTCGCTCGGGTTGCTCGCGCAGTTGAACGTCCAGGGGTCGACGTAGAAGCTCATGTTTACCACGTCGACGCCGACGTCGGCGGCGTACTCCAGGGCGTCCATGGTG
This sequence comes from Microbispora hainanensis, assembly GCF_036186745.1. NCBI lineage: Bacteria > Bacillati > Actinomycetota > Actinomycetes > Streptosporangiales > Streptosporangiaceae > Microbispora > Microbispora hainanensis. The sequence goes on along the minus strand of NZ_CP108086.1, from coordinate 5,274,880 downwards.
GGCTTGAGGAAGAAGAAGCCCGAGTCGGTGCCGGCGCGGAGGTTGACCAGCGACACGTCGGGGGCGACCCCGGCGACGCCGATGCCGTTGATCGGCGAACCGATCGTGCTCGCGACATGGGTGCCGTGGCCGTCGTCGTCGACGTCGGCCGGGTCCTTGCAGCCCGCGTGCTCGCAGGGCCCGTCGAGCGGCTTGCCGTTCTCGTCGAAGGGCTGGTCGATCACGAAGTTGCGGCTGAGCGCCCGGTTGAAGTTGGGCGCGATGTCGGGGTGATTGCCGTCGATGCCGGTGTCGATGACGCCCACCAGCACCTTGTGGCTGCCCCGGGCCTTGGCGTACGACCCGGTGGGGGTGGCGCCGATCATCTTCATGTCCCACTGGCGGTCCGAGAGCGGGTCGCCCCCCTGTGCCGCTTGCTTCGGGGCCGCTTGCTTCGGGGCCGCATGCTTCGGGGCCGCCCGGACGTGCTTCGGGGCCGGCCCGGCGTGCTTCGCGCGCGGCGCGACGGGCACGTCGGCGGTCCTGCCGATGGGACGGTCGAGCGTGACGCCGACCACGGAGGGATCGGCGCCGATCCGCTCGGGATCGGTCGTGCGCACGACGAAGTAACCGAGCTTGTCGTCCCGCGCCTGGATGGTCGCTCCGGCTGCCTCGACCGCCCGCTGCGCGGCGTCGCTGCCGCCGTCCTTGTAGAAGACCAGGTAGTTCTGCGCGGGTTCGGACGCGGTCGCCGCCCCCGGCAGTCCCGCGGCCCCCAGCCCGCCGAGCAGCGTGATGGACATGATGGCCCCGGCGAGCCGCCCCCGTGCGTGCAACGATCCTCCTCGATTGCGGGCACCCGGTGCCGGGGCCCCTCGATACGGGCTCAGCATCCTCCCGGCAGCCGTACGCGCTCGCAACCCGGCCACCGAATTGGGATATGCCCGTTTTATCCCCTAAATGCCCACACCGGCCGTGGTCCGGTCCCCTGGGACCACGGCCGGTGGATCACGTCTCAGACGAGGGGGCGCGCCGTCGGAGGGATGGGAACGGGCAGCACGGTCCGCCCGCTCAGATAGCTGTCCACCGCCGCCGCGGCCGAACGGCCCTCGGCGATCGCCCAGACGATCAGCGACTGGCCGCGGCCCATGTCGCCGGCCGCGAACACGCCCTCGACCGATGTCGCGTACGACGCGTTCCTGGCCACGTTGCCCCGGGCGTCGAAGAACGACTCCGGGTCGCCGGACAGCGCCGCGAGGTCGTTCAGCAGCGGGCCCTTCTCGGGGCCGAGGAAGCCCATGGCGAGCGTCACCAGCTCGGCCGGGATCTCCCGCTCGGTGCCGGGGATCGGCTTGAAGCCCGCCGCCGGGCCCTCGACCTCGACCAGGCGCAGCGCCCGCACGTTGCCCTCGTCGTCGCCGACGAACTCGGTGGTGGACACCGCGTAGACGCGGTCGCCCGCCCCGGCCTCCAGCTCCTCGTGCGCGCTCTCCATCTTGAACAGCATCGGGTAGGTCGGCCACGGCTGGCTGCCCGGACGCGTCGCCGGCGGCTTCGGCATGATCTCCAGCTGGGTGACCGACAAAGCCCCCTGGCGGATCGCCGTGCCGATGCAGTCGGCGCCGGTGTCGCCGCCGCCGATCACGACGACGTGCTTGCCCTTCGCGGAGATCGGCGACTCGGGGAAGTCGCCGTGCTGCGCCTTGTTGGCCGGCGGGAGATACTCCATCGCCTGGTAGACGCCCTTGAGCTCGCGGCCGGGCACCGGCAGGTCGCGCCACGCCGTGGCGCCGCCCGCCAGCACGACCGCGTCGAACTCCTCGCGGAGCTGCGCCGCCGTGACGTCCACGCCGACGTCGACGCCGGTGCGGAACTCGGTGCCCTCGGCCTCCATCTGGGCGATGCGGCGGTCGACGTGCCGCTTCTCCATCTTGAACTCGGGGATGCCGTAGCGGAGCAGCCCGCCGATCCGGTCGGCCCGCTCGAACACGACCACGTCGTGCCCGGCGCGGGTGAGCTGCTGCGCGGCGGCGAGACCGGCCGGGCCAGAGCCGACGACCGCGACCTTCCTGCCCGTCCTGGCCGCGGGCGGCTGCGGCGTGACCCAGCCCTCGGCGAAGGCGCGGTCGATGATCTCGACCTCGACCCGCTTGATCGCGACCGGGTCGGAGTTGATGCCGAGGACGCACGCCGACTCGCACGGCGCGGGGCACAGGCGGCCGGTGAACTCCGGGAAGTTGTTGGTCGCGTGCAGCCGCTCGATCGCCTCACGCCAGTCGTCGCGGTAGACGAGGTCGTTCCACTCGGGGATGAGGTTCCCCAGCGGGCAGCCGTTGTGGCAGAACGGGATGCCGCAGTCCATGCAGCGCGCGGCCTGCTTGGTGAGCGCGGGCCGGGGGAAGTCCTCGTAGACCTCGCGCCAGTCGCGGATGCGAACGTCGACCGGGCGGCGCGCCGGCAGCTCACGCCCGTGTGTCAGGAACCCCTTCGGGTCAGCCAACGGTGTAACCCCCCTCTATCCCTGTGCGGAAACGGTCGCGGAAACGGACGCGGTGATTCGCATCGGCGTCACCCGTGGGCGGCGGTCATGACCGCCTCGTCGATGTCGCGGCCCTCGGCCTCGGCGGCGGCCCGCGCCTGCAGGACCCGCTTGTAGTCCGACGGCATGACCTTGGAGAAGCGGCCGAGCGCGATGTCCCACTCGGCGAGCAGGGCCTTGGCCACCGTGGACCCGGTCTCCGCGAAGTGCTTCTCGACGATCTCGCGCAGGAATTCGGCGTCGTCGTCGTCCAGCGCCTCCAGCTCGACCATCTCGCGGTTGACCCGCTCGGACCGCAGGTCGAGCACGTAGGCGACGCCGCCCGACATGCCGGCGGCGAAGTTGCGGCCGGTCGGGCCGAGGACGACGGCCCGGCCGCCGGTCATGTACTCGCAGCCGTGGTCGCCCACACCCTCCACGACGGCGGTCGCGCCGGAGTTGCGCACGCAGAACCGCTCGCCCACGATGCCGCGGACGAAGACCTCGCCGGACGTCGCGCCGTAGAGGCCGACGTTGCCGGAGATGACCTGCGTCTCGGCCTCGAACGGCGCGTCGGGGTGCGGGCGGACGACGATGCGGCCGCCCGACAGGCCCTTGCCGAGGTAGTCGTTGGCGTCGCCGGTCAGCCGCAGCGTGATGCCGCGCGGCACGAACGCGCCGAACGAGTTGCCCGCCGAGCCGGTGAACGACACGTCGATCGTGTTGTCCGGCAGGCCGGCCCCGCCGTACCGCTTGGTCACCTCGTGGCCGAGCATCGTGCCGACCGTACGGTTGACGTTGCGGATGGGCAGCTCCAGCGTCACCGGCTCGCCGAGGTTCAGCGCGCCCTCGGCAAGCTGGATCAGCGTGTTGTCCAGCGCCTTGTCGAGCCCGTGGTCCTGCTCGACGACCTTGCGGCGCGGGGTGCCCTCGGGCAGCTCCGGCTGGTGCAGGATCGGCGACAGGTCGAGGCCGGAGGCCTTCCAGTGCTCGACCGCCTGGGTGGTGTCGAGCAGGTCGGCCCGCCCGATCACCTCGTCGAGCGAGCGGTAGCCGAGCTCGGCGAGGTACTCGCGCACCTCCTGGGCGATGAACTCGAAGAAGTTCACCACGAACTCGGGCTTGCCGGTGAACCGCTTGCGCAGCTCGGGATTCTGGGTGGCCACGCCCACCGGACAGGTGTCGAGGTGGCAGACCCGCATCATGACGCAGCCGGAGACGACCAGCGGAGCGGTGGCGAAGCCGTACTCCTCGGCGCCGAGCAGCGCCGCGATGATCACGTCGCGGCCGGTCTTGAGCTGGCCGTCGGCCTGGACGACGATGCGGTCGCGCAGCCCGTTGAGCAGCAGCGTCTGCTGGGTCTCGGCGAGGCCGAGCTCCCAGGGGGCGCCGGCGTGCTTGATCGAGGTCAGCGGTGAGGCGCCGGTGCCGCCGTCGTGGCCGGAGATCAGCACGACGTCGGCGTGTGCCTTGCTGACGCCCGCCGCCACGGTCCCGACCCCGACCTCGGCCACCAGCTTCACGTGGACGCGGGCGCGCGGGTTGGAGTTCTTCAGGTCGTGGATGAGCTGGGCCAGGTCCTCGATCGAGTAGATGTCGTGGTGCGGCGGCGGCGAGATGAGGCCGACGCCGGGCGTGGAGTGCCGGGTCCTGGCGATCCACGGATACACCTTGTGGCCTGGCAGCTGGCCGCCCTCGCCGGGCTTGGCGCCCTGCGCCATCTTGATCTGCAGGTCGTCGGCGTTGACCAGGTATTCGCTGGTCACACCGAAGCGGCCGGAGGCCACCTGCTTGATCGCGCTGCGCCGCTCGGGGTCGTACAGCCGCTCGGGGTCCTCGCCGCCCTCACCGGTGTTCGACTTGGCGCCGAGCCGGTTCATCGCGATGGCCAGCGTCTCGTGCGCCTCCATGGAGATGGAGCCGTACGACATGGCGCCGGTGGAGAACCGCTTGACGATCGACTCGACCGGCTCGACCTCCTCGATCGGCACGGGCGCGCCGGCGGGACGCAGCTTGAACAGGCCGCGCAGCGTCATGAGCTTCTCGGACTGCCCGTCCACGAGGGACGTGTACTCCTTGAAGATCTCGTAACGCCGGGTGCGGGTGGAGTGCTGCAGCTTGAAGACGGTGGTCGGGTTGAACAGGTGCGGCTCGCCCTCGCGGCGCCACTGGTATTCGCCGCCGACCTCCAGCCGCCGGTGCGGGTTCTCCGCGCGCGGGTAGGCCCGCGCGTGCCGCTCCAGCGCCTCCGTGGCGAGCACGTCGAAGCCGACGCCGCCGAGGCGGGAGGTGGTGCCGGTGAAGCACTGGTCGATGACCTCGGTGCCGAGGCCGAGGGCCTCGAAGATCTGCGCGCCGGTGTAGGAGGCGACCGTGGACACGCCCATCTTGGACATGACCTTCAGCACGCCCTTGCCGTACGCCTTGATCAGGTTGCGCACGGCCTTGCGCGGGTCGAGGTCGAGCTGACCGGTGGCGATCATGTCCTCGACCGTCTCGATCGCGAGGTAGGGGTTGATCGCGCTCGCGCCGTAGCCGATGAGCAGCGCCATGTGGTGGCACTCGCGGGCCTCGCCGGTCTCGATCACGAGCCCGACCCGGGTGCGGGACTTCTCCCGGATGAGGTGGTGGTGCACCGCGCCGGTGAGCAGCAGCGACGGGATCGGCGCCTTCTCGCGGGACGACCCGCGGTCGGACAGCACGATGATCCGCGCGCCGTCCTCGATGGCCCGGGAGACCTCCTGGCGGATCTCCTCCAGCCGCCGCACCAGCGCCTCGCCGCCGCCGGCCGCGTCGAACAGGCCGGACACGACGTACGGCTGGAAGCCGGGCAGCGCGCCCTCGTCGTTGATGTGGATGATCTTGGCGAGCTCGTCGTTGTCGATCACCGGGTAGGGCAGCACGAGCCGGCGGCACGAGGCCGGGCCGGGGTCGAGCAGGTTGCCCTCGGGGCCGATCGTCGACTGCAGCGAGGTGACGAGCTCCTCGCGGATGGCGTCCAGCGGCGGGTTGGTGACCTGCGCGAACAGTTGGCTGAAGTAGTCGAACAGCAGCCTCGGCTTCTCGCTCAGCACCGCCACCGGGGTGTCGGTGCCCATCGAGCCGATCGGCTCGGCGCCGTTCTTGGCCATCGGCCCGAGGATGACCCGCAGCTCCTCCTGCGTGTAGCCGAAGGTCTGCTGCCGCTTGACCAGCGCCTCGTGGGTCGGGTGCTCGTGCTCGCGCTCGGGCAGCTCCTCGAAGCGGACCAGGCCCGCGTGCAGCCACTCGCCGTACGGCTCGGCGGCGGCGAGCTCGGCCTTGATCTCGTCGTCCTCGATGATCCGGCCGCGCGCGGTGTCGACCAGGAACATGCGGCCCGGCTGCAGGCGGCCCTTGCGGACGACCTTCTCCTGCGGGATGTCGGACAGCACGCCCGCCTCGGAGGCGAGCACGACCAGGCCGTCGTCGGTGACCCAGAACCGGCCGGGACGCAGGCCGTTGCGGTCGAGGACCGCGCCGACCAGGGTGCCGTCGGAGAAGGTGATCGACGCGGGGCCGTCCCACGCCTCCATGAGGGTGGAGTGGAACTCGTAGAAGGCCCGGCGGGCCGGGTCCATCTCGGTGTGGTTCTCCCACGCCTCCGGGATCATCATCAGCACGGCGTGCGGCAGCGACCGGCCGCCGAGGTGCAGCAGCTCCAGCGTCTCGTCGAACGAGGCGGTGTCGGAGCCGTCGGGGTCGCAGATCGGGAACAGCCGCCGCAGGTCGCCCGGGATCAGGCCGGTGGCGAGCATGGCCTCGCGGGCCCGCATCCAGTTGCGGTTGCCGCGCACGGTGTTGATCTCGCCGTTGTGCGCGATGTAGCGGTAGGGGTGCGCCAGCGGCCAGGAGGGGAAGGTGTTGGTCGAGAAGCGCGAGTGCACCAGCGCGATGGCGCTGACGTAGCGCTCGTCGGACAGGTCGGCGAAGAACGGCTCGACCTGCAGCGAGGTCAGCATGCCCTTGTAGACGATGGTCCGCGAGGACAGCGAGGCGAAGTAGACGTCCGCCTCGTGCTCGGCCCGCTTGCGGAAGGCGAACACGATCCGGTCGAGGTCGACGCCGGTCTCGCCGCCGGGCGAGGTCACGAACAGCTGCGCGAAGTGCGGCATGACCGCACGGGCGGTGGCGCCGGGCAGGTCGCGGTCCACCGGCAGGTCGCGCCAGCCGAGGACGGTGACGCCCTCCTCGGCGGCGATCTGCTCGATGAGGCCGATCGCGGTCTGCCTGGCCTGCTCGTCCAGCGGCAGGAACGCGGTGCCCGCGGCGTACGCGCCCTCCGCGGGAAGCTCGAAGTCCACGACGCCGCGGAAGAACGCGTCGGGGATCTGGGTGAGGATGCCCGCGCCGTCGCCGGTGTCCGGCTCGCTGCCGCTCGCACCCCGGTGATCGAGGTTGCGGAGCGCGGTCAGTGCCTTGGCGACGATGTCGTAGCTGCGGCGGCCCGCGACATCGGCCACCATGGCTACGCCACAGGCGTCATGTTCGAAACCGGGGTCGTAGAGTCCCTGGGGCTCGGGGAGACCTCCGGAAAGGCCAAGGCGGGCAGCAGGCATGTAGTCACTCCCGTCGTCAACGTCTGCGTGGAACAGAGGGACGACGCTGGCCCTGCTGCGGTTGTGGTGCTTAGAGATTACAACACGCTGCCGGAATAGTGCCCCCCAGGTCCGCTTCGCGAACCTTCACAGGCCAGCGCCGTGGATATGGTTTGCGCATGGGTGGTCATGAGGCGATCGACGAACTGCTGGCGGAGGCCGGAGTGGACGGCCTGCGCCTGCGCGGAGCGCTGTCGCTCCTGTCCGACGGCCGCTGGTGGACCCTGGCAGACCTGGTCCGGGATACCGCGACGTCGCGGCGGACGATCGAGTCGCTGCTTCGAGTGCTCCCCCTTGAGCACAGCGGCGACCGTGTCCGTATTCCCAGGGATCAGGCCAACCGCTACAACGTCTGGACGGATACGGATATTTCCGGTCTCGGGAATCCGGTCGCCGGAATGGTCGCGGAGCACGCCGAGACGCTCGGCCGCCTGGAGACCCTGATCGCCAAGGCGCCCCGGGGACGGCACGCGCTCGACCACGTCTCCGCGACCGCCGAGACCGTGCTGCGCCGCGCCCTCCTGCTGGGACGGCGGTTCTGGCTCCCCGGCGCCCGCCTGCTGTGCGTCGGCGACCACGACCTGACCTCGCTGGCCGTACGGATGGTCCATCCGGAGGCCGAGGTCGCCGTGGCCGACATCGACGACCGCATCCTGGAGTACATCGACGCCCAGGACCTCGGGGTGCGCACCCGCTGGGCCGACCTGCGCCTCGGCCTGCCGCCGTCGCTGCGCGGCTGGGCCGACCTCGCGATCACCGACCCGCCGTACACGCCCGAGGGGATCGGGCTGTTCGCCGCCCGGGCCGCCGAGGGCCTGCGCGACCGCGACCAGGGGCGGATCCTCGTGGCGTACGGCGCCTCCGAGCGCACCCCGATGCTCGCGCTGAAGGTGCAGAAGGCCCTGTTCGACCTCAACCTGCTGCACGAGGCGATATTTCCGCACTTCAATCGGTATCACGGGGCGGAGGCCATCGGCAGCGCGGCGGACCTGTACGTGCTGCGGCCCACCACGAAGACGTGGCCGGCGATCGCCTCCCGGCTCGACCGCCTCGCCACCGCCATCTACACGCAGGGCCCGCAGGCCGTCGAGTCCGCCCCGGCGGCGCCGCCGGACGAGGCGGCCGTGGCGGCGTTCGGACCGGACCTGCTGGCCGGCGACTGGCCGCGCGGCCTGCTGCCGAAGGTGCCGCGCACCCGGCTCGCCACCCTGCTGGCCAAGCCGTACGCCGCCAGCCCCGAGCGGGTGGCGATCGCCGTGCCGGCCGGGCTCGAGGCGGCGCTGCCCCGCCTGATGCTCGCGACGCGCGCCCGGCACGTGCGCGTGCTCACCGCGGGTCCTGTGGCGGACGTGGTCGCCGACCTGCCCGCGCTCGCCCGCCTGCTCTCCCCCGTCTATCGCCTGGCCGCCGAGGGCCACGTCCTCGACGCCGTACGGCTCCCGCCCCCGGACGGCGGGCAGGACCGGGTGGTGCGCAGGATCATGGACAGCGCGCACGGGAAGACCGGCAACGCCTGGCGCGAGGCGTTGACCGAGACGGCCGGGCTCACCAAGCGGCAGGCCAGGGCCGCCGTCGAGGAGGCCGCGCCGTGGGCCCTCGACGCCGCCCCGCTCGAACTCCCCCTCCACCGCCTCAGCGGGCTGGCGGCACAGGTGACGGCACAGGTGACGACCGGCTGACGGTCCCATTAGGGCGCGGATCGCCGCGCCCGGCCCCAGCGGAGCACGGCCCCAGCTCAGCCGAACCGCCGTGATCCACAACCCACACGTCCTCGTCTGGCGGCCGGCCCGACATCGGCCGGCCGTCTGACGACTACATGACCGGCGCTCTAGGGTTCGAGGGACGACTGCGCCGAGGTCGCCGTCGCGGACGGGGACGCCGCGGGAGAGGAGCCGGGTTCGGAGGGCGGCTCCTCGGACGGCTGCGCGGTGTCTTCCGGGCCCGGCGGCTGCGCGGGGTCCGACGGCACTCCCGTCACCTTCACCACGCGCCGGAAGATCGCCTTCTCGGCCTCGCGCACGGCCAGCCCGAGCATGATGAAGTCGTCCTTCTCTCCCGGTTCCGCGCCGTCGGTCCGGCCGATCCAGGTCACCCCGAGGTAGTGCCCCAGGACGTAGGCGTTGCCCTCGCTGTAGGTGCCGAACTTCGCCCGCGCCGACTCCAGCGGCTGCACCCAGGCGCCCCGGTAGAGCGACGCCAGCGACTTCGCCAGCGTGTCCGCCGCCGTGACGTCCGCCAGGTTGAACAGGGTGTACTGCGCGACGTACACGCCGTCGGCCGTGCCGTACAGGCCGCGTACGGCCTGGCTGCATCCGGCCTCGGCCAGCGCGTCGGCGAGATCGACTCCCCACACGGCGCCCGCGCACGACTGGTCGAGGCGGCTGGCGAGCCTGCGCAGCGTGACCTTCCCGGAGGTGAGCGTCCGCGCGCCGAACACCTCCTGAGCGGTCAGCGGCGCGGTGTCGGCCTTCCTGTCGGCGATCGGGGCCAGTTCCTGCACCGTCGGCCAGGGCTGGAAGGTCGCGGGCAGGCCCTCCCCCGACACGTCGCCCGACGCCTCGGCCGGTTGCGACTGCCCGCCGCCGATCGCGTTGACCACCAGCGTCAGCACGAGGGCGATCGCCAGCACTCCCACGGCGCTGACCGACCACACGACCACACGCTGCTGCCGGTCGTCCAGCCCGAGGTCGGAGAGCGCGGCCCCGGTCCGCCCCTCGGCCGGCGCCGGCGACCGGCGCTTGCGCTTGGTCATAGACCGCCGGTTCCAATCAGCGAGCCCAGTCCCCAGGTCAGCGAGGCCGCCACGGCCCCCACCACGAGCTGGCGCAGGCCGCTGAACCACCAGCTGCGGGCCGTCACCCGGGATACCACGGCGCCCGCGGCGAACAGCGCCGCCATCGACACCGCGGCCGAGATCCACAAGCCCCGCACGCCCAGCAGGTAGGGCAGGAGCGGCACCAGCGCCCCGAGGCTGAACGACAGGAACGACGACACGGCGGCCACCACGGGCGAGGGCAGGTCGTCGGGGTCCACGCCCAGCTCGGCCCGCGTGTGGACCGCCAGGGCCTCCTCCGGGTTGCGGGAGATCTGCCGGGCGACCTCCCTGGCGGTCTCCGGGTCCACGCCCCGCGCCTCGTACATCCGGGCGAGCTCGACCTCCTCGGCCTCGGGGTGCCGCTCCAGCTCCCGCCGCTCGACGTCGATCTCCGCCTGGGCGAGCTCGCGCTGGCTGGCGACCGACACGTACTCTCCGCCCGCCATGGAGAACGCTCCGGCGGCCAGGCCCGCGATGCCGGCGAGGGCGATGATCCTGGTCTCCGCGGTGCCGCCGGCGACGCCCGCGATCAACGCGAAGTTGGAGACCAGCCCGTCCATCGCGCCGAAGACCGCCGGGCGTAACCAACCGCCGGTGACGTCCCGATGCTCGTGGTGGATCTCGGCCCGCGCCCCCGTCGTGGCCTTCGTCATCGTTGGCCGGCCTCCGGTTCCGCCGCCGGGCCGTCGCTCGCGGCGCCCGCTCCCGCGGTCGCCGTCTGCTTGCCGGAGCCGGTGTCGCCGTCCGGCGGCAGGTCGTCGCCGGCGCCGTCTCGCGCCTCCGCGTCCTCCCGCTCCTCGCCGGAGACGAGCTCCGGCTCGTCGGCCTGGTCGCGTCCGTGGGCGGGATCGGCGGAATCGGCGGGGTCGTCGCCGGCGTCGCCGCTCTGCACGCCCAGCGGCTCCTCGCCCGTACGGTTGCGGGCCAGCCACAGGTATGCCAGCGCGCACAGGAAGATGACGATCGAGGTCCACTGGTTCAGCCGCAGGCCGAGGATGTGGTGGGCGGGGTCCACCCGCAGCCCCTCGATCCAGAACCGGCCGAGCGTGTAGCCCGCGACGTACATCGCGAACACCCGGCCGTGCCGCAGGCTGAACCTGCGGGCGGCGAGGATCAGCACACCGGCGAGCGCGAGGTCCCACAGCGACTCGTACAGGAACGTCGGGTGATAGAGGGTCTCACCGGGGACGGTGCCCGGGCGGCCCGGCTCGATCTCCAGTGCCCACGGCAGGTCGGTCGGGCCGCCGAACAGCTCCTGGTTGAAGTAGTTGCCCCACCGGCCGATGGCCTGCGCCACGGCGACGCCGGGGGCGAGGGTGTCGGCGATGGCGGTGAAGGAGATGCCGCGCCGGCGGCAGCCGATCCATACGCCGAGCGCGCCGAGGGCGATCGCGCCCCAGATGCCGAGGCCGCCCTCCCAGATGAACAGCGCGTCGATCGGCCGTTTGGGCGCGTCCGAGCCGAAGTAGATCTGCCAGTCGGTGATGACGTGATAGAGGCGTCCGCCGACGAGGCCGAAGGGCACGGCCCAGACCGCGAGGTCGGTGATCGTTCCGGGGGCGCCGCCACGGGCGCGCCAGCGGCGTTCGCCGATCCAGACGGCGACGATGACGCCGAGCACGATGCACAGCGCGTACGCACGGATCGGGATCGGTCCGAGATTCCAGACCCCCTGTGACGGGCTGGGAATCGAGGCGAGGAGGGGCATGTAACGTGACGTTACCGCAAGAGAGGGCGGGTCCGGAGCGAGGTCGCGGGCAACCGTTCCGCGACCTGCGCCGACCGATCATCACACCTTGTTCAGCCCCCGGCGGCGGGCGTACGGCGGAGACCGGCCAGGCGCGCGACCGCCCGGCGGGCCTCCGCCACCGGCCAGGCGCCGGGCGGCCGGCACCATCTGCGTGGTCGAGCATCAGAGCTGGTCGCGGACGCCCGCCTCGCGTGCCAGGCCCTTGGTCTGGTCGCCCAGGTCGCCCCGGAGCGCCGTACGGGCCCGGCCGAGGCGGGCCACGGGAAGGAGCGCGCGCCCGTGCGTGTCCTCCAGCTCGAAGGCCAGCGCGGCGTAGTAGGCGGCGGCCGCGAGCACCAGACCTGCGACGCCCGCCGCGGTCCGCCATTCCGGGGACGCGGTGAGCTCGTAGACACCGGTGAGCGCGAACCTGGTGGCCGATATCGTCATCACGACGGCGGCCAGCAGCTTGGGCAGGCCCGCGAGGGCCGGGACGAGCATGGCCGCCGCGGCCGTGAGCAGAACGACGCCCAACGCCGGGTCGGCGGTGCCGGGCGCGGAGGTGCCGGGCGCGGAGGTGCCGGGCGCGGAGGTGCCGGGCGCGGAGGTGCCGGGCGCGGAGGTGAGCGTGACGGCGCCGACCACCGCCCACGTTCCGGAGAGGATGCCCATCGCGGCCCCGGCGACCGGATCGCGGGCGAGGAAGGCGAGCACCGAGACGAGGAACTGCAGCGGCGCGGTGAACAGCAGCACGGCCAGGGCGGCGATATGCGCCTGCGCGGCGGACACCAGTCGAAGCTCCACGACGGCGAAGGCGGTCGTGGCCATGGCGAGGCCGAGGAACCCCAGCGGCAGCGGGCTGCCCATGGGCCGCAGGACGACACGGACGGGACCGGCCTGTCCGTCGTCCCGTCCGCCGGACCGCTCTCCCGGGAGGTCGCGCCCGCTCATCGCCCCGGCCGGGGCGCCACCCCGCGGTCTCGGTGGAAGACACCGCTCTTGTGGGCCTTCTTCACCGGTGTGGGCGGGCACGGCGCCTCCTCGCTCGGCTCACCGCCGCGGATTCGCCGGGCGCGGGCGGGAAACCGGCCGGACCGGCCCCTCCCCCGCCTGTGGCGGAGCGTGTGACACCGCGCTCGATACCCCTGTCGCGGGAGCGCCACGCGGCCCTTGCCCGATTCTTGGGGAGGGCCGCGTTCTCGGCGGGGGCCGCGCTCTCAGCGGGGGGGCGCGTTCTCAGCGGGGGGCGCGTTCTCAGCGGGGGGCGCGTTCTCAGCGAGGACCTGCTCTCGGCCGGACCGCGTTCTCGGCGAGGACCGGCCCGGGACGGCCCGGGTGGGGGCCGTCCCGGCGGGAGGTCACTTGCCGGCGTTCTCCACCGCGTCACGCAGCGAGCTCGGCACGAAGGCGACCTTGCTGTCGAGTTCCTTGCCGTCGATCTTGAGGGTCGGCGTTCCCTGCAGCTTCTGCGCGGTCATGGTCTGCGACGAGAACTGCTGGTGCGCGGCCACGTTGCGCTGCTGCCGCACGCAGGTGTCGAAGTCGGGGGCGGTGACGCCGGCCTGCTTGCCCCACTTGATCAGCTCGTCGGCGGAGAAGCCGCTCACGGTCTCGCTCGGCTGGTTCTTGTAGAGCAGGTCGTGGAACGCCAGCCACTGCCGCCCGTCGGTGATGCAACGGGCCGCGGAGGCCGCGCGCAGCGAGTTGCTCTTGGTCGGGTCCTCCGTGAAGATCGTGATCGGGTGATACACGACCTTGGCCTTGCCCTCGGCGGCGAGGTTCTTCAGCGTCGAGCCGCTGGTCTCCTCGAACTGCTTGCAGGCCGGGCACTGGAAGTCCTCGAACACGTCGACCACGGGCTTGGTCACGCCGGCCTTGGCCATCACGACCGTGCCGTCCTTCTCCACGGTGACGGGTGCGACATTGCCGGTCGCCTCCTCCGAGGTTCCCTGCCGCACCGACCACACCGTGAAGGCTGCGGCGATCACGACGATCACCGCGATGGTGACGATCATCGTGATGCGCTTGCGCTGCTCCTGCTTGCGCAGGGCCTCGCGCTGGGCCGCGATCCGGGCCCTGGCCGCCTCACTCGTCCGCTTGCTCACGAAGCTTCCCCCCTGGCTGTTTTCACGGCCGCGTGCCGCCGTCGTACGCGGTCACGCGGCGTCGTCCTCGCCGTCCGAACCGTCCGCGTCCGCTGTTTCCCGCTCCCCCGTGAAGCCCAGCGCGGAGTCCAGCGACAGACGGCCGGACGGCCTGACCACGATCCACGCCGCGCAGAGCAGCAGCCCGAGGTCGCGCATCAGCTCCCAGAAGTAGTTCGGATCCTGTCCGGCGGCGAGCGTGCCGTCCCCGCCGAAGCAGCCGCAGTCGATGCGCAGCCCCCGGGCCCAGGCCGACGCGATGCCGATGACGAACGCCACCATCAGCACCCCGCCGACGACCGCCACCGCGCGCGTGAACAGGCCGACGAGCAGCAGCAGGCCCGTGATGATCTCCAGCACGGGCAGGCCGTATCCCACGACCTGCGCGACGGAGTCGGGCAGAAGTTGATAGGCCCGCACCGCCTGGACCGACAACGCGGGCGCTCCGATCTTGAGCGCCCCGGCGACGATCAGTACGCCGGCGAGCACGACCCGTGCGGCGGTCGTGACCCAGGAGAGCACGGGTTTCGCGGGCTGTAACCGTTCGGACACCGAGGCGCCGGATGCCAACTGAACCATGAGTCTCCTCGCCCGGTAGGCAACACCGACTGAACAGTACCGGGACCCAACCTCACCATGTGCTGGATAAGAGCATGGTAAGCCGCCTTATCTTGGCTGCTCACGGCGCATGTACGGGAAGGAAACCCCAGGGCGGCTCAGCGCCGGACACCCCTGGCGAGTTCGGACGCGAGCTCGCGTACCGCCGCAAGACCGGACTTCTCGTCCGGCGCGTCGAGCAGGCGCCGGATGAAGGCGGACCCGACGATGACGCCGTCGGCGTACGCCGCGACCTCGGCGGCCTGGGCGCCGTTGCCGACGCCGAGACCGACGCAGACGGGCAGCGACGTGTTCGCCCTGGTCCGCTTGACCAGGCCCTCCGCCGCCGAGCTCACGGACTCCCTGGCACCGGTCACGCCCATCAGCGAGGCCGCGTACACGAAGCCCGTGCAGCAGGCGGCGACCCGGGCGATGCGCTCGTCCGGCGAGCTGGGCGCGACGAGGAAGACCGTGTCGATGCCGGCGTCCTTGCTCGCGGCGAGCCAGGGCTCGGACTCCTCGGGCGTCAGGTCCGGCGTGATGGTCCCGACGCCGCCCGCCGAGGCGAGGTCGCGCGCGAAGCGCTCGGCGCCGTAGCGGTCGATCGGGTTCCAGTAGGTCATGACCAGCGTCGCGGCCCCCGACTTCGCCACGCCCTCGACGGTGCGCAGCACGTCGGCGATGCGGGTGCCGTTGGTCAGCGATCGGTGGACCGCGTCCTGGATGGTCGGGCCGTCCATGAGCGGATCGGAGTACGGCAGGCCGATCTCGATCACGTCGCAGCCGGCCTCGACCATCGCGGTCGCCGCGGCGACCGCGCCGTCCTTGGTCGGGAAGCCCGCCGGCAGGTAGCCGACGAGCGCGGCCCTGTCCTCGGCACGGGCCTTGTCGAACACCGCGTGGAGTGTCGTCATCGGGATGCCCTATCGATGCTGATCAGAGGTTGAAGTACTTCATCGCGGTGCCCATGTCCTTGTCACCGCGGCCCGACAGGTTCACCAGGATGAGAGCGTCGGGGCCGAGCTCGCGGCCCAGCCGCAGCGCGCCCGCGAGCGCGTGCGAGGACTCGATGGCCGGGATGATGCCCTCGGTGCGGGCGAGCAGGGCGAAGGCCTCCATGGCCTCCGCGTCGGTCACGCCCTCGTAGGTGGCCCGGCCGGTGTCCTTGAGCCACGCGTGCTCCGGGCCCACACCGGGGTAGTCGAGGCCGGCCGAGATCGAGTGGGACTCGATCGTCTGGCCCTCCTCGTCCTGCAGGACGTAGGTGCGGGCGCCGTGCAGCACGCCGACGCTGCCCTCGGTCAGGGTCAGCGCGTGCTCGCCGGTCTCCGCGCCCCGGCCGCCGGCCTCGTAGCCGTACAGCCGGACGTCCTGGTCCTCGACGAAGGCGTGGAAGACGCCGATGGCGTTCGAGCCGCCGCCGACGGCGGCGCAGACGGCGTCCGGCAGCCTGCCGGTGAGCTCCAGGACCTGACGGCGGGCCTCCACGCCGATGATCCTGGCGAAGTCGCGCACGATCTCAGGGAACGGGTGCGGACCCGCGACGGTGCCGAACAGGTAGTGGGTGTGGTCGACGTTGGTGACCCAGTCGCGGAACGCCTCGTTGATGGCGTCCTTGAGGGTCTGGCTGCCGTTGGTGACGGGCACGACCGTCGCGCCGAGGAGCTTCATCCTGGCGACGTTGAGCGCCTGGCGCTCGCAGTCGACGGCGCCCATGTAGATGACGCACTCCAGGCCCATGAGCGCCGCGGCGGTGGCGGTGGCCACGCCGTGCTGGCCCGCCCCGGTCTCCGCGATGACGCGCCGCTTGCCCAGCCGCTTGGTCAGCAGCGCCTGGCCGAGCACGTTGTTGATCTTGTGTGCGCCCGTGTGGGTGAGGTCCTCGCGCTTGAGCAGGATCCGCGCGCCGCCCGCGTGCTCGGCGAACCGCGGCACCTCGGTCAGCGTCGTGGGACGGCCGGCGTACGTGCGCAGCAGGTGGTCGAACTCGCGCAGGAAGCCCAGGTCGGTCTTGGCCTTCTCGTACTCCGCGGCGACCTCGTCGAGGGCCGGGATGAGCGCCTCCGGAACATACCTGCCGCCGAAGATGCCGAACTTGCCGTTGATGTCCGGGTCGTTGCCGTGGACGCCGTTGCCGGCCAGGTCCGCGGGGGTGAGGATCATCCCCTCCGTCGCGGTCACGTGGCCTCCTTCCGATGCGCTGTCGTTCACGAGTGCCTCTCGGAGCCGGTGTCCTGCCGGGAGGCCGGGTGGGCGCCCGCGGTCACGAGGTCGTTGACCGCCGCCTTGGGGTCCCTGCCGGTGACCAGGCTCTCGCCGACCAGGACGGCGTCCGCCCCCGCCCTCGCGTACGCGAGCAGGTCGTGCGGGCCGCGCACCCCGGACTCGGCGACCTTGATGACGCCGTCCGGCACCTTGGGCGCGAGCTTGGCGAACACCTCGCGGTCCACCTCAAGCGTCTTGAGGTTGCGGGCGTTCACCCCGATGATCTTGGCGCCGGCGTCGACCGCCCGGGCCAGCTCCTCCTCGGTGTGCACCTCGACGAGCGGGGCGAGCCCGATCGACTCGGCCCGCTCGATCAGCGAGACGAGCGCCTGCTGGTCGAGGGCCGCCACGATGAGCAGGGCGAGGTCGGCGCCGTGCGCCCTGGCCTCCCACAGCTGGTAGGAGGTGACGATGAAGTCCTTGCGCAGGACGGGGATGTCCACGGCCGCGCGCACGGCCGCGAGGTCGGCGAGCGTGCCGCCGAACCTGCGCCGCTCCGTGAGCACGCTGATGACGTGGGCGCCGCCCTCCTCGTAGTCCGCCGCGAGGGCGGCGGGGTCGGCGATCGCGGCGAGCGCGCCCTTCGAGGGGCTCGACCGCTTCACCTCCGCGATGACCGACACCCGGTCGCCGCCGAGCGCGGCGTAGGCGTCCCGGGGTTCGGGTGCGCGGGCGGCGAGCCGCTTGAGCTCTTCGATCGGCACGTCGCGCTGCCGCTCCTCGAGGTCCTCCCGGACGCCCGAGATGATGTCCTCAAGAACACTCACGCGTCCTCCTCGCCTTCGGCTCGGAGCTCACGCGATCTGCCTGTCCGCTCGCTCACGCGTAAGGGTCCCTCCGGTCGGCTGCTCTGCGTGTCCTGCCCTGCGATGGTATCGGCCCGTCTCGCGTCGAGCCGCCACCGGGTCGATTCACGGTGCGAGGAATTGCCCGAAAGGCGTATTACGCACCACCCCGAAGACGGCCGCGACGGCGAGGAGTCCCCACAGGTACGCGGGGCGCGCGCTGTCCGGGCGCATGGGCCGTCCCTGCCATGATCGTAACGCCCATCGGGCCCACAACGTGATTACGACAGGAACGCAGAAGACAAAGAGCAGGTTCATCCGCGCCGCCCCGGCGATGTCGGCGTGGGCGAGGTCGTGCACGGCGCGCAGCGCGCCGCACCCGGGGCAGTAGAGGCCGGTCAGGTAATAGAGCGGGCAGACGGGGTAGTGACCCGGTTCGTGCGGGTCGACCACCGCCAGGCATGTCACCGCCGCGGCCAGAACGACCGCGGCGCCGAACGGCGCGCACAGCGACCGCACCCGGTCGCGCACGCGCCGTCCGGTGACTTCCATGGAGGTCAGCCTAACGCGGGGCTCGCACGACCACGGTGCCGACGATCTTGTCGGCGAAGGTCTGGCGCTTGGCGTCCCAGAGCGGCCACAGGTAGCCGATGTAGCAGGGCAGGCCGTCCACGATGTGGCAGATGTACCGGACGACGGCCATGCCGAATCCGATGTACTCGCCGGTCTGCTCCTTGACCGTCTGGATGCCGACGACCTTCTTGCCGACCGTCTGGCCGGTGGTGCCCTCCTTGTGCTTCAGCCACAGGCCCAGGCCGAGGGCGACGACGATGGCCAGGAGGGAGAGCACCAGGCCGATGCCGAAGCCGGAGCCGACCTGGCCGGTCTCCTGGTCCACCGAGCCGGCGCTCAGGGCGCTGCCGATGATGCTCAGGATCCAGGTGGGGACGCCGACGATGAGGCCGTCGATCAGCGTGGCGCCGACGCGCAGGCCCCAGTGCGCGAGCTCGGGAGCCGGGTAGCCCCCGGGCTGGCCGTACGCGCCGCCGTACTGGGCGCCGTACTGACCGCCGTACTGGTCGCCGGCGGGCGCGGACGGGTAGCCCTGCGGCGGCGGGTAACCGCCACCCTGGGGGTAGCCGCCCTGGGGAGGCGGGTAGCCGCCCTGCGGCGGGGGGTAGCCGCCCTGCGGGCCGGGCTGGTTCTGCGGGTAACCACCCGGGTTGTAGCCCGGGTCGTTGCCGTACGTCATGGAATGCTCCTGCGTGAGTGGGGGAAAAGGGGTCTCGGATCTTCTCAGCGCGACAAGACCGGAGACGGCCCCGAGAATCCGCGGAGCGCCGCATGGAGACGGGCCGGGGATGCCGGAGAGAAGTGACGCGACGACCACGCCGTTGCCGCCCGCGCCGGAAGGTGGCCGGCGCTGATGCGGACCGGACGGAGGAGATGGCGACGACCGCCGGACACCGGCGGCAGGTCACCCCGGCCGGGCCGGCGGCCGTGGCCGCCTGTGCCGCCCAGCCGACTCCCGTGGCTCATTCGGTCTCCTACGCGACGATCAGAGGTCGGCGGGAAGCCTATCGGCAGCAGGGCGGCCGGCCGGGGCAAGACTTAGCTTTGTGGACAATTTGTAATCGAGGTGTAAACGGCCCAACACGCACCGGAGAGCTGCTCTCCAGCCGGTGGACGGGCTACGCGGTGGGGTCCTCACCCTCGTCGATGGCGTCCCACATCGCCCTGTCGGCGTCCTTGACCCTCGCGGTGCCGCCGCCCGTTCCGGTGTGCCCGGCCCCCCGCTCGTACCTGCTCGACATGCCGGGCCAGCGCGCGCTCAGGATCGCCGCCGCCACGCCCGCCCCGGCCAGGACGAGCCCGCCCACGACGGTGAGCAGCGGCCAGACCCAGGCGCGCGACTCCACGGAGATGTGACCGGAGGACGTCACCGCGGTCGTCATGTGCCGCGCGGCCACGGACAGGATCGTCGCCTCGCGCGTGCCGTCCCAGGCCCCGGCCGCGACCGCCACGCCGAGGAGGGCGACCACCACGCTCGTCACGCGCCGCGCGGCCCCCCGGGTCGCCGGCACGGCCAGCACGGCGGCGAGCGCGGCCAGCGCGGCGGGGGTGAGCCAGGCCACCAGGTCGTTGCCGGTGAGGGAGCCGCTGCCCGCTCCGGCGGGGCCTTCCGCCGTGCCTTTCACGGTGCCGAGCGCGACCCACACGCGGCCCGCGGCGAGCAGCGCGAGCCCGCCGCCTGCGGCGCAGGCGGCCAGCCACACCAGCAGCGAGCGCCGCGCCGTACGCGCCTGGTCGCGGGCGGGAGCGGGGGCGGTCACGGCGCGCCGCTCACGTCGAGGACGTCGGCGTCGAAGCAGGTGCGGTCGCCGGTGTGGCAGGCCGCCCCCACCTGGTCGACCTTGAGCAGGATCGTGTCGCCGTCGCAGTCGAGCGCCACGTGCTTGACCCACTGCACGTGGCCGGAGGTGTCGCCCTTCACCCAGTACTCCCCCCGGCTGCGGGACCAGTAGGTCGCCCGGCCGGTGGTGAGCGTGCGGTGCAGCGCCTCGTCGTCCATCCAGGCGAGCATGAGCACCTCTCCGGTGTCGTGCTGCTGGACGATCGCGGGCACCAGGCCGTCCGGCGTGCGCTTCAGCCGGTCGGCGATCTTGGGGTCGAGGGCCATGAGGCCAATTCTGCCGCAGCCCCCGGCCGCCCCCGCCGCCGCTATGCGGACGCGGCGGTCACCAGCGACAGCGGAAGATCGCCCACTCGGCGTACGGCGTGCTCCTCGCCGCCCCGGCCGCCCCGGTAGACCGATCCCGTGACCCAGGTCGCGGTGTTGGACGCGACGACCCGGCCCTCGTCGTTGACGAGGAACGCCGGGCCCGGGATCGCGCGCAGCGCCGGGAGCACCGCGGCCTCGAACCGCCGGACGAACACGTCGGCCGCGGCCACCCCGGCGAAGGTCCCGCCCGCCAGCACGGGCACCGACAGCGTGAGGCTGTACTCGTCGGTGCACAGATAGTCGACGTACGGCCCGCAGATCGTGCGCTCCGCGCCGGACGACGGGCCGGCGTACCAGTCCCAGTGGGTGTAGTCGTAGAAGGCGCTGCTCGCCGGGTCCATGTCCCGCAGGAGCTGCACGGGATCTCCGGAGGGGTTCTCCTGCCACCACTCCAGGTACCACGGCGCGTCGGCCAGCAGGCCGGGCGCGGCGATGAAGCCGATCCCCGCGATCAGGGCGGGCAGATGGGCGGGCATGTGCGCGGACAGCGCGCCGCCGCGCAGCCGGGCCCACAGCAGCGGGCGCAGCGCCGCGAGGTCGGCCGCCACCGGGCGGCGCGTGCCGCCGGCGGGCAGGGCGCAGGCGACGGCGGCGTCGCGGACCTCGCGCAGCGCCTCGAAGACGCCCTCGGCCGCCTCGCGCACCCGCGCCACCGCCGCGGCGGCGCGGTCGTGGCCGGCCTGCGCAAGAGACGCCACTGTGCTCATGCCTGTCACTCCCGCAGACGCAGCCGAAGCTCGATGAGGTGTCGTGTCGCGTCGAGCACGTGCCGCTCGGCGACGGCCCTGGCCTGCTCGCCGTCGCCGCGCTCGACGGCCTCGGCGATGGCGCGATGCTGTGCCGCCGTCTCATGGTGCCCGCCCGGGCCCTCGTGCGGAAGCCAGAGCAACGCTCCGATGTCAGCCTGTAACCGGATCTCCTCCTGAGTGAGGCGAGCCGACTGCGAGGCCGCCGCGACCTCGATGTGGAACCGGCCGTCGAGCCTGCGCAGCCGGGCGCACGCCTCCGCGGACCCGGCCGCCTCCGGCGCGGCGGCGACGGCGTCCATCTCGTCCAGCGTGCGCCGCAGGGGCGCGACGTCCGAGGGCAGCGAGCGCTCGGCGGCGAGCCGGGCCGCCGCCCCCGCGATGGCCGCGTAGTGGTCGCCGAAGTCGCGCAGCTCGTCGGGGGCGAACGCGCGCAGCCGCGCCAGGAGGTCGATCCCGGCGGGACGCCGCACGAAGCTGCCGCCGCCCCGCCCGCGCCGCGTCTCGACCATCCCCTGCTGGCGCAGCGCCATGAGCGCCTCCCGCAGGGTCACGGTGGAGACACCGAGCCGGCCCGCGAGCTCGGCCTCGCTGGGCAGCTGCTCCCCGTCGGCGAGCAGGCCGACCGCGATCGCGTCGGCGAGCCGCCGGACCACGGCGTCCACCCGGGCGGTGCTGTCCACGGGTGAGAAGACGGCCAGGCGGGCCATGTTCACGGTCGCACTCCTGTTCGCCCGCGCCGTCGCGAAAAATCGGGCCTCCGCGGAAGTTCACAACAGTGATACCGGATCGGGTCTTTACGCGAAACATTTAACTCCATATGTTTCAGGTCATGCCAGACCAAGCAGTCAGTCTTCGCGGCCTGCGCAAGAACTTCGGGCCGGTCGAGGCCGTGGCCGGGATCGATCTCGACGTCGCCGACGGGGAGTTCTTCGCGATGCTCGGGCCGTCCGGGTCGGGGAAGACCACCGTGCTGCGCATGATCGCCGGGTTCGAGTCGCCCACGGCGGGCACGGTCGAGCTGGGCGGGCGTGACGTCACGCGGCTCGCGCCGTTCGAGCGCGACGTGAACACGGTCTTCCAGGACTACGCGCTGTTCCCCCACATGAGCGTGCTGGACAACGTCGAGTACGGCCTGCGGGTGAAGAAGGTGCCGCGAGCGGAGCGGCGCGAGCGGGCGCTCGCCGCGCTGCGCTCGGTGCGGCTCGAGGGCTTCGAGAAGCGGCGCCCGGCCCAGTTGTCCGGCGGCCAGCGCCAGCGGGTCGCGCTGGCCCGCGCGCTGGTCAACCGGCCGCGCGTGCTGCTGCTCGACGAGCCGCTCGGCGCGCTCGACCTCAAGCTCCGCGAGGAGATGCAGGTCGAGCTGAAGGCGATCCAGCGGGAGGTCGGCATCACGTTCCTGTTCGTGACCCACGACCAGGAGGAGGCGCTGACGATGAGCGACCGGATCGCGGTGTTCGACCAGGGCAGGATCGAGCAGATCGGCACCCCCGCCGAGGTGTACGAGCGCCCGGCCACCGCCTTCGTCGCCTCGTTCGTGGGCACCTCCAACCTCGTCTCCGGCGAGGCCGCGCGGGCCGTGCTGGGCAGGGAGGGCACCTTCAGCGTCCGGCCCGAGAAGCTGCGCGTCGTGCTCGGCGAGGAGCCGCCGGCACCGGACGAGCACGAGGCCGCCGGTGTGATCCGCGAGGTCGTGTACGCCGGTCCGGCGACCCGGTTCGTCGTGGACCTCGACGCGGGCGGGCGCCTGATCGCCCTCCAGCAGAACCTGGAGGCGTCCTCCATGGACGTGACGGGCCTGCGCGGCGCCCGCGTCCGCCTCGTGTGGAACCGCCGGCACGAGTTCCCCATCGACACCCCGGCCGAGCCGGTCGCCGCCGGCTGACGCCGGCTGACTCCGCCACCGCGCCCCCGGCACCGCGCCCAGGCACCGCGCCCAGGCACCGCGCCCAGGCACCGCGCCCCCCGGCACCACTCACAGCAAGGAGAACCACGATGCGGTCCCCCCGTCCGCGTTTCGCCAGGCCGTCTCTCGTCGTCACCGCCGCGCTCGCCCTCGCGGCCGTCGCGGGCTGCGGCGGCGGCTCGTCCACCGACGGCGGCGGCTCGGCCGCGGCCCCCGGCGGCGCCTTCACCCCGCCGAAGATCGAGACCCTGAAGTCCCTCGGCCCCGGCGAGGGACAGGTCAACCTCGTCGCCTGGGCCGGCTACGCGGAGGACGGCTCCAACGACCCCAAGGTCGACTGGGTCCACCCGTTCGAGAAGGCCACCGGCTGCACGGTCAACACCAAGACCGCGGGCACGTCCGACGAGATGGTCAACCTGATGAAGACCGGCGAGTACGACGCGGTGTCGGCGTCCGGCGACGCCTCGCTGCGCCTGATCGCCTCCGGCACGGTCGCGCCGGTCAACACCGACCTCGTGCCCAACTACAAGGACGTGTTCGAGGGGCTGAAGCTCAAGCCGTGGAACTCGGTCAACGGGGTCGCGTACGGCATCCCGCACGGCCGCGGCGCGAACCTCCTCATGTGGCGCACGGACACGGTGAACCCGGCCCCCGACTCCTGGGGCGTCGTGTTCGACCCCGCCTCGCCCTACAAGGGCAAGGTGACGGCGTACGACTCCCCCATCTACATCGCCGACGCCGCGCTCTACCTCATGTCGGCCAGGCCCGAGCTGGGGATCAAGGACCCGTACGCGCTGGACGAGACGCAGCTCAAGGCCGCGGTCGACCTGCTCAAGCAGCAGAAGCAGAACATCGGCGAATACTGGTCCGACTACACCAAGGCGGTGCAGTCGTTCAAGTCCGGCGACACGGCCGTGGGCACGACCTGGCAGGTGATCGCCAACCTGGTGGAGGCCGACAAGGCGCCGGTGCAGACGACGCTGCCCAAGGAGGGCTCCACCGGCTGGTCGGACACGTGGATGGTCGCCGCGCAGGCCAAGCACCCCAACTGCGCCTACGAGTGGCTCGACTGGATCATCTCCCCCACGGCCAACGCGCAGGTGGCCGAGTGGTTCGGCGAGGCGCCGGCCAACGCCAAGGCGTGCGAGCAGACGTCCGACAAGTCCTTCTGCGACACCTACCACGCGACCGACGAGGAGTACTTCTCCAAGGTCCACTACTGGACCACGCCGATCGCGCAGTGCCTCGACGGGCGCACCGACGTCAAGTGCACCGACTACTCCGAGTGGACCCGGGCCTGGACCGAGATCAAGGGCTGAGCGCTCCCCGGGGGACGGCCGCCCGGCCGTCCCCCCTCGGCCGCATGAGCAGCCCCACGGAGAGAAGACGATGACGACCCTCACGACGACGGCCGCCTCCCCCGGGATGCGGAGGCGGGCCGCCTCATTCCTGCACCGGCACGCCGGCGTGCGGCTGTCGCTGCTGCTGTCGGCGCCCCTGGCCTGGCTGGGACTGGCCTACCTGGGCGCGCTCGCCGCCCTTCTGGTCACCGCGTTCTGGTCGACGGACGTGTTCACCGGTGACGTGGTCAAGGTGTTCACCTGGGCCAACTTCACCGATCTGGTCACCGGCGAGGTCTATCGCACGGTCGCCCTGCGCTCGATCGGCGTGGCCGCGGCGGTCACGCTGATCGACCTGGTGGTGGCCTTCCCCATGGCGTTCGCGATGGCCAAGCTGGCCTCGCCGCGTGCCCAGCGCTGGCTCGTGATCGCCGTGCTCACCCCATTGTGGGCGTCCTACCTGGTCAAGGCGTACGCGTGGCGGGTGATGCTGTCCTCGGACGGCGTGCTCGGCTGGGGTTACGGCCTGACCGCCACCGTGGTGACCCTGTCGTACCTGTGGCTGCCGTACATGATCCTGCCGATCTACGCGGGGCTCGAACGGCTGCCGAACTCGCTGCTCGACGCGGCCGGGGACCTCGGCGCGCGCCCGTGGCGGACGTTCCGCACGGTGGTCTGGCCGCTGACCTTCCCCGCCGCCGTGGCGGGGTCGATCTTCACGTTCTCCCTCTCCCTGGGCGACTACATCACCGTGAAGATCGTCGGTGGCAAGACCCAGCTCATCGGCAACGTGGTCTACGACAACATCGGCGCGGCCAACAACCTGCCCTTCGCCGCCGCCGTCGCCACCGTCCCCGTCGTGATCATGCTGGTCTACCTCGCGGCCGTACGCCGCACCGGCGCGCTGGAGAACCTGTGAGAGAGCGAAGCGAACGAACCGGCGACCGGATCCACCGGCGGGCGGAGGAGGCCCGGTGAACCTGTCTCGTACGGCCCGGACGCTGCTGCGGGCGGCGCTGGTGGCCGGCCTGGCCGTGATCTACGTGCCGCTGGCCGTGGTGCTGCTCAACTCGTTCAACTCCGACCGGACCTTCTCCTGGCCGCCCGCCGGGTTCACGCTGCGCTGGTGGGGCGCCGCCTGGGGCTCGGCCGGCCTGCGCGACGCGCTGTGGACCTCGGTCCAGGCGGGCCTCGGCGCGACCGCGATCGCGCTCGTGCTCGGCACGATGGCCGCCTTCGCGGTGCAGCGCTACCGGTTCTTCGGCCGGGAGACGGTCTCGCTGGTGATCGTGCTGCCCATCGCCCTGCCCGGCATCGTGACCGGCATCGCGCTGAGCAACACGTTCCACACGGTGCTCGGCCTGCCTCTCGGGCTGCTGACCGTGATCGTGGGCCACGCGACGTTCTGCGTGGTCACCGTCTACAACAACGTGCTGGCCCGGCTGCGCCGCATGGGCCTGAACCTGGAGGAGGCGTCGGCCGACCTCGGGGCGGACACGTTCACCACGTTCCGCCTGGTGACGTTCCCGATGATGCGCTCGGCGCTGCTCGCGGGCGGGCTGCTCGCCTTCGCGCTGTCGTTCGACGAGATCATCGTCACGACGTTCACCGCCGGGGCCGGCGTCCGCACGCTGCCGATCTGGATCTTCGAGAACCTGTTCCGGCCCAACCAGGCGCCGGTGGTCAACGTGGTCGCCGCCGCGCTGATCCTGCTGTCGGTGATCCCGATCTATCTGGCCCAGCGCCTGTCCGGCGGCGACCCGCAGACCCACTGAGGCGACCCGCCCGCCGGACTACCCGGCGTCATCCCGGCACCACCGCCGTCGAGGCGATCTCGACCAGCAGGTCCTCCCGGGCCAGCCCGGCCACCACGATCAACGAGTTGATCGGGTAGTCCCCCTCGGGGAACCACTCGGCGAGCACCTCGCCGATGCCGCGGCGCACTCCGGGAAGCGCCTCCCGGCTCGCGACCATCGTGAACAGCGAGACCAGCCCCTCCGCCGGGGTGCCTCCGGCGTCCTCGACGACCGCCGCGATGTTGCGCAACGCCTGGACGGTCTGCCCGTACGCGTCCGGGGCGACCGTTCCGTCGGGGGCGTTGCCGATCTGCCCCGCGATGTGCAGGACGGCGGCGTCCGGCGAGACCCGCGCCGCATGGCTGTACGCGCCGAGGGGCGGGGCGATCCTGTCCGTGCTGCGCCGCTCGACCAGCACCGGCTTCCCCACGATGTCCCCCATGTTCCGCTCGCTCCCGCTCCTGCCGCCGCCCTGGCGGTGATCTCCTTCATGACGGCCGTCAAGATACCCAACGCCTCGCCGGCCTCCTCGGGCCGGGCGGACAGCGGCCTCTCCGACGCCGTACGGACCTGATCAGGGACGGAAGACGTCGGCCGCGGTGATCGGCAGGACGCCCTCGCGCACGTGGGTGACCTCCTCACGGGCGCACACGGCGTAGGTGAGCGCGTCCACGTCGCCGGTGAGTTTCGCCGCCTTGCGCGACAGGCGCGCCCGCAGCCGTTCCGCGTCCACGGTGCGGCTCCACTCGGCCTCGCCGACGAGGACCGGAACGCGCGTGCGGGCGGGTTCCGCGAGCACGACGGCGTCGATCTCGTCCTGGCCGTCGTCCTTCCACCAGGGTCCGACGGCGACGACCCGGGGCCCGAGCTCCCTCGCCGCCGCGCGCCGCCGCAGGTGGTCTCGGAACGCCTCCTCGTAGACCTGCCCGAGATGCTCGCTCATCGCCTCGTACAGGGCCTGGACGACGTCCGGCCCGGCGCCCAGCTCGATGTCGGCCCGATAACGCGAGAGCGGGCCCAGGTAGAAGGCGAGGAAGGGGTTGACGAATCCCAGCCTTCATTACTGGCAGGGGACGTCGCTGACGTCCAACGTCGGTGACGTTCGACGTCAGTGACGCGGCATTCAGCGGACGGTGGTGGCGGTGGTCCAGGAGGCGTAGAGGTCGGCGTACACGCCGGGCTGCTCGACCAGGACGGCGTGCGGGCCGCGCTGGACGATCCGGCCGTGCTCGAACACGATGACCTCGTCGGCCGCCTGGGCGGTGGACAGGCGGTGGGCGATCGAGACGGCCGTACGGCCACGGGTGATGCCGTCGAGGGCGCGGGCGAGGCGCACCTCGGTGGCGGGGTCCACGGCGGAGGTGGCCTCGTCGAGCAGCAGCAGGTCGGGGTCGGCGAGGTAGGCGCGGGCGAGCGCGACGAGCTGGCGCTCGCCGGCGGAAAGGGACTCGCCCCGCTGGCCGACCGGGCTGTCGAGGCCGGCGGGCAGGCCGTCGAGCCAGTCGGCCAGGCCGAGCTCGGTCAGCGCCCGGGTGATCTCCTCCCGGGTCGCCGAGGGCCGTCCGAAGCGGATGTTGTCCTCAAGCGTCGAGTCGAACAGGAACCCGTCCTGCGGCACCATGACGATCCGCTCTCGGAGCGAGGAGAAGCTCACCGTGCGCAGGTCGGTGCCGTCCACGAGGATCCGGCCGGAGGTGGGGTCCATGAGCCGGGTGAGCAGCTTGGCGAAGGTCGTCTTGCCCGAGCCGGTCTCCCCCACCACGGCGATCCGCGTGCGCGGCGGGATCTCGACCGACACGTCGTGGAGCACCGGCGGCCCGCCGGGGTAGGCGAAGCCCACGCCGTCGAAACGGACCGAGATCGGGCCGCGCGGCAGCGTCGCACCGTTCTCGGGGTCGGCCACGTCGGCCGGGGTGTCGAGCACGCCCAGGATGCGCCGCCAGCCGGCGATCGCGTTCTGCGCCTCGTTCAGCACCTCGGTCGCGGTCTGCAGCGGGCTGATGAACAGCGTGATCAGGAACAGGAACGCGATGAGCCGCCCGGCCGTGATCGAGCCGCCGACGCCCAGCCAGACCCCGGCCACGACCACCAGCGCGACCGTGATCGAGGCGACCAGCTCGGTGACCGGGAACGTGAACCCGACGATCTTCTGGGCCCGGGTCTGCGCCGCGCGCATCCCGTCCACCGCCGTGTCGATCCGGTCGGCGGTGCGGTCCTCCGAGCCGTACGCCCGGATCACCGCGCTGCCGACGACCGACTCGCTGACGGCGGCGAGGACGTCGCCGGCGCGCTCGCGCACCTTGGTGTACGCCTTGGCCACCAGGCGCTGGAAGCGGGGCAGGGCCAGCACCAGCGGCAGGAAGCAGGCCCACACCAGCAGCGTGAGCTGCCAGGAATAGACGGCCATGAGCACGGTCGCCACCACGAGCTGGCCGGCGGACACGATGACCATCAGCCCGCCCCACTGCATGAACGTGCTGATCTGGTCGACGTCGCCGGTCACGCGGGACACCAGGCCGCCGCGCCGCTCGGTGTTCTGCGTCAGCACCGACAGGTCGTGCACGTGGCGGAAACCCTTGCCGCGCAGGGCCGCCAGGCCCGACTCGGTGGAGCGGTAGAGCCGGACGTTCATCAGGTAGCCGCACAGCGCGGTCAGCACGACGGCGAGGGCGCACAGGACGACCGCGTTCCGGATGAACGGCAGGTCGGGCTCGCCCGACCCCAGGCCGCGGTCGATCACCTGCTGTACGGCGATGGGGACGACGACCTTGCCCAGTGTCGCCAGCACGGCCAGCACGAGCGTGCCGGTGAGCCCGCGGCGGAACTCCGGCGACAGCCGCAGGCCCTGCCTGAGCGTCTCCAGGGCGCTCCGGTCGGCCGACCGCAGAGACGAGGTCTCTCCCGTGGCCGTGTCGTTCACGGCGGTCACCGCGTCACGCTCCTCGTCAGGGTCCTCGTCAGGGTCCTCGGGCCGGGCGTCATGCCACGACCTCCTCATCGGTGTCTTCGAACGCGGCGCGTTCGGCCTCCTCGCGCTCGTAGGCGGTGACGAGGTCGCGGTAGCCCGCGCAGCGGGCCAGGAGCTGCTCGTGGGTGCCGTGGTCGGCGACCACGCCCTGCTCCAGGTAGACGACCTCGTCGGCCAGCGCGATCGTCGCCATCCGGTAGGCGACCACGATCACCGTGGCCTCGGCGGCCCCGTCGCGCAGGCCGTACAGGATGCGCTTTTCGACCTGCGGGTCGACGCTGGAGGTGGCGTCGTCGAGGATGAGCAGCCGGGGCTCGCGCACGACCGCGCGGGCGAGGGCGAGACGCTGGCGCTGGCCGCCCGACAACGTCGCGCCGCGCTCGCCGATCCGGGTGTCGAGGCCGGACGGCAGGGCGCTGACGAAGCCGTCGGCCTGCGCGAGCCGCAGCGCGGCCCAGATGCGCTCGTCCGGCACCTGGCCGCCGAGCGCGATGTTGCCGCGCACGGTGTCGTCGAACAGGAACGTCTGCTGCGGCACGAGTGCCACCGAGGCGCTCACCTCGCCCCTGGCCACCTCGCGCAGATCGACGCCGTCGACGCGGACGACGCCCTCGCCGGGGTCGATCAGGCGCGCGAGCAGCTGGGTGAGCGTCGACTTGCCCGCCCCGGTCGGCCCGACGAGCGCGATCGTACGGCCCGGCGCCACGGCGAAGCTCACGTCCTTCAGCACGGGGTTGCCCGGCACGTACGCGTAGGAGACGCCCTCGGCCTCCACCCGGGCCGGGCCGGAGTCGTCCAGGCGGGCGGTGCCGTACTCCATGGAGCCGGTGGCGTCGAGGACGTCCCTGACCCGCGTCCAGCCGACGACGCTGCGCGGCAGCTCGGCCAGCACCCAGCCCAGCGCCCGGATCGGGAAGGCGAGGAGGGTGAACAGGTAGGCCACCTGGATCAGGTCGCCCGCCGCGACGCCGCCCGACTCCAGCCGCAGCGCCCCGACGAGCAGCACGGCGAGCACGCCCAGCGTGGGCAGCGCCTCCAGCATGGGGTCGAACAGCCCGCGGATCCGGCCGACGGCGACGTTGGCGTCGCGCAGCGCGTCGGCCTTGGCCTGGAAGCGCGCGGCCTCCGCGTCCTCGCGGCCGAGGGTCTTGACGACGAGCGCGCCGTCGAAGCTCTCGTGGGCGACCTCGCTCACCTCGGCCCGCAGCTGCTGGGCCCGCATCGCGAGCGGGGAGAGCCTGCGCTGGTAGACCAGGTTGAGCACGGCCACGGCCGGGAAGATCAGGAAGCCGACGACGGCGAGCACCGGGTCGACCAGCACGATCGCCACGGCGGCCGTCACCAGCATCACGACCACGCCCACCGCCATCGGCAGCGGGGCGAGCGGCGCCCAGGCCGCCTCGACATCGGAGTTGGCGTTGGACAGCAGCTGCCCGGTCGGGTGGCGGTGGTGCCAGGCGAGGGGCAGCCGCAGGTACTGCCGCGTAACGGCGCGGCGGGAGTGGGCCTGCATGCGGTATTGGTGGATCCCGGCCATGATGCGCCGGCCCATGATCCCGGCGGCCTTGAGCACCGCCACGCCCACGATCAGCAGGGCCGCCACGACCAGCGTGCCCGAGCTCGCCGCGCCGTCCCGGAACGCGGGCAGCACCGCGTTGTCGGTCGCCCAGCCGAGCGCCCAGGACGCGGCGACGGTCATCGCGCCGTAGACGGCGCTGGCGACGACCGCGCCGGTGAAGATCTTCGGCTCGGTTCTGATCGCCACACCGATGACCTTGAGACCCTGGAGCATGACTGAGCTGCCGGGCCGCGCGGGTGACTCCTTGGTCGGCACGCGGTGCGTTCCTTCCGATCGGGGGACCTGCCGGGGCCGCTCCCTGTGAGCACCCCGAAGGGGGACGTTACTCACTCGGGGACGCCGCCGGATCGGTCACCGGACCGACGCCGCCCGAGTCCTTGGTCCTAGTTACTCCCTATCATCCTGATCAACCGGTTTATTCCTCGGACACCCGCGGCCGCCGGTCCGGGCGGGACGAGGGACGCATAGGCTGATCGCGTGACACACGCCCAGACAGAGCGCGCGGCGCTCTGCGACCTGCTCGACCGCCTCGGCCCCGAGGCGCCCACGCTGTGCGAGGGATGGGCGACGGCGGACCTCACGGCCCACCTCGTCCTGCGCGAGCGCCGGCTCGACGCCGCGCCCGGCATCGCGCTGCCGTTCATGGCGGGCTACACCGCCGCGGTGCAGGAGCGCGTCAAGCGCCGCCACCCCTATCCCGAGCTGGTCGAGCTCGTCCGTCAGGGCCCGCCGCGCTGGACGCCGTACGGGCTGGTCCCCGGCCTGGACGAGATCGTCAACACGGCGGAGTTCTTCGTCCATCACGAGGACGTACGGCGGGCGCAGGCCGGCTGGGAGCCCCGCGTCGTCCCCCGGGACCTCCAGGAGACGTTCTGGAAGCGGCTGCGCGGCGGCGCCCGGCTCTTCCTGCGCAAGGCCCCCGTGGGGGTCGTGCTCCGCCGTCCCGACGGGACGAAGACCGCCGGGCGGATGGCCGAGCCCGCCGTGGTGGTCACCGGCGAGCCGTCGGAGCTGCTGCTGTTCGCGTTCGGCAGGCAGGCGCACGCCCGGGTCACGTACGACGGGGACGCGGCGGCGGTCGCCCGGCTCCAGGATGCCCGTTTGGGGCCGTGAGGATGAATCGCGGGAGTTGTCCGGAATTCTCCACGTAAACCTCGTGCAATGGGGCAGCATGTGAAACCAGCGCACGACGTGTGGGAGCGTTTGGGAGCCCCGGATGAACCTCAAAAAGGTCCTGACCTATCTGGCCATCGCGTTCGTGGTCTTCTATTTGTTCACGCAGCCGGCGAACGCGGCGGACGCGGTCAAGAACCTGTTCGGGGGGATCGGCACGGGAGCCGAACGCCTGTCGGCGTTCTTCACGTCGCTCTTCTCGGGCTGAGGCGCGTTCGTCCGGGGCGCCGCCCCCGTTCATCCGGGGCGAAGCCCCCTGCCTGTCGGGGGCGAACCCGGACAAGCTCGAACGCGCGACCGCGCAGTGGGCCGCGGCCGACGCCGGCGATACCCGGGCCTTCCCGGACACCGTATGCCCACCATCCTCGGCAGCCCCCTGCTCACCTGGGCGGCTACGCACATTTCCGACATAGACGCTCGGTTCCGGCATGGCCCCGCTCTTCTCCCGGCCGAGCCCCGCTCGCCGCCGGCCAGAACCCGGTCGGCGGGGCCAGAACCCTGCTAGAACCCGGCTCGGCGCGGGCCAGAACCGCACTCGTTCGAGGACCGATCCCGCATGTTTCAGCGGCCGGACCCCGCTCTTTCCACGCCGCGCCGGCAGGGTCCGGACAGGCCCGCAGGTCGCCGGTATCGCGCCGCGATGAGCCGCTCCGTCCCGTCGTCTCACTATGAGGGCGGAACGGCCTCATGTCCTCTCGGCTAGTTATGATCATTACTGCCGCCGGGTACAAACGACCGGGATATCGACTGCAGGAGGCCCCCCGATGAAGGCGAAGAAGGTTCTTACGTACGCGGCCATCGCGTTCGTGGTCTTCTACCTCTACAGCCAGCCGCAAGCGGCGGCAGGAGCCGTGCGAGGCGTGTTCGACACGGTCAACACCGGAGCCAGCAGATTGGCGACCTTCTTCACCTCGGTGCTGAGTTGAGACCGTGGACCACCCGCCTCCGTTCTCCCTCAGGTAACCCCGATCACCACCACAGGCAGCGACGAACCACTAACGAACCGCACTGACAGTCAGAGCCCCGAGGCTCTCCGCCCACAGGCCGGCAGGGCATCCGCCCTTGCTCCGCCGGCCTCTCCTTTCGCGTCCCCGCGTGACCGGCCGCAGTCTCATGCCGCCCGCGCCGCCCATGCCGCCCGCACCTCCCGCGCCGCCGGCGCCTCGTAAGCGCGTACTCCGCGCTCCATAGGCGCATACTCCGCGAACGCCCCGTCATCGCCCGCCGGACGGCCTCGGCGACCTCTGGGGACGGCCCCTCGCGCTCCGCGCACACCCGACCCTGCCCGAAATCACGATAAAGAACACACAATCGTGTATGCCGGTTTTCGCCCACTATCGTCCTATTTGCGGTGATTGGGATGGACGGTTGTGCGATGTCCGGCTGACCATTTGAGGAGGGCGGACTCCGGAGCGCCGCGTGATCCTTTGACGGACAGGAGACAGCTATGCGTGCCAAGCGTTTCCCGAGCCTGCTGGGCCTGGCGTTCCTCGCCGCATTCGGTCTCGCGGCGGCCCAGCCCGCTCACGAGGCGTCCGCCGCCACGACGTGCTGGGGCGACGACTGGTGCGGCCACGGCGGCGCCTTCCAGGGGCAGTGGCAGTACCAGTCGATGGCGTCGTCGTCGCTCGGGACGGGCCCGGACGCCTACCCCACGGCGATCATCGACATCGACTGAGCACCCACCGGCCGGGGGCCGGATTCCGGCCCCCGGCGGGCGGTCAGCGCACCGGGTGACCGGCCGCGCGCAGCGTGTCCTTGACCTCGTGGATCTTGAGCTGGCCGAAGTGGAAGACCGAGGCGGCCAGCACGGCGTCCGCACCGGCCTCCACGGCGGGCGGGAAGTCCTCCAGCCGCCCGGCGCCGCCGGAGGCGATCAGCGGGACGCTCACCGCCGCCCGTACGGCACGCAGCATCTCCAGGTCGTATCCCGACTTGGTGCCGTCGCCGTCCATGGAGTTGAGCAGGATCTCGCCGACGCCGAGCTCCTCCCCGCGACGCGCCCACTCCACCGCGTCGATGCCGGTCCCCCGGCGCCCGCCGTGGGTCGTCACCTCGAACCCGGAGGGCGTGGGCGGCCCGTCGACCACCCGGCGCGCGTCCACCGACAGCACGATGCACTGCGACCCGAACCGGCGCGAGGTCTCGGTCAGCAGCTCCGGCCGCGCGATGGCCGCGGTGTTGATGCCGACCTTGTCGGCGCCCGCGCGCAGCAGCCGGTCGACGTCGTCGGCCGACCGCACGCCGCCTCCGACCGTCAACGGGATGAACACCTGCTCGGCCGTACGGCGCACCACGTCGAGCATGGTCTCGCGCTCGCCCGAGGAGGCGGTGATGTCGAGGAAGGTCAGCTCGTCGGCCCCCTCGGCGTCATAGCGCGCGGCCAGCTCGACCGGATCGCCGGCGTCCCTGAGGTTCTCGAAGTTGACCCCCTTGACCACCCGGCCCGCGTCCACGTCAAGGCAGGGGATCACCCGCACCGCCACGGTCATCGCTCAGCCTCCGCAGTCGCCACGTTCCACCGGCCGGTAGGCCTCGACCTCGACCTCGACCAGCATGCGCTCGTCGACCAGCCCGGCGACCTGCACGCTTGTGCAGGCGGGCCGTACGTCGCCGAAGACCTCGCCGTGGGCCTTGCCGACGGCATCGAAGTCGTCGGCGTTCACCACGTAGAGGCGGGTCCGCACCACGTCGGCCCGGGTGATGCCGGCCTTCTCCACGGCGTCCAGCGCGATGGAGAAGGCGGTGAGCGTCTGCTGGTAGGCGTCGCCCACGTGCTGGACCTCGCCGCCCACGGTGGCGGTGCAGCCGGACACGAGCACGTGCGGCCCGGCCACGACCGCGCGGGCGTAGCCGTAGCGGTCCTCCCACGGGCCGCCGGAGGAGATCCGCCCTTCGGGCATCTCCATGCTCATGCCGCCTCCTCTCCTTCGGCCCGGAACGGCATGCGCCAGGGGTCGCGCTCGCTCATGCGGACTTCACCGCCGCGAGCGCCTCTTCCAGGGTGAACGCCTGGGCGTACAGCGCCTTGCCCACGATGGCGCCCTCGACGCCGTCCGGCACGAGCGTCGCGATCGCGCGCAGGTCGTCGAGCGACGACACCCCGCCGCTGGCGATGACCGGGCGGTCGGTCCGCGCGCACACCTCACGGAGCAGGTCGAGGTTGGGACCGCGCAGCGTGCCGTCCTTGGTCACGTCGGTGACGACATAACGCGGGCAGCCCTCCGACTCCAGCCGGTCGAGCACGTCCCACAGGTCGCCGCCCTCCTGGGTCCAGCCGCGGGCGGCCAGCGTGGTGCCGCGCACGTCGAGTCCAACCGCGATGCGGTCGCCGTGCTCGGCGATCGCCCTGGCGCACCACTCGGGGTTCTCCAGCGCGGCCGTGCCGATGTTGACCCGGCGGCAGCCGGTGCTCAGCGCGGCCTCAAGAGAGGCGTCGTCACGGATCCCGCCGGACAACTCGACGTTCACGTCCAGCGCGCCGACGACGGAGGCGAGCAGCTCGCGGTTGTTCCCCCGGCCGAACGCCGCGTCGAGGTCGACCAGGTGGATCCACTCCGCACCGGCCTTCTGCCAGGCGAGGGCGGCGGCGAGCGGATCCCCGTACGAGGTCTCCGTCCCCGCCTCGCCCTGCACGAGGCGGACGGCTTGGCCGTCGGCGACGTCGACGGCCGGGAGCAATACGAGCGACATTTATTCATGACCTCCGGTCGAAAACGATGGTGACGAGCACCGGGAGCAGCAGGATCGAGCCGAGGAACACGCCCAGGCGGGCCATCCACGAGTCGAGCAGGATCCAGGCGAGCACCTGGACGAGGAACCACAGCACGACGACGACGCCGTTCTCCGTGCGGCGGCGGCGGGCGAGATACCCGCGCTGCCGGGCCACCCGCACGGGCCTGGCCGGTCGTGGCAGCACCGCCGCCACGGCTCCGGCGAGCGGCCCCACGAGCCGCTCGCGCATCTCACGCCGCCTGGCCGCCCTCGCCTCACGCTCGGCCCGGGCCGCCGCGAGGCGTTCGCGCTCGGCTTCGCGCTCTGCCCTCCGACGGGCCCGTTCCTTGCTCATCGGGCCTCCCGCTCAGGTCCGGTCACGGCCTCGGCCTGGCCGGCCGTACGCGCCGCGGCCCCGCCGGTTCCCAGTGTCGCACCGCTGCCTCGATATTTCGCCTGCCGGACACGCTCACAACGTGCTCAGCCAGTTGGACAGCAGCACGGCCCCCGCGTCCCCCGACTTCTCCGGGTGGAACTGGGTGGCCATGAGCGGGCCGTTCTCGGCCGCGGCCACGAACGGCACGCCGTGCTCGGCCCAGGCGACCAGCGGCTGCTCAAAGCCGTCGCCGGCCTGCAGCCGCCATTCGCGCACCCCGTAGGAGTGGACGAAGTAGAAGCGCGTCCCCTCCTCCATGCCGCGGAACAGCACGCTGCCCTCGGGCGCGGTCACGGTGTTCCACCCCATGTGGGGCAGCACGGGCGCGTCGAGCCGCTCGACCGTGCCGGGCCACTCGCCGCAGCCCTCGGTGTGGACGCCGTGCTCGACGCCCTTCTCGAACAGGATCTGCATGCCGACGCAGATCCCGAGCACCGGGCGCCCGCCGGACAGGCGGCGGCCCACGATCTGGTCGCCGCGCACGCGCTTGAGCCCCTCCATGCAGGCCGCGAACGCGCCGACGCCGGGCACGACGAGCCCCTCCGCCTCGAGGGCCGCGTCGAAGTCGGCGGTGACGGTGACGTCCGCCCCGACGCGGGCCAGCGCCCGCTCGGCCGAGCGGAGGTTGCCCGACCCGTAGTCGAGGACGACGACCCGCCTGTTCACTGCCACCACATCACCCCCGCTGTGATCGCCATGACGGCCCCGACGCCGGCGAGCGCCGCCAGCAGCTTGAGGCCCTGCCGGATGCCCGAGATGACCCCGCCGATCAGGAAGAGACCGATGAAGATCATCCCCCCGGACGCGAAGGTCATCAGAGCACGCCCTTCGTGCTGGGCACGCCGGTCGCCCGGGGGTCGCGCTCCGACGCCTCGCGCAGCGCCCGCGCGAGCGCCTTGAACTGCGCCTCCACGATGTGGTGGGCGTTGCGCCCGTACGGCACGTGCACGTGGAGGCAGACCGCCGCCTGCGCGACGAACGACTCCAGGATGTGCCGGGTCATGGTGGTGTCGTAGTCGGGCCCGATCATCGGGGCCATGCCCTCGGGCTCGGTGTGCACGAGGTAGGGCCGGCCGGACAGGTCCACCGTGACCTGCGCGAGCGCCTCGTCCAGCGGGCAGGACGCGCTGCCGAACCGCCGGATGCCCGACTTGTCGCCCAGTGCCTCGCGGAACGCCGCGCCGAGCGCGATCGAGGTGTCCTCGATCGTGTGGTGGGCGTCGATGTGCAGGTCGCCCTCGGTCTTCACGGTCAGGTCGAACAGGCCGTGCTTGCCGAGCTGGGCGAGCATGTGGTCGTAGAAGCCGACACCGGTGGACACGTCGACGATCCCGGTGCCGTCGAGGCCGACCTCGACCAGCACCGACGTCTCCTTCGTGGTGCGCTCGACGCGGCCGCGGCGCTCGTTGAGCTCGGTCATGCGAGGACCCCCTCCAGCGCGGCGCGGAACGCCGCCATCTCTTCCGGCGTGCCGATCGACACGCGCAGCCAGCCAGCGGGACCGGTCTCCCGGATCAGCACCCCGCGATCGAGCAGTCCCTCCCATACGGACCGCCGATCCGCAAAGGTACCGAACAACACGAAATTGGCGTCGGAGTCGGCGACCTTCAGGCCGCGCCCGCGCAGCCAGCCGACGGTGGCGTCCCGCTCGGCGCGCAGCGCGTCGACCGTGCCGAGCAGCTCCTCGCGGTGCGCCAGCGCCACCCGGGCCGCCGCCTGGGTCAGCGTGGACAGGTGGTAGGGCAGGCGGACCAGCAGCAGGGCGTCGACCACCGCCGGGTCGGCGGCGAGGTAGCCGAGCCGGGTGCCGGCCATCGCGAACGCCTTCGACATGGTGCGGGTCACGATCAGCCGGGGGTTGCCGGGCAGCAGGGTCAGCGCCGACGGCGTGCCCGTGCGGGCGAACTCGGCGTACGCCTCGTCGACCACGACCATGCCGGGCGCGGCGGCGAGGATCCGCTGGATGACCTCCAGCGGCAGGGCCGTGCCGGTCGGGTTGTTCGGCGAGGTCAGGAACACCACGTCGGGGCGGTGCTCCTCGATCGCGGCCACGGCGGCGTCCGGGTCGATCGCGAAGTCCTCGTCGCGCAGGCCCTCGATCCAGCGGGTGTTCGTGCCGCCCGCGATGATCGGGTGCATCGAGTAGGACGGCTCGAACCCGATGGCGGAGCGGCCGGGGCCGCCGAACGCCTGGAGGATCTGCTGGATGATCTCGTTGGAGCCGTTGGCCGCCCACAGCCGGCGGGCCGTCAGCCCGTGGCCGAGATAGTCGGCGAGGTCCTTGCGCAGCTCGACGGCGTCCCTGTCGGGGTAGCGGTTGAGCGTCGCCGCGCCCTGCCGTACGGCACGGGCGAGGTCGTCGATCAGCGCGGCCGACGGCGGGTAGGGGTTCTCGTTGGTGTTGAGCTGGACGGGCACGTCGAGCTGCGGCGCGCCGTAGGGCTGCTTGCCCCGCAGGTCGTCGCGGATCGGCAGGTCGTCGAGGGTCGTCATGCGGGCACTTCCCAGTCGAAGCGGGCGCGGACGGCGGCGCCGTGGGCGGGCAGGTCCTCCGCGTCGGCGAGGGCGCACACGTACGGCGCGGCCCCGGCCAGCGCCTCGCGGGTGTAGTCCACGACGTGGATGCCGCGCAGGAACGTCTGCACCGACAGCCCCGAGGAGTGGCAGGCGCAGCCGCCGGTCGGCAGCACGTGGTTGGAGCCCGCCATGTAGTCGCCGAGCGACACCGGCGCGTACGGGCCGACGAAGATCGCACCGGCGTTGCGCACCCGGGCGGCGACAGCGCGGGCGTCGGCCGTCTGGATCTCCAGGTGCTCGGCGGCGTAGGCGTCGACGACCTTGAGGCCGTCGTCGATGCCCGAGACGAGCACGATGCCCGACTGGCGGCCGGCGAGCGCCTCGGTGATGCGCTCGCTGTGCCGGGTCGCCGCGACCTGGCCGGGCAGCTCCTTCTCCACGGCGTCGGCCAGCTCCACGCTGGTGGTGACCAGCACGGAGGCGGCGATCACGTCGTGCTCGGCCTGGCTGATCAGGTCGGCCGCGACGTGCACGGGGTCGGCGGTCTCGTCGGCGAGGATCGCGATCTCGGTGGGGCCGGCCTCGGAGTCGATGCCGATGCGGCCCTTGAGCAGGCGCTTGGCCGCGGCCACCCAGATGTTGCCGGGGCCGGTCACCATCGTGGCCGGCCGGCACTCCTCGGTGCCGTAGGCGAACATCGCGACGGCCTGGGCGCCGCCCACGGCGTACACCTCGTCGACGCCGAGCAGCGC
Source organism: Microbispora hainanensis (assembly GCF_036186745.1). NCBI lineage: Bacteria > Bacillati > Actinomycetota > Actinomycetes > Streptosporangiales > Streptosporangiaceae > Microbispora > Microbispora hainanensis. Next base: position 5,235,723 of record NZ_CP108086.1, on the reverse strand, counting down.
GCACGCGGCGAGGATCGTGGGGTGCGGGAGCCCGCCGAACTCCTTCTGGGCGGGCGAGGTGACGGCCAGCGAGGGCACGCCCGCCTCCTGGGCGGGGACGACGTTCATGACCACGCTGGAGGGATAGACGGCCCGGCCGCCGGGGACGTAGAGCCCCACGCGGTCGACCGGCACCCAGCGCTCGGTTACCGTGCCGCCCGGCACGACCTGCGTCGTGGTGTCGGTGCGCCGCTGGTCGCGGTGGACCAGGCGGGCGCGGCGGATCGACTCCTCCAGCGCCGCGCGCACGGCCGGGTCGAGCTCCTCCAGGGCGCGGGCGAGCGCCTCGGCGGGCACCCGGGCCGACTCCAGCCCGACGCCGTCGAACCGCGCGGTCAGCTCCCGTACGGCTGCCGCGCCGCGATGGCGTACGTCCTCACATATGGGCCGCACCTTCTCCAGGGCGGCCTCGACGTCGAGTTCGGCGCGGGGCAGCACGTCGCGCAGGTCGGCAGGAAGGGACCCGCGCAGGTCGATACGGGAAATCACCGTCCCAGTCTACGGACGACCAGGGAGCGATCCGCGTGTGTCCAGCATTCGAAACGGGCGTTTCACCGGTCGGCACACCCCTCGGGAGCTGGGAATCTTCGCGTCCGCCTGTTTTACGCGGCCCGCGGTTGACAGCTTTCCGGGCATCCATCCACACTCTCGGGCAAGAACAGTCACACTCGGTCAGGGGTGGATCTCGTGCTTCCGGCGCAGCGTCACCAGCGGATCATCGAGACCCTCGGGCGGAAGGGAACCGTCCGCACCGAGGACCTGGCCGCGCTGCTCGGCGTCTCCCACGAGACCGTCCGGCGCGACCTGGCGATCCTGGAGCGCCGGGCGCTGCTCGTCCGCGTGCACGGCGGGGCGACCTCGGCGCCGTCCGGCACCGGCGAGGAGCTGTCCTATCTGGAGCGCTCGACCAGCCGGTCGGAGGCGAAGGCCGTGATCGGCGAGCTCGCGGCGCGGCTGCTGCGCCCGGGCCAGACCGTGATCATCGACGTCGGCACCACCGCCGTCCACGTCGCCAGGGCCGTCCCCCCGTCCTTCCGTGGCGTGGTCGCCACCTGCTCGCTGCTGGTGGCGGCCGAGCTCGCGGGCCGTCCCGGCGTGGAGGTGCTGGTGGCGGGCGGGCGCGTACGGCAGGGCGACCTCGCCGTCTCCAACGCGCACACGCTGGGGTTCTTCCGGGACCTGCGGGCGGATGTGGCGTTCCTCGGCTCGGGCGGGGTGGACGCGGAGGCCGGGCTCACCGACTACTTCCTGGACGAGGTCGCGACCAAGCGCGTGATCCTCGCCGGCTCCGCCCGGACGTACGTGCTCGCCGACGGCTCCAAGCACGGCAGGGTCGCCGCCTACCGGGTGTGCGCACTGGACGGCCTGTCGGGTCTCATCACCGACGCGGAACCCCCGGAGCCGATCACGTCCGCCCTGGTCAGCGCGGGTGCCGAAGTGATCAACCCATAGGCTGGCCGTCACGACCCCCAGCTCCCGCCAGGAGACGATCGATGTCCCATCCCCCTGCCGTGCTCGCGATCGACCAGGGCACCTCGGGCACCAAGGCGCTCGTGGTGGACGGCGACGGCGCGGTCCTCGCGCCGGCCGAGGCGCCGGTCCGTCCCGCGTACCTGCCGGGCGGGCGGGTGGAGCAGGACCCGCGGGAACTGCTCGACTCGGTGCTGGCCGCCGGGCGGGAGGCGGTCGCGGCGGCGGGCGTGCCCGTCGGCGCGGTCACGCTGGCCAACCAGGGCGAGACCGTGCTGGCCTGGGACCCGGCGACCGGCGAGCCGCTGACGACCGCCCTGGTGTGGCAGGACCGGCGGGCCGAGGAGGTCTGCGCCGATCTGGCCGGGCACGCCGGGAGGATCGCCGAGCTGACCGGGCTCGTGCTCGACCCGTATTTCTCGGCGCCGAAGATGGCGTGGATCCGCCGCAATCTCACCCGCGAGGGTGTGGTGACGACCAGCGACACCTGGCTCGTCCACCACCTGACCGGGGAGTTCGTCACCGACGCGGCGACCGCCAGCAGGTCGGCGCTGCTCGATCTCGACACGGTCGAGTGGAGCGGGGAGCTGCTCGGCCTGTTCGGCCTGGACGGCGAGCACCTGCCCGCGATCGCCGCCTGCGACGAGGTGATCGGGACGACCCGGGCCTTCGGCGGGGAGATCCCGGTCGGCGGCCTGGTCGTCGACCAGCAGGCCGCGCTGCTCGCCGAGGGCTGCCTGTCGGCCGGCGAGGCCAAGTGCACGTACGGCACGGGGGCGTTCCTGCTCGCCAACACCGGTGAGCGGGCCGTGCGCTCGGCCTCCGGCCTGACCACGTCGGTGGCGTGGCGGGCCAGGGGGGCCACGCCCTACTGCGTGGACGGCCAGGTCTACACGGCCGCCTCCGCGGTGCGGTGGCTGAACGGCCTCGGCCTCGTCGGCGACGCCGCCGACCTGGACGCGCTGGCAGAGCCGGACGCCGAGGGCGCGCTGTTCGTCCCCGGGCTGGCCGGGCTGGCCGCGCCCTGGTGGCGGCCGGACGCGACAGGGGCGTTCCTCGGCATGACGCTGTCCACCCGGCCCGGCCACCTGGTCCGCGCCGTGCTGGAGGGCATCGCCGCCCAGGTGGCCGACCTCGCGGCGGTCGTCGCGGCCGATCTCGGCCGCCCGCTGGCCCGCCTGCGGGTGGACGGCGGCCTCACCCGGTCGGCCGCGCTCATGCAGGCCCAGGCCGACCTGCTGCAGGCGCCGGTGGACGTCTATCCGTCGCCGCACGCGACCGCGCTCGGCGCCGCCGCGCTGGCCCGCCTCGCCGTGACCCCCTCGCTCACGGTGGCCGGCGCCGTGCCCGCGTGGGCCCCGGCGACGACGTACGAGCCGCGCTGGCCGGCGGACCGGGCGGAGGAGTTCATGACGCGCTGGCGGCGGGGTGTCCGCGCGGCGATCGAGACGGGGAGGGACGCGTGAGCGGATGCGCGAGCGGATGCGTCAGCAGGTCGGGGCCGCTGCCGGGCGAGACGGTCGACGTGGCGGTGGTCGGCGGCGGCGTGGTGGGCGCGGCCGTGGCCCGCGAGCTGGCGGGACGCGCACACGACGGCCGCGCGCTGTCGGTCGTGCTGGCCGAGGCGAGCCCGGACGTCGGCGACGGCACCAGCAAGGCCAACACCGCGATCCTGCACACCGGCTTCGACGCGACACCGGGCACGCTGGAGTCGCGCCTGGTGCGGCGGGGATACGAGCTGCTCGGCGGGTACGCCGAGCGCACCGGCATCCCGGTCGAGCGGACCGGCGCGCTGCTGGTCGCCTGGACCGGCGAGGAGCTGGCCGCGCTCCCCGGGCTGGCGGACAAGGCGGCGAAGAACGGATATCGGGAGTGCGAGATCGTCGGGCCTGACGAGGTCTACCGGCTGGTCCCGGCCCTCGGCCCGGGTGCGCTCGGCGGGCTGACCGTGCCCGGAGAGTCGATCGTCTGCCCGTGGACCACCACGCTCGCGTACGCCACCGAGGCGCTCTCGCGGGGGGCCCGCGTGCTGCTGAACACCCGGATCGAAGGCGTCGAGCACGACGACGGGCAGGCGACCGTGCTGCGGACGAACCGGGGCCCGCTGCGGGCCCGCTGGGTCGTCAACGCCGCCGGGCTGGGCTCCGACGCCGTCGACCGCCTGTTCGGGCACGAGCGGTTCACGGTCACGCCGCGCCGGGGCGAGCTGCTGGTCTTCGACAAGATGGCCAGGCCGCTGGCGACCCGCATCGTGCTGCCCGTGCCGAGCTCGCGCGGCAAGGGCGTGCTGATCAGCCCGACGATCTACGGCAACGTGATGCTCGGCCCCACCGCCGAGGACCTGCGCGACCGCGCCGACACCTCCACCTCCGAGGAGGGGTTCGCGTTCCTCGTGGACAAGGGCCTCGCGCTCATGCCCGCACTGATGAGCGAGGAGGTCACCGCCTCCTACGCCGGGCTGCGGGCGGCCACCGAGCACGGCGACTACCAGGTCCACCTCGACGCCGGGCGGCGCTATCTCGTGCTCGGCGGCATCCGGTCGACCGGGCTGACCGCGTCGATGGCGCTCGCCGAGCACGCCGCCGGGCTGCTGGCCGAGGCGGGCCTCGTCACCTCCGTACGCGACGGCCTGCCGGAGCCGCCCCGGATGCCCAACATCGGCGAGGCGTTCCCCCGGCCGTACCTGCGCGAGGACCTCATCGCCCGCGACCCGGCGTACGGGACCGTGGTCTGCTTCTGCGAACGGGTCACCGCCGGGGAGATCAGGGACGCCCTGGCCTCTCCCCTCCCCCCGGCGGACCTCGACGGCCTGCGCCGCCGCACCCGGGCCATGATGGGCCGCTGCCAGGGCTTCTACTGCGGAGCCGAGATCGCCGGGCGCCTCGCCCGCGTGGAGGGATCGTGATGCGCGTCACCACCGACGTCGCCGTCGTGGGCGGCGGCCCTTCCGGGCTGACCGCCGCCGCCGGTCTCGCGGCGGCCGGCCTGCGGGTGCTGGTGCTCGACCGGGAGCGGGAGGCGGGCGGCATCCCCCGGCACAGCCACCACACCGGCTTCGGCCTGCGCGACCTGCGCACGGTGATGACCGGCCCCGCGTACGCCCGCCTGCTGGCCAACCGCGCCCTGGAGGCCGGGGCGCGGGTGCGCACCTCGGCCATGGTCACCGGCTGGGCAGGGGAGCGTGCCCTCGACGTCACCACGCCGGAGGGCCGGCTGCGGGTGGAGGCCCGCGCCGTCGTCCTGGCGACCGGTGCGCGGGAACGTCCCCGTACGGCCCGGATGGTGCCGGGCGACCGCCCGCCGGGCGTGCTGACGACCGGGCAGCTCCAGAACCTGGTCCACCTGCATCGCGGCAGGGCCGGCACGCGGGCCGTCGTCGTCGGGGCCGAGCCGGTGAGCTGGTCGGCCGCGCTCACCCTGCGCGCGGCGGGCTGCCGCACCGTGCTGATGACCAGCGAGCACGCCCGCGCCGAGTCGTACGCGGCGTTCGGCGTGCCGGGGCGGGCCCTGTTGCGCGTGCCCGTCGCCACCGCCACCCGGGTCGTGCGGATCAACGGGCGCGACGCCGTGGAGTCGGTCGAGGTCGAGGACCTGCGCACGGGCGAGCGCCGCACGGTGCCCTGCGACACGGTGGTGTTCACCGGCGGCTGGATCCCGGACCACGAGCTGGCCCGGGCCGCCGGGCTGGCGATGGACCCGGGCAGCAGGAGCCCGGTCGTGGACAACACCCTGGCCACCAGCCGCCCCGGCGTGTTCGCGGTCGGCAACCTGATCCACCCCGTGGACACCGCCGACGTGGCGGCACTCGACGGCCGTCACGTGGTGCGGCACGTCCTGGACCACCTCGGCGGCACGTCGACGGACGCGGGTGCGATCCCGCTGCGGGCCGGGACGCCGTTCCGATGGGTCTCCCCCGGCCTGGTCAGGCCGGGTGCGGGCGCGCCGCCCCGGCGCCGGATCCTGCTGTGGCCGGACGAGCACCGCGCCGTCGCGAGGGTCGTGGTGACGCAGGGCGGCCGGGAGATCGCCCGCCGCACGCTGCCGTGGCCGGTCTCCCCCGGCCGGGTGTTCCGGGTGCCGTCGTCGCTGCTGTCCGGCGCGGACCCGCGCGGCGGGCCGATCACCGTCTCACTGGCATGAGACCGTCGCCGGGGAGGCGGCGGGTGCGGCGGCGGGCGCGCCGCCCGAGGCCACGGCCGCCGCGGCGATCGGGGGCGCGAGCAGCGGGAGCGTCCTGGCCAGCACCAGGGCGAACCCGAGCTGGAACGTCGCCTCGCCGTGGATGAGCAGCCCCTCGGTCTGGAGCACGTACACCGCGGCGAGGACGCCCCCGCCGAGCTGGACCAGGAAGAACGCGACGCCGACCGCGTCGCCGTGGGCCCACGCGACGAGCCGTACGGCCAGCAGGAGCTGGAGCACGAACAGGGCCGCGCCCAGCCCCCGGTGCGCCCAGTCGACCACCCCGCCCAGCGTGTAGGGCGTCAGCACGATCCCGGCCAGCAGCACGACGAACGAGCCGGCCATCCGCCGCAGGTGGGCGGGGTGCGGCGTGCGGGCCGCCGCGTCGCGCAGCGCCCGGTGGGTGAACAGCGCGGCGCCCGCGAGACCCGCGGCGTACGGCAGCAGGGTCTGCCAGTGGACACCGAAGTAGCTCATGCCGTGGTTGACCGCCAGACCCTCCGGCCGGAGGGTGACGCACACCCCGAGCCCGCCGAACAGGCATGCCTGTCCCTTCGCGACGTCACCCACGACACCACTGACCGTTCCCATCCGCTGCCCTCCCGCTCGGCCACTCCCATCGACAAAAGGCCACGTGAAGAAATTGTCCCCTTTAGATCGTTTTGCCATTCGCCGGGTGGGCATGAAGCCCCGTTTACGCTCCGCCGGGCGGGACAATGACCGCATGGAGATCTGGATCAACCCGGCCTGCTCGAAGTGCCGGTCGGCCCTGTCGCTGCTCGACGCCGAGGGCGCCGGATACACCGTGCGGCACTACCTGGAGGACCCGCCGAGCGCGGAGGAGCTCACCGAGGTGCTGCGCCGCCTCGGCCTGGAGCCCTGGGACGTAGCCCGCCTCGGCGAGCCCGTCGCGGCCGAGCTCGACCTGGAGTCGTGGCCGCGCGACGAGGCGGCCCGCGGGCGGTGGATCGAGGCCATGGCCGCTCACCCGATCCTGATCCAGCGGCCGATCATCACCGCCGACGACGGCACCGCCGTGGTGGCCCGCTCCCCCGAGGCCGTACGCTCCGTCCTCCCCTGAACGCTCCCCTGACGCGGTCGCCCGCCGGGAGCGGAGCGACCTTAAGCGGCCGGAGCGGAGCGACCTTAAGCGGCCGGAGCGGAGCGACCTTAAGCTTGCCGTCGTGAGCAAGACCAAGAGCAAGGGCGGCCAGGGCACTCCGGCGACGGTCGCCCTCACGCAGGCGAAGGCGGAGTTCACCCTTCACCCCTATGACCACGATCCGAACGCCCAGGCGTACGGCGAGGAGGCGGCCGACGCGCTCGGCCTGCCGTACGAGCGGATCTTCAAGACGCTGGTGGCGGAGACCGAGACGGGCCTCGCGGTCGCGGTCGTGCCGGTGGCGGGCAAGCTCGACCTCAAGGCGTTCGCGGCGGCGCTGAAGGGCAAGCGGGCGGCGATGGCCGAGGCGGCCAAGGTGGAACGGGTCACCGGCTATGTGGTCGGCGGCATCAGCCCGCTCGGCCAGCGCAAGCGGCTGCCGACTGTCGTGGACGAGTCCGCGCTCGGCTTCGAGACGATCTTCTTCTCCGCCGGGCGGCGCGGGCTGCAGATCGAGACCGCGCCGGGCAACCTCATCCGGCTCGCCCAGGCGGTGACCGCCCCCATCGCGAAGCTCTGAGCCTGTCTACTGTTGCCATCGCCCGTACGGCTCCGCGGCCGTAAGACTGGCCGGGGAACCACACCGAACGGGGGAGCCGTGAACGAGCTGGCCGACCTCACCGCGACGGAGATGGCCGCGCTGCTGCGGGCGCGCGAGGTGAGCGCCGTCGAGCTGACCGAGGCGTGCCTGCGGCGCGTGGAGGAGACGAACCCGCGGGTCAACGCCATCGTGACGCTGACCGCCGAGCGCGCGCTCGACCAGGCCGCACGCGCCGACGAGGACCTGCGGCGCGGCCTGGTGCGCGGCCCGCTGCACGGCATCCCGGTCGCGCACAAGGACCTCGCCGACACCGCCGGCGTGCGGACCACGTACGGCTCGCGGGCGTTCGCCGACCACGTGCCCACCGAGGACGACCCGCTCGTGCGGCGCATCCGCGAGGCGGGCGGGATCGCGCTGGGCAAGACGAACACCCCGGAGTTCGGCACCGGCTCGCACACGGTCAACGAAGTGTTCGGGGCGACGCGCAACCCGTACGACCTGTCGAAGAGCGCGGGCGGCAGCAGCGGCGGCGCGGCGGCGGCGCTGGCCTGCCGGATGGTGCCGCTGGCCGACGGTTCCGACATGGGCGGCTCGCTGCGCAACCCCGCGTCGTTCTGCAACGTGGCCGGTCTGCGGCCCACCCCGGGACGGGTGCCGGCGAAGTCGGCGACGGCGGCCTGGTACACGCTCAGCGTGCCGGGGCCGATGGCCCGCACCTCGGGCGACCTGGCGCTGTTCATGTCGGCCATCGCCGGGTTCGACCCGGTCTCGCCGTTCTCGATCCGCGAGGACGGCTCGGCGTTCGCGGGGTCGCTCGACATGGACCTCGCCGGGGTCCGCGTCGCCTTCAGCCCCGACCTCGGCGGCCTGCCGGTCGATCCCCGCACCGCGGCGGCGACGGCGCGGGCGGCCGAGACGCTGGCCGCGCTGGGGGTCGAGGTCGAGCGGGTGGATTTGGACCTGTCCGCTGCCGAGGAGGCGTTCCGCGTCTACCGGTCGTGGTTCTACGCGCTCAACTTCGGCGACCTCCCCGAGGTGGGCCCCAACGTGGCCTGGAACGTCGAGCAGGGACGGAAGGTCACCGGGGCCGACCTCGCCAGGGCCGAGCGGCTGCGCACCGGCCTGTTCCACCGCATGCGCGAGTTCTTCGGCCGCTACGACTTCCTGGTCGCGCCCGTCAGCCAGGTGCCGCCGTTCCCGGTCGAGCAGCCGTACGTCACCGAGGTGGCCGGGGTGGAGATGCCCGACTACCTGGCCTGGATGCGGTCGTGCTACTGGATCAGCGTGCTGCACGCGCCCGCGATGTCAGTGCCGTGCGGGTTCACGCCCGACGGCCTGCCGGTCGGCCTGCAGATCGTCGGCAGGCCATGGGCCGACATGGACGTCTTGCGCCTCGGGCACGCCTTCGAACAGGCGACCGGCTTCTGGCGGACCCAGCCGGGCATCGTCAGAGCTTAGGCCCCGGCGGCAGGGCCTGGGGCGTGCCGCCCCGCTGGTTGTAGGTCACGGCGAACTCGATGACCCAGAAGACCGCGGTGGCCAGGAGCGGCCAGGCGAACAGCACGCCGTGCGCGGTCAGGTCCAGCGAGGTGGTGGTGGTGTAGCCGTCCGGTCCCGCCGCCTGGACCCCGCCCTTGGCCGTACTGCCGACCAGCATGGCGACATATCCGGCGAGCAGCCCGCCGGCGGCGAGCCCGATGAGGACCTGGACCGGCTGCTTGCGCGACAGCACGTAGCCCACGATCCCGCAGGCCAGGCCGAACGCGCCGGTGACCACGGCGAACCAGCCGTCGGCCTCGATGAGCGACTGCGACTCGGGGTCGGCCAGATGCGGCGTCCCGTCGATCAGCACGTATCGCGCGGCGGGGGCGAGCGCCGACCAGACGTATCCCGCGACCACCCCGAGGACGGCGAGTACGAGGACGGTTACCCCGATCGCCGCCAGATTGCCCCTCAGATGCCGCACCGTCCCGATAGTACCCACGTGGTGATCGGGCCCGGTCCCGTTACTCTTGCCTGAGCCGCGTGCAGGGGACACACGGCATCGGTGTGGGCCAAGGAGGCCGAGTGAGCGAAGAGGTATGGCAGATCGACCCGTCCGGCCCCCTGCGGGGGGACGTGGAGGTCCGCGGATCGAAGAACGCGGTCTCGAAACACATGGTGGCCGCGATGCTCGGCACGGGTCCGAGCACGCTGCACAACGCCCCCGAGGTCGGCGAGGTGGGGCTCACCGCCGCCATGCTCGAAGCCCTCGGCATCCACGTGGAGATCACCCCCGGTGAGATCACCATCGAGCGGGGCTCCGAGATACGGCCGCGTGTGCCGGAGGAGTACACCGGGCTCAACCGCATCCCGATCCTGATGCTCGGCCCGCTGCTGCACCTGGCGGGCGAGGCGTTCGTCCCCCTCGTCGGCGGCGACCCGATCGGCAGGAGGCCGGTCAACTTCCACGTCGAGGCGCTGCGGTCGATGGGCGCGGAGATCGAGGTCGGCGACAACGGCATCACCGCCAAGGCGGCCCGGCTGCGCGGCAGCCGTATCACGCTCCCCTACCCCAGCGTGGGCGCCACCGAGACGATCCTCATGACGGCGGTGCTGGCGGAGGGCAAGACCGTCATCAAGGGCGCGGCGATGGAGCCCGAGGTGGTGGAGCTGGCGCTGTTCCTCCAGCGCATGGGCGCGATGATCGAGCTGAGCCCCGACCGGCGCATCGTCATCGAGGGCGTCGAACGGCTGCACGGCGCCTCCACCTGGCTGGCCGGCGACCGTATCGAGGCGTTCTCCTACCTCGTGGCGGGCCTGGTGACGGGTGGCGAGGTGCGCGTGCACGGCTGCCACCAGGACCGGCTCGTCACCGCCATCACCACGCTGGCGAGGATGGGCGCGCGGTTCGAGATCACCGACGAGTGGCTGTGCGCCTCCGCCCCGGACGGCCTGCGCGCCGCGGCGGTGCAGACCGACACCCACCCCGGTTTCATGACGGACTGGCAGACGCCGCTGATGGTGCTGTTCACCCGCGCCGAGGGCATGTCGGTGCTGCACGAGACGGTGTTCGAGAACCGGCTCGTGTACGTTCCCGCGCTGCAGAAGATGGGGTGCGAGATCGAGGTGTTCGCCCAGTGCCTGGGCGGGCCGGCGTGCCGCTACCACGACACCAACGCCAAGCACTCGGCGGTCGTGCGCGGAGTCTCCAACCTGCGCGGGGCCGACGTCACGCTCCCCGACATCCGCGCCGGGTTCTCCGCGGTGCTGGCCGCCGCCGTGGCCGAGGGCACCTCGACCCTGCGCGGCGTCAACCACATCGAACGCGGTTACCACAGGCCGTTCGAACAGTTCACCTCCCTCGGGTTGAAGATCAACCGGCTTACGTAAAGCTTTGTGGCCCCTGGGTTTGGAGAAACGCCAGAGGTCGCACTGATATCCCGTGACCTCTCGTCTTCTCGGCGTCAGTCTCGGGCGCGTCAGTCTCGGGCGCGTCAGTCTCGGGCGCGCCGTCCTCGCCCTGGGCATGTGCGGCGCGGCCGGGGGCACCCTGGTCGCCGGGCTGGTGATGCCCTTCGCGGGCGGGGCCGGCCTGGCGGCCAGGAGCGCCGCGTCCACCCTCACCTACCTGCCCGCGCCCCTGCGCGAGGAGCCGCTGCCCGAGGTGACACGGCTGCTCGACCGCAACGGGCGCCAGATCGCCCAGTTCTACTACCAGAACCGGCAGTCGGTGCCGCTGAGCGCGGTCGCCCCGGTCATGCGCCAGGCCATCGTGGCCATCGAGGACGCCCGGTTCTACGAGCACGGCGGCCTGGACATCAAGGGCACGCTGCGCGCCTTCGTCACCAACACGCGGGCCGGCGGGATCCGGCAGGGCGGCTCGTCCATCACCCAGCAGCTCGTCAAGAACATCATGGTGAGCCAGGCCGAGTCGGAGCAGGAGCGGGCGCAGGCCCTCGTCCGTTCGTTCCGCCGCAAGCTCGACGAGCTGCGGTACGCGCTGGCGCTCGAGCGCAAATACACCAAGGACCAGATCCTCGAGCGCTACCTCAACATCGCCTACTTCGGCGCGGGCGCGTTCGGCGTCCAGGCGGCGGCCAAGCGGTTCTTCGGCGTCGACGCCGCCGACCTCACGCTCACCCAGGCCGCGACGCTCGCCGGCGCCGTGCGCACGCCGTACGACACCGATCCCTCGCTGGGCGACGAGCACCGTGACCGACTGCGCACCCGGCGCGACCTGGTCCTCGGCCGGATGGCGGAGCTCGGCATCATCGGCAAGGACGCGGCGCGCACCGCCGCGGCCGCGCCGCTGGGGCTGCACCTGAGTCCCGAGCCCGGCGGCTGCGCGGGCAGCGCCCACCCCTTCTTCTGCGTGTACGTGGAGCGCGAGGTGCTCACCAACCCCGCCTTCGGCTACAGCAGGGCCGACCGGGAGCGGCGCCTCCAGCGCGGCGGGCTGACCATCTGGACGACCATCGACCCGGTCGCGCAGCGGGCCGCCGAGCGCGCCATCTCCGCACGGGTCAAGCCGCGCGACCACCAGGTGGCGTCGGAGACGATGATCGAGCCGGGCACCGGGCACATCCGCGCGATGGCCGTGAGCAAGCGCTACGGGCGCAACCCGCACAACCGCGACCTCGGGCCCAGCACCACCTACAACCTGGCGGCCGACACCGCCCACGGCGGCGGGCTGGGCCTGCAGGCGGGGTCCACGTTCAAGGTGTTCACGCTGGCCACCGCGCTCAAGCAGGGCATGCGGTTCGGCGACGGCTTCGCGATCCCCGGCGCGTACGTCCCGTCGTACGGCTATCGCGACTGCTCGGGCAGGGCGGTCAACGACCCGCACACGGTCATCCACAACGCGGGCGGTGAGGGCGGCGGCGGGCCGTACAGCCTGGAGATGGGCACCTGGCAGTCGGTGAACATCTTCTACATGCGGCTGGAGCGCGAGGTCGGCCTGTGCGACGTCGTGCAGACGGCCAAGTCGCTGGGCATCAGGCGGGCGGACGGCACGCCGCTCCACGAGGTGCCGACGTTCACGCTGGGCGCCAACGAGATGGACCCGACGACCGTGGCGGCGGCGTACGCGGCGCTCGCCGCCCGCGGCCGCTACTGCCGGCCGATGGCCATCACCGCCGTCGTGGAGCGCGACGGCACCCGCACCGACATCCCGCCCGCCTGCGTGACCGCGCTCGAACCCGCGGTCGCCGACGCGGTGAGCCACGTGCTCACGGGGGTCTTCAGCAAGGGCACGATGCGCGGACAGTCCATCGGCAGGCCCGCCGCGGGCAAGACCGGCACGAACAACGGCTACACCTCGGCCTGGTTCGCCGGGTACACCCCCGCCCTCGCCGCCGCCGTCAGCGTGGGCGACATCCGGGGTTCCTACCGCTATCCGCTCACCGGCGTCACCATCGGCGGCCGTTATTACGGCGCGGTGCAGGGCGCCTCGCTGCCCGGCCCGATCTGGGTGGACTCGATGCGCGCGGCCCTGCGGGACACCCCGGCGTACGGCTTCGTGCCGCCCGACATGGCCCGGTTCGGCGGCGGGTTCACCCCGGGCCTGAAGGAGGCGCTGGAGAAGCAGCGCGAGAAGGAGAAGAAGAAGCGGAAGGCCGAGCGCGAAAAGCACGACGACGACGCTTCGGAGCAGGATGCGACAGCCGGTGCGGCGAGCGGCGTCGCGGGGGCTTCCGGCGGCACCGCGACCAGCCCCCTGGCAGCGGGCGGCATGACCGCTCCTACCGGCGTCGGAGCCGCCCCCGCCGTCCCCGTGATCCGCCCGCCCATGCCCGGCGGCGTCTCCACCCGGCACTCGTCCGCCGCCTCGGGCGCGCGGACACCCGGCCGTCCGCTCTTCTCCGGAGCTCGCCCGGTGGCTCACGGCTCCTCTTCCCGTGCACCGGTCCGTACGGGGTCGGCCGGCGCGCCTCCGGCGGCCCGGCGGGTGGGCTGGGCGAGTCTCATCCGTCCCCGCGACGCCGCTTCTCCGGCGTCGGCTCCCGCCGCCCAGCGCGCCTCCGCCCGAAGCGGCCCACCCCAACAGGCCAAGGCCCGGAAGGCCACCGCCCAGCACGCCACGGCCCGCAAAACCACGGCCCGGCAGGTCGGGGCGCGCAAGAGCGCGGCGCAGAGGAGTCAGGCCCGGAAGAGCCAGGCGCGGAAGAGCCAGGCACGGCAGGACGAGGCGCGGCAGGACGAGGCGCGGCGGAGCAGGACGCGCCAGGGCGGAACCTCAGCGACCGGTGGCCGCAAAACCGCCCGTACCGCCACACACGCCGCCACACACACCGGCGCCGCACGAGACGGGCAGCGCGGCCGGGCGGCCCGCCAGACCGGTCACGGAGCGGGCGGACACCGCAAGAAGCACCCCGACGGTGGCCGCCATCCCCGCCACCAGACCAACGGCCACCCCCGGCACTGACAGCACGTCCCGAGCCGCCGCCCGCACCACCGGGCCAACGGCCACCCCAGGCGCTCACAGCACATCCCGAGCCGCCATCCCCACCACCCGGCCAACGGCCACCCGGCGCCGGCACCGCGACGCCTCGACACCGACAGCCGCGCCACAGGGTGAACAGCCACCCCGGCGCTGACACCGCGACATCGACAGCGGCCACGTGCGGCCTCAGGCGAACACCCGCCCCGGGCACTGACGCCGCGCGGTTCGCCCTGACGCGCGCGGGCCGCGCTCGCCGTTTCCCGGAGTGGGCGTCCGGCGCCGGCAGCCGGGACCGCCCGCTGCCGGTCTCGGGGAGTGTGCGAGCCGTGTCACACTGACTTGCATGCGGGTGGTGATCTGTGACGACTCGGCCCTGTTCCGTAAGGGACTGGCTCTCCTGCTCGACCGCGTCGGCGTCACCATCGTGGCGCAGGCCGCCGACCCCTCCGAGCTCACCGCCCTGCTGGAGAAGCAACCGGCCGACGCCGTCATCCTCGACGTACGGATGCCTCCCACCTTCACCGACGAGGGGCTGGTGGCGGCGACGGAGCTGAAGAAACGCTTTCCCGCCCTCGGCGTGCTGGTCCTGTCCACGTACGCGGAGGGGGCGCTGGCCGCGCGGCTGCTCGAATCGAGCCCGCGCGGCGTCGGCTATCTGCTGAAGGACCGGGTCGACGACGCGTCCGCGCTCCGGGACGCGCTGGAGCGGGTCGCCGCCGGCGGCGTCGCCGTGGACCCCGAGGTCGTCAGCATGCTGTTCCGGCTGCGGCAGGAGGAGTCGCTCGCCGACCGGCTCACCGCGCGCGAGCGGGATGTGCTGCGCCTGATGGCCGAGGGCCGGTCGAACGCGGCGATCGCCCGGGCGCTGTTCCTCGGCACGAAGACGGTCGAGGCGCACATCGCGGCCGTGCTCACCAAGCTCGACCTGAGCCAGACCCCGGATGACAACCGCCGTGTCCTCGCGGTGCTCACGTGGCTGCGTATGGAGGGGACAGGTGCCCATCAGAATCGTGATCGCTGAGGACTCGCTGCTCGTCCGCGAGGGCGTGCGGCGGGTCCTGGATCTCCAGCCCGACCTGGAGGTGGTCGCCACCTGCGGCGACCTGCCCGGGCTGATGGCGGCGGTGGGCGAGCACGATCCCGACGTCGTGGTGACCGACATCAGGATGCCTCCGACGGCGTCCGACGAGGGGGTCCAGGCCGCCGTCAGGCTGCGCGAGTCCCACCCGCGGGTGGGGGTCGTGGTGCTCTCCCAGTACGCCGAGCCCGCGTACGCGACGCCGCTGCTGGCGGGGGGCAGCAGCGGCCGGGCCTATCTGCTCAAGGAGCGGGTGAGCGACGCGCACGACCTGATCGAGGCGGTCCGCACGGTGGCCCGGGGCGGCTCGGTGATCGACCCGGCGGTGGTGGACGCGCTCGTGGCCGACACCGTGCACGCGCGGTCGTCGCCGCTGGCCCAGCTCACCTCGCGCGAGCGGGACGTGCTGGCCCAGATCGCGCAGGGCAAGAGCAACGCCGCGGTCGGGGCCGCGTTGTTCCTCACCGAGCGGGCGGTGGAAAAGCACATCAACGCGCTGTTCGCCAAGCTCGGGCTGGGCGCCGAGCCCGACATGAACCGCCGGGTGATGGCCGTGCTGATGTACCTGTCCGAGCACGGGGGTGCTAGCACCCGCTGATCGGGGTGGTCACGCCCTTGGACGCGGGCACCGGGTTCCGGGATCCTGGAGGCATGCGAGTGGTCGACGTGATCATCGTGGACGACCAGGCTCCGTTCCGTTCGGTCGCCCGCGCGTTGATCCGGCTGCTGCCGGGATGGCGGGTGGTGGGCGAGGCGGCGACGGGCGAGGACGCCCTCGACCTGGTGACCGGCGGCCGGCCCACCATGATCCTGATGGACATCAACCTGCCGGGGATCAACGGCATCGAGGCGACCCGCCGCATCCTGGCCGAGTCGCCCGACGTGAAGGTCGTGCTGGTGTCGACGTACGCCGCCGACGACCTGCCGCCCGACGCCGGCGCGTGCGGAGCGCTCGCCTACATCCGCAAGGACGACCTCACCCCCGCGCTGCTGCGCGCGCTTCCCGTCTGAGCGCCAGGCGGGCCGCCTGCAGGCCGCCCATGCCGTGCACCCCGGGCCCGGGCGGGGTGGCGGCGGAGCAGATGTAGAGGCCGGGCACGGGCGTCGCCCAGGGGTGCGGGGAGTAGACGGGCCGTCCGATGAACTGGCCCAGGTCGCCCGCCCCTCCCCCGATGTCCCCGCCCACGTTGTTGGGGTTGTGCGCCTCCAGCGCCCGCGTGTCCATGGTGGCGCGGGCCAGCACGAGGTCCCGGAAGCCGGGAGCGAACCGCTCGATCTGCGCCTCGACCGCCTCGGTCATGTCCACCCGCGAGCCGTTCGGCACGTGGCAGTAGGCCCACAGGACGTGCCCGCCCTCGGGTGCCCGGGTGGGGTCGGCCACGCCCGGCTGGACGAGCAGCACGTAGGGCCGGTCAGGATGGCGGCCCCGGCTCACCTCCGCCTCCGCGTGCGCGATCTCCTCCATCGTGCCGCCGAGGTGGACGGTCGCGGCCGCGCCCACGGCGGGGTCGGCCCACGGCACCGGTCCCGACAGCGCCCAGTCGAGCTTGAACACGCCGGGGCCGTAACGGTAGCGGCTCAGCCGCGCCCGGTAGGCCGCGGGCAGCCGGTGGCCCGCCACGGCCAGCACCTGGCGCGGCGTGAGGTCCAGGAGGATCGACCGGGCCGCGGGCACCTCGTCGAGGCTGCGCACCCGGTGTCCGGTGTGCGCCTCGCCGCCGAGGTCCTTGAGCCGGCGGACGAGCGCGTCGGCGAGCCGCTGGGAGCCGCCGCGCACCAGGGGCCACCCCACGTGGTGCGCGAGCCCGGCCAGCATCAGCCCATATCCGCCGGTGATCGGCGCGCGCAGGTCGAGCATCGAGTGCGCGGCCATCCCGGCGAGCGCCGCCCGCGCCCCGGCCGTACGGAACAGGGCGCGGGCGAGCGTGGTCGCGGGGAGCGCGGCCACCGCGCCGAACCCGGCGGCCCGCAGCGGCGCGCGCGGCACCGACAGAGGGGCGAGCAGTGTGTCGACGAGCCGGTCGCCCCCGCGCGTGATCATCCCGACCGTGGCCCGCCAGGCCGCGCCGTCCCGGCCGAGCCCCAGCGCGGTCTCGCCGAGCGAGCGGTGGACGAGCACCGCCGGGCGTTTGTCCAGCGGATGCGCGGCCGGTATGGCGGGATGCGCCCACTCGACTCCCAGGTCCTGCCAGAACCGGTCCCGGCGGAAGGCGGGCGAGGCCAGCGCGAGCGGCAGCACGGTCGCGCACAGGTCGTGCCGGAACCCGGGCAGTGTCACCTCCGCGGTGCGCAGCCCGCCGCCGAACGCGTCCGCCGCCTCCAGCAGCAGGACCCGCCTGCCCGCCTCGGCCATGGTGACGGCCGCCACCAGCCCGTTCGGGCCCGACCCGACCACCACGGCGTCGAAGCCGTCAGCAGCCATGCACCGGCACCTCTCCCCTGATCGTCGTCCCGGCCCCGGGCGCGGACTCGACGTGCAGCCGCCCGCCGATCGCGCCGAGCCGGTCGGTCATGTTGACGAACCCGTGCCCCTGGACGCCGCCCGGTGTGAAGCCCGCGCCGTCGTCGCGCACGCTGAAGTGCAGCACGCCGTCCTCGGCGTGGATGCGCACCTCCACGGACGCGCCCGGGCCGGCGTGCTTGCCCGCGTTCTGGATCGCCTCAAGGCAGCAGAAGTACACCGCGGCCTCGACCTGCTCCGGATAGCGTTCGGTCAGGTTCACCTCCACCCGGTACGGCAGCGCCACCCGGCGGCCGGCCGAGCGCAGGGCCTCGCCGAGCCCGTGGTCGCGCAGCAGGGGCGGATAGATGCCGTGGGCCAGCTCGCGGAAGGCGGCGTTGGCCTGCTGCACGTCGCCACGCAGTTCGTCGAGCAGCTCGGCGGCCATGGCGACATCATCCTTGATGATCTCGCGGACGAGGCCGAGCTTGACCGCGAGCGCGACGAGATGCTGCTGCGCGCCGTCGTGCAGGTCGCGTTCGATCGCCCGCCGGGAGGCGTCCGCGGCCGTGACGATGCGCAGCCGGGACGCCTGCAGCTCCTCGTTGCGCTGCCGCAGCTCCTCCAGCGACGCCTGCAGCGCGGTGTCCAGGCGCATGTTGTGCAGGGCCAGCCCCACCTGGCGGGCGAGCTGGATGAGCACGCGGTCGTCCTCCTCGGAGAACTCCACGCCTTCGCGTGGCCGCCGCACGACGAGCAGGCCCAGCAGGTCGCCCAGGTGGGCGGCGGGCGCGACCCTGATCGGCGCCTCGCGGTCGTCGAGCAGCGCGGGCAGCCAGACCGACGTCCAGGCGGTGCCGCCGATGCGGGTGCCCCCGATGACGAGCCGTTCCTTGTCGGTGAGGGTGATCACGTCGGCCGGGCGTTCCGGCACGCTGACCTGGCGGTGGAGCGTGCCGTCCGCGCCCACCCACACCTCGGCGCCGGCCTGGCCGAGCGCGGCCCGCAGCGACTCCACGAGCTGGAGCAGCAGTTCGTCGAACGGCACCGCGCGGCTCATCCGGGCGCCGAACGACGCGAGCGCCTCCTCCGGCGTCTGCCCGCGCCGTCCCAGCAGCGACATCCCCACCGAGACCAGGCGGAACCGTACGGGCAGGGCGAGCAGCACCGCCGCGAGCGAGGCGGCGACGCTGGCGACCAGCACGTCGCGCTCGGCGGCGACAGGACGGCGGGCCAGCCCGATGACCACGACCAGGTAGACCGCGACCACGAGCATGGTCAGGCCCGCGATCACCACCGCCTCGACCAGGGCCCGCTCCGCGAGGCGCGCGGTCGCCTTCACCTGGCCGAGCAGCAGGCCCACGGGCATGACCGCCATGGCGCCGAGCATCCAGGGCAGGAGATCGTGCGGGGTGCCGAGCAGGGCGTTGACCGCCACCAGCACGGCGTCGATCGCGGCCGTCACCACCGTGGCCGCGGCGATCCACTGCAGGGTGCGGCGGCGCGCGGCGGGAGCCCTGGGACAGCGGACGGCCACGCCCCCGAGTGCCACGGCCGAGGCGGCGGCCGCGGCGGCGACGACGGACCCCGTGGTGACCGGCAGCGCCGGCGTCCACACGAGCGCGCCCGTCGCCGCTCCGGCCGCGAGCAGCCGGCGGGCCGGGGATTCGAGCAGGCCGTCCGGCAGGCCGAGCCCGCAGATCAGCCAGGCCGCCACGACCAGCGGCGCGGCCCGGGGCACCACGACGGCCACCGCGTGCGTCACGGCGACGAGACCGGCCACGCGGGCCAGCGCCGGGCGGCCGGCGAAGAAGGCGGCCACCGTGGCGGCGAGCCAGGCGGCGGCGACGAGCGCACAGGCGATGATCATGGGCTACTCCGCCCGCAGGATGTGGCCGATCCGCAGCCGGCCGGCGAGCCGCCCCGGCCGGACGGCCAGCAGGTTGGCGACGGCGACGGTCAGCGGCCCGGCCAGGAGCAGCGCCGTCACCGCCAGGGGCGGCACGTACATCAGCGGCATCGTGTCCGCCACCACCCTCCACAGCGTGCGCCCGAGCGCGACCCCGAGCGGCACCCCGAAGCACAGCCCGAACAATGCCAGCAGCGTGGCCTGCACGACCACAGTCCATCGGGCCTGCCCGCGCGTCATGCCGAGCGCCCGCAGCACCGCCACGTCGTGCCGCCGTCGCCGGACCGCCGTCGCGAGGACGTGCCCGACGGCGCCGACCGCCAGGAGCGCCATGAAGACCGCCAGGAGGGCGGGCAGCCGCTCCACACCGCGGATCTGGACCATCGCCTCGGGCAGCGGCCAGGCGTCTCCGAACTCCATGTTCTCGGCGCCCTCGACCGCGGCGACGACGGCCCGCAGCCTCTCCCGCGCGGCGGCGACGTCGATGCCGGGACGCAGGGCGACCTCGGCCGCGTGGAACTTGAAGGCCTGCGCCCCGGCGAAGATCCGGTCGTATCCGCCGGAGGTGACCCAGCCTCCGTCGCCGAAGTCGTTGTGCGGGCTGGCGGGCACGAACGCGATCCCCGTGACGGTCATGGTCACCGGTGTGGCGCCGCCCCGCAGCGCGATCCGGTCGCCCACGCCGGCTCCGAGCAGGTCGGCGCTCTTGGGCGCGAGCGTGACCTCGCCCGCCGTCCGCGGCATCCGGCCGGCGAGGAGCGCCACCGGCAGCGGCCGGCCCACCGGGGCGTACGTGCCCATCGTGACGGAGACGTCTCCGGACTCCGCGACGGCGATCCGGCTGTCGTTGATCCCCTGGATGTCCGGCTCCCGCGCCAGGGTGCGCAGCACCTCGCCGGCCGGCCCGAAGTCCGTCCCGTTCATGCCGAAGAACGCCGACAGCTGGTAGGTCAGCCCGAACCGCTCCGGATGAGCGGAGGCGTCCTGCACCCCGGCGGAGAAGGTGAAGGCGGCCAGCACGCCGAGCACTCCGGAGACCGCGCCGACCAACGCCGGCCTGACCGGGACCGCTGCGGCGCCCCTGCCCGGCTCCAGGGCGAACCGCGCACCGACGACGAGCGGCACGGGAAGACCGGCGCGGGCCGCCGCGAGGGCCACCAGGGACCGGCGTCCCGCCGGGTCGTGCCGGGCGACGGCCAGGGTGACGGCCGCCGCGCCCCCGGCTCCGGCGAGGACGAGCGCGGGGATGAGGATCGACCCGCCGGCCAGGACCGGCCAGTCCAGGTCGAAGCCGGGAGCGGGCTCGACCAGCGCCGCCGATCCGATCGGCATCCAGGTGGACGCCACCGCCGCGGCGACGACCCCCGCGGCCGTGCCGGCGAGCGCCGCGAGGAACGGACCGGCCGCGGCCGCCCGCACCGTCTGGCGCGGCGTCAGGCCGACGGCCCGCAGCACCTGCAGGTCGGCGACCGTCGCCGCCGTGTAGCGCACCACCGACTGCCCGATCAGCACGATCGCCGCGGCCAGCGCGGCGAGCCCGAAGGCGAGCAGGCAGGCGGCCTCGAAGCCGGCCATCCGGCGGATAGGCTCGGCGAACTTCGTCTCGTTGTTCCACACGTCGATGTCGTTGCGGTGGGAGACCCTCGCGAGGCCCTCCCGGAACGCGGGGATGTCCCGCACGCCGTGCTTCAGCCGGACGATGGCGTTGACGAAGCCGTCCTCCCCGATCAGGTTCTCCCGATATTTCGCGAACAGTCCGTACGACGGGAGGAGGGCGCCGTTCTCCCCGACGCGGTCGGCGAACCACGGCGCGCGGACCATGCCGACGATCGTGACCGGGAGCGACGGTCCCCGTGGCGGCTCGCCGTTCGCCGGGTCGTAGTCCGGGTCCGATGCCTGATCAGGGGACATCAGCCGCATGACCAGCCGATCGCCCGTGCGGCGGTGGTAGGACTCGGCGAACCCCGGAGTGATCACGGCCTCGTCGGCCCGCCCCGGATCGGGCAGCCGTCCGTCGAGGACGACGGGCCGCTCGACGGTGTGCAGGAAGCCGGTGTCGGCGGGCGGGAAGCTGGAGATGTCGTCGGACGCGGGGATGCCGTCCACTCCGAAGCCGACCGTCACCGCGAACGTCGTCAGCGCCTCGACCTCGGGGAGCGCCCGCACCGGTGCCCAGTCGAAGCCCGGCTGGTTGGGCAGCACCGCGATCGTGGCGGGCAGCGTCTCTCGCTGCAGCCGGTCCAGCGCCGTGCCGCCGCGCCGTGCGCCCGCCACCGAGGCCAGGACGGTGGCCGAGGCGAAGGCCACGAGCAGGGTCAGCACCGCCAGTGGCCGCCAGCGGCGGCGTAGCTCCAGCCGCAACCAGGTGGCCGTCATGGTCATCGTCGCTCACTCCGTCCGGAGGATGTGGCCGATGCGGAGCCGGGCGGCGTGCCACCCCGGCCACAACGCGAGGAGGTTGGCGATCAGGACCGCCGCCGGCCCGATCGCCAGCAGCGCCCAGAGGGCGACCGGCGGCTCGTAGAACAGCGGGGTGCGCTCCGCGACGACACGCCAGAGCGTGCGGCCCAGCGCGACGCCGAGCGGCACGCCGAACGCCAGCCCGGCCACCGCCAGCAGCGACGCCTGGGTGAACACGACGAGCCGTGACTGCGCCCGGGTCATGCCGAGGGCCCGCATGACGGCGACCTCGTGCCTGCGCCGCCGTACGGCGGTGGCGAGCGCGTGGCCCACCGCTCCCACCGCGAGCAGCGCCAGGAAGCCGCCGAGGAAAAGCGGAAGGATCTGCACGTCCTGCACCTCGGCGAGCTGCTCGGGCGGTTGCATCGCCTCGACCGAGATCCGGTCGCCGCCCCCGATCCCGGCCATGTCCTTCGTGAGCCGGTCGAGGACGGCCTGCGGATCCGCGCCCGGGCGCAGGGCGACGAGCGCCAGGTGATACTTGAAGGCCGCGCCGAACATCGCCTCGAATCCGTCCGCGGTGGCCCACGCGCCCGCGTCGTAGTCGTTGTGCGACCCCTGCGGGACGAAGCCGATTCCCCGCACCGTCATCTCCCGCGGCCCGGTCGTGCCCGCGAGCCGTACGGACGAGCCGACCTCGGCGCGCAGGGACCGCGCGGTCGTGGGGGCCAGGACGACCTCGCCGGGGCCTTCGGGCATCCGCCCCGACAGGAGCACGACGTCCGCGGATCCGGCGAACGACTGGTGCCGGTAGACCGTGACGGAGACGCCGCCCGCCTCCGCGACCGCCACCCGGGCGTCGTTCACCCCCGCGACGTCGGGGTCCCGGGCGGCGGCCGTCATGACCTGCTCCGCCGCGGCCCAGTCCTCCCCGCTCTCGCCGAGGTAGGCGGTGAGCTGGAAGGTCTGCCCGAACCTGGTGGGATTGCCCGCCGCGTCGGCGACCCCCGCGGCGAACGTGAAGGAGGCGAGCACGCCGAGCACACCCGCGACCGCCGCCACCAGCGCGGGACGCACCGGAACCGAACTGGCGCCCTGACCGCGTTCCAGGGCGAACCGGGCGCCGGCCACCAGGGGCACGGGCAGCCCGAGGCGGTCCGCCGCCCGCGCCACCACGGAGCGGACCGGTGCCGCCTCGGACCGGGCCGACACGACGGCGAGCCAGGCCGCGGCGAGCGCCCCGGCCAGGACCAGCAGCGGGGCGGCGGCCCAGCCGCAGCCGAGCACGAGCGGGTCGGCGCTGAAACCGGGGGCGGGCTCGACCAGGGAGGCCGCGCCGATCGGCGTCCACATGGAGGCCGCCGCCGCGCCCGCGGTCCCCAGCGTCGAGCCGGCGACCGAGGCGAGGAACGGCCCGGCGCAGACGGCGGACAGGCACTGCCGTGTCGTCAGCCCCGACGCCCGCAGGACCTGCAGCTCTCCGACGCCGGCCGCGACGTAGCGGGCCACGGACTGGCCGACGAGGACGATCGCTGCGGCCAGGGCCGCCAGGGCGAAGAAGACGAGACACAGGCTCTCGTAGGCGTTGACCTGCTGACGGTGCCGGGCGACGTCGGCGGCGTTCCAGATCTCGATGTCCGTACGCCCGGTGATCTTCGCCAGCCCGGCGCGGAAGGCGGGCAGCCCGCGCTCCCCTTGGTCGAGCCGGACCAGGGCGTTGACGAATCCCGACGAGGAGGGGCCGAGGAAGTTCTTCGGATGCGCGGCGAAGAGGGCGGGCGAGGGGAAGACGGAGAACCAGGCGCCCTTGTCGGCGAGCTTGTCGGAATACCACGGGGAGCGGATGACGCCGACGATGCGCGCCCGCACGCGGGGACCGCCCGGCTCGCCGCTGAAAATGAAGTCGCCGGCCTGCCGCTCGGACAGCAGGCGCAGGGTGAGGGTGTCGCCGACGCCCAGTCCGTACGCGCCGGGGAAGTAGCCGGTGACCATGACCTCGTCCGGGCGGGCGGGGTCGGCGAGCCGTCCCTCCAGCACCACGGGCCGCTCGACGGTCCGGAACGCCTCACGGTCCACCGGGGGCAGGTAGCCGAAGTAGCCGGGCAGCTCCTCGACGAAGAAGGGCGCCACGGCGAAGCCCGACACCGCCGCCACGCCGGGCAGTGCGCGCACCGCGTCCCAGTCGAATCCCGGCTGGTTGGGCAGGACGACGGCGTCGGCCGGCAGGGTGACGGCGTTCAGTCGGGCCATCGCGCTGTCTCCGCGCCGCGCGCCGGCGAGGGCCGCCAGCACCGTGGTGGTCGCCACCGCCACGAGCAGCGCGAGCACGGCCAGCGACCGCGCCCGCCGGCGCGCCTCCAGCCGGAGCCAGACGCTGACAAGGCTCACGGCGTCTCCACCCGGCCGTCGCGCATCCGCACGGTGCGGCCCGCACCCGCGGCCACTTCCGGCGAGTGCGTCACCATGATGATCGTCTGGCCGGTGCCGTGGAGCCTGCGGAACAGTTCGAGGATCTCCAGCCCGCCCTCGCTGTCGAGCGCGCCGGTCGGCTCGTCGGCGAGCAGCAGCGTCGGCTCGTTCACGAGCGCGCGGGCGATCGCCAGGCGCTGGCGCTGTCCGCCGGACAGCACCGCGGGCACCTGCTCCGCGCGGTCGCTCAGCCCGAGCAGGTCGAGCACGTCGCGGGCCCGCGACTCGGCGGCCCGCCGCTTCATGCCGGCGAGGACGCCCGGCATGATCAGGTTGTCCAGCGCGGACACGCCGTCGAGCAGGTTGAAGAACTGGAACACGAATCCGATGTGGCCGCGCCGGAAGCGGGCCAGCCAGTCCTCGTCCCTGCCGTCCACCCGCTCGCCCGCGACCTCGATCGTCCCCTCGTCGACCGCGTCGAGGCCCGCGATGACGTTGAGCAGTGTCGACTTGCCGCAGCCGGAGGGGCCGGTGACCGCGACGAACTCTCCCTGGCGTACGTCGAGGTCGACCCCGCGCAGCGCGCGCACCGGGGCGAGGTCGGCGGTGAACGTGCGCCGGGCGCCGCGGACCCGCACCGCCGCGGGTTCCGTGGTGACGCCGTCGATCGCGGCGGCGGGCTGGGGGGCGGACATATCAGTTCACCTCTAGGTGATAGGCGTTGACGGGGGTGGAGCGGCCCTTGACGAGCCGGGGGCCGAGGGGTTTCCAGGGCCAGTGCTCGCCGGCCGCGCGCACGGTCGTCTCCGCCGCGACCGTGCCGGCGGGGCGGGCCAGGTCCTGCATGCGCTGGGCGAGGTTCACCGTGTCTCCCACGAGGGTGTACTCGACCCGTTCATCGCTTCCGAGGAGGGCCGCCGCTACCTCCCCCGTGGAAATGCCGATGCCGAGTCCGAAGGGGACGAGCCCCTGCCCGGCCCACTCGGCGTCGAGCCCGCGCTGCCGGACGTGCATCTCACAGGCCGCGTGTACGGCTCTCGCGGCGTGGTCGGGCGTGGGGTCGGGGGCGCCGAAGACGGCCATCACGGCGTCGCCCACATACTGCATGACCGTGCCGCCCGCGCTGAGGATCGCCGCGTTCATGGCCCGCCGGTGGGCGTTGAGCTGGCTCGCGAGCACCGCGGGGTCGGTGGCCTCCGCGATGGCCGAATAGCCGCGCACGTCTGACATGAGCACGGTCACGACGAGCCGTTCCGTGCGGCCTGCGGCGTCGCGGTCGCGCAGCAGCTTGTCGGCGAGGCCGCCGGGGAGCAGCCGCGACAGCGTCTCGCCCTGCTCGTCTCGGCGCAGGATCGCGGTGTGCAGCATCCGCAGCCGGCGCAGCGCCCCCTGCAGTCCCGCGCTCGCGCCCCTGGCGAGGACGAGGAAGAGACGCTCGATCTCGGCGTTGACCGCCTCGGGCGGCTCGCCCCGCGACGCGGCGATCGCCTTCACCGTACGGCCCTGGGCGACCTGGTGGAGCAGGTCCTCCTCCGCGGGCGAGAGCCGTCCATCGTCGTGGGCAGGCGTCACCAGCTCGCGCACGATCGCCGGGTCGATGAGCGAGCCGCCGGCGGCGACCTCCCGGATGGCCCTGCCGAGCAGGCCGGCGTCGGCGACCCGGTCCTTGAGAAGGTAGGCGTACCCGGCCGCGCCCTCGTCGAGCAGCCGGATCGCGTAGTCCGGGTCGTCGTACTGGCTCAGCACGACGACGCCGGTGCCGGGTAAGAGCTTGCGCACCTCGCGCGCCGCCTCGATCCCCTCGTCCTGGTAGGTCGGCGGCATCCGGATGTCGGTGACGACGACCTGCGGGCGCAGCCGGACCGCGGCGGCCACGACTTCGGCGTAGTCGGCGGCCAGCCCCACGATCTCCAGTGCGGCGTCGCGGCCCAGCAGCGCGCGCACACCCTCGCGGACGATCAGGTTGTCGTCCGCGAGCACCACGGTGATGCGTTCCACGAGCGAAATTACATATCCGGCGGGGCCGGGCGGGAAGGGTGCCAGGACGAGAGTCCGGGGGTGCTGGCACCCCCACGCGTTCGCAGGCTGACGCCCTCGAAGCCGGCCCGCATGGTTCCTACGGTCGGAGCATGCGAGTCGAATCGAAGATCACTTCTATCTCCTGGATCCCGTCCGAGGCGGTCAAGGGCTACACCAAGCCCGCGTTCACGATGGGGTTCACACATTACGACGATCCACCGCCCGACGTGATCACCGACGTCGCCGGCCTGCGTGACCGCGACGCGTTCCGGTTCGCCAACCGGCTGCGCGTCTGGGCCGAGTTCGACGGCGACCGGGTGGTCGCGCACGGCGCGGACGGCGGCCTCGTCATGGGCGCCACGACCGTCCGCCTGGGCCCGCTGGGCGTGCGGTTCGCCGCGTACGGCCTGCCCGACCTGCGGCCCGAGCCGCGGACCGGCGACGGGTGGATCACCTTCAGGCAGACCGCGGGCGGACGCACCGCGCTGCCGTTCCCCCGGCGCGTCTCGCGACCGCCGTACCTGCGGATGCAGTCGCCGCTCGTGTGGACCACGCTCGCGGTGACCCTGCACGCCGACGGACGGACCGAGGGGACGCTGGAGGGCGCCAGCCCGTTCCCCCGCCACTGGGTCTACGGGCCCGACGACCGGCTGACGCTCAAGGCCGGTCTCACCGACATCACGGCGTGGGCGGCCCAGGCGGGGCCGGACCGCACGCCGTGGGGCGACGAGGACTCCCCCGTGCTGGTCACCGCGGCCGAGACGGCGCTGGAGCGCCGGCTTTCCCTGCTGATCATGCGGGGCGCCCGCAAGCCGGTCATCCGCTCGCTGCCCGCCGGCACGCGGCTCGTGCGGCAGGGCGAGCCGGGTTCCTCCCTGTTCCTGCTTCTCGACGGCGTGCTCGGAGTGGACGTGGACGGCACGCCACTGCCCGAGCTCGGCCCCGGCGCGATCCTCGGTGAGCGCGCGGTGCTCGAAGGCGGCCTGCGCACGGCGACGCTGACGGCGCTGACCCCGGTCAGGGTGGCCGAGGCGGCCGCGGACGCGGTGGACAGGAAGGCACTGGCCGCGCTGGCCGAGGGGCACCGGCGAGAGGAACAGCTCACGTGAGGCTCGCGATGCTCGGCGTCCGCGGCTCGACCCCGGCGCCGGGCCCCGAGTTCGTGCGGTATGGCGGTCACACGAGCTGCGTGGCCGTGCTGCCCGACGACTCCGCCGTCCCGGCCCTGGTGCTGGACGCGGGAACCGGCCTGCGCGGGCTGGGGGCCCTGCTGGACGGGGCGCCGTTCCGCGGCTCCGTCCTGGTCACCCACCTTCACTGGGACCACGTGCAGGGGCTGCCGTTCTGCCCGCCGCTCGACCACCCCGGCGCGCGGGTCGACCTCTACCTGCCCTCGCCGCGGCCGCTCGAGACGCTGACCCGGGTCATGTCCCCGCCGCACTTCCCCATCACCCCGGGCGGCCTCGCGGGCGCCTGGCGGTTCCTCCCCTCCGCCTGCGGCGTGATCGAGGGGTACGCCGTCACCGTGGCCGAGATCACCCACAAGGGCGGTATCACCCACGGCATCCGGGTGGAGGGCGACGGAGTCGCCATCGCGTACCTGCCCGACCACGCGCCGCAGGCGGGATACGCGGCCGCCGCCGAGCTGGCGGCGGACGTCGACCTGCTGCTGCACGACGGCCAGTTCCTGCCCGGGGAGCAGGCGACGGCCGACGCCTACGGCCACTCCACGGTCGCCGACGCCGTCGCCTTCGCCGCCCGCTGCGGCGCCCGCCGCCTCGTGCTCACCCACCACGCCCCGGCCCGTACGGACGACGCGCTGGACGTGCTGGCCAAGGAGGTGGAGGTGGCCCGCCAGGGGGACGTGCTCACCCCCTGAGACTCGTTCCCGGCCCCGGCCGGGCGCCCGGTCAACCGGCCAGGCAGGCCGGGCCGAGCAGCTGCTTGAGGTCGCCCATCAGGGCGGGCGAGGGGGTCACCCGGAGCCGGTCGTCCAGCCGCATGACCGTCGTGCGCGGCCCGTTGTGCACCTGGAGGTGGACCTCCGTGGTGCCGGGGTGGGTGGTCAGCACCTCCTTGAGCCGGCCGACGACGGGCGGCGTGCAGCGGTTGATCGGCATGCTGACCACCAGCGGCCCGCCGTTCTCGGCACTGAGGTCCGGCGCGGTCACCTCCATCGCGATGATCTTCGCGACGTCCTCCCGCTTGTCGATCCTGCCCTTGACGAAGACGATCGCGTCCTCGGCGAGCACGGTCGCGCAGAGCTGGTAGGCCGACGGGAAGATCATGACCTCGATCGAGCCCTCCAGGTCCTCCAGCATGGTGAGGACCCAGGTGTCGCCCTTCTTGGTCACCTTGCGCTGCAGGCCCGACAGGATGCCGCCGACCGTGACGACCTGCCCGTCGGGACGGCTGTCGTCCTGGAGGGCCGCGATCGAGCAGTCGGCGCCCGCCGACAGGATGTGCTCGACGCCGAACAGCGGGTGGTCGGAGACGTACAGGCCGAGCATCTCGCGCTCGAACTGCAGCAGCGTCGTCTTGTCCCACTCCCCCGGCGGGATCTGCACGTCGAAGGTCTGGTCTTCGGCGCCGTCGATCGCGCCGAACAGCGAGTCCTGGCCGATCGCCTCGTTCTTCTTGATGTCGATGATCGCGTCGACGGCCTGTTCGTGCACCATCAGCAGGCCCTTGCGCACGTGCCCGAACGAGTCGAACGCGCCCGACTTGATCAGCGACTCGATGACGCGCTTGTTGCAGACGATCGCGGGGACCTTGCGCAGGAAGTCCTTGAAGTCGGTGAACCTGCCCTTCTCCTTGCGCGCCGCGATGATCCCGTCGACGACGTTCGCGCCGACGTTGCGGATGGCCGACAGGCCGAACCGGATGTCGGTGCCGCGCGGGGTGAAGTCGAAGTCGGAGTCGTTGACGTCCGGCGGGAGCACCTTGATGCCCATGCGGCGGCACTCGTTGAGATAGAGGGCCGACTTGTCCTTGTCGTCCTTGACGCTGGTGAGCAGGGCCGCCATGTATTCGGCCGGGTAGTTGGCCTTGAGATAGGCGGTCCAGTAGGACACCAGGCCGTATCCGGCGGTGTGGGCCTTGTTGAAGGCGTAGTCGGAGAACGGCAGGAGGATGTCCCACAGGGCCTTGATGGCCGCGGCGGAGAACCCGTTCTCCTTCATGCCCTTCTCGAAGAACTCGAACTGCTTGTCCAGCTCGGCCTTCTTCTTCTTGCCCATCGCGCGGCGGAGCAGGTCGGCGCCGCCGAGCGTGTAGTTGGCCACCTTCTGGGCGATGGCCATGACCTGCTCCTGATAGACGATCAGGCCGTAGGTCGTGCTGAGGATGTCCTTGAGCGGCTCCTCCAGCTCGGGGTGGATCGGGGTGATCTCCTGCTGGCCGTTCTTGCGCAGCGCGTAGTTGGTGTGCGAGTTGGCGCCCATCGGGCCGGGCCGGTAGAGCGCGAGGGCCGCGGAGATGTCCTCGAAGTTGTCGGGCTTCATCAGCCGCAGCAGCGTGCGCATGCCGCCGCCGTCCAGCTGGAAGATGCCGAGCGTGTCGCCCTTGGCCAGCAGCTCGTACGTCTTGGTGTCGTCGAGCGGGAGCTCCAGCAGCTCGATCCTGTTCCCGGTGTTCGTCTCGATCATCTTGAGGCAGTCGTCGATGATCGTGAGGTTGCGCAGGCCCAGGAAGTCCATCTTCAGCAGGCCGAGCGTCTCGCAGGTCGGGTAGTCGAACTGCGTGATGATCGCGCCGTCGGAGTCGCGGCGCATGATCGGGATGTGGTCGGTCAGCGGCTCGGCCGACATGATGACGCCCGCGGCGTGCACGCCGGTCTGCCGGATCAGGCCCTCCAGGCCGCGCCCGAGGTCGATCGTCGCCTTGACGTCGACGTCCTCCTCGTACAGCTTGCGCAGCTCGCCCGCCTCGTTGTAGCGCGGGTGGTCGGAGTCGAAGATGCCCGACAGCGGGATGTCCTTGCCCATCACCGCCGGGGGGAACGCCTTGGAGATGCGGTCGCCCAGCGCGTACGGGTAACCGAGGACGCGGCCGGCGTCCTTCACGGCCGCCTTCGCCTTGATGGTGCCGAACGTGGCGATCATGGCGACCTTGTCGGCGCCCCACTTCTCGGTGACGTAGCGGATCACGTCGGCGCGCCGGCGCTCGTCGAAGTCGATGTCGATGTCGGGCATCGAGACGCGCTCGGGGTTGAGGAACCGCTCGAAGATCAGGCCGTGCGGGATCGGGTCGAGGTCGGTGATGCCCAGCGAGTACGCGACCAGCGAACCGGCGGCCGAACCACGGCCGGGACCGACCCGGATGCCGTTGTTCTTGGCCCACATGATGAAGTCGGCGACCACGAGGAAGTAGCTCGGGAAGCCCATCTGGATGATGACCGACAGCTCGTTCTCGACCCAGGCGCGGTGCTCCTCGTCGACGCCGCCGGGGAAGCGGCGCTTCATGCCCTCCCAGACCTGCTGCCGGAAGTACTCCTCCTCCGTCATCCCCTCGGGGATCGGGTAGGTCGGCATGAGGTTGTGGTAGGGGAAGAAGCCCTCGGGGTCGACCTTCTCGGCCACCAGCAGCGTGTTGCGGCAGCCCTCCTGCCAGATGTCGGAGGAGTCGACCGCCCGCATC
The DNA here is from genome assembly GCF_036186745.1 of Microbispora hainanensis. Taxonomy (NCBI): domain Bacteria; kingdom Bacillati; phylum Actinomycetota; class Actinomycetes; order Streptosporangiales; family Streptosporangiaceae; genus Microbispora; species Microbispora hainanensis. The sequence continues at coordinate 5,205,015 of NZ_CP108086.1, read as the reverse complement.
TCGTCGGCCGTCTTGATGTAGTAGCCGCTGCCGTCGAACCGGAACCGGTCGGGGTCGCTGAGCTGCTTGCCCGTCTGGATGCACAGGAGGGCGTCGTGACCGGCGGCGTCCGACTCGTACGTGTAGTGGGAGTCGTTGGTGACCACCGGCGGGATGTCCAGCTCGCGGCTGATCCGGATCAGGCCGTCGCGGACCCGGCGCTCGATGTCGAGCCCGTGGTCCATGATCTCCAGGAAGTAGTTCTCCTTGCCGAAGATCTCCTGGTATTTCGCGGCGGCCTTGAGCGCCTCGTCGTACTGGCCGAGCCGCAGCCGGGTCTGCACCTCCCCGGACGGGCAGCCGGTCGTGGCCATCAGGCCGTCGGCGTGCTCGGCGAGGATGTCGGCGTCCATCCGGGCCCACTTGCGGACGAAGCCCTCGGTGTAGGCACGCGAGCTGAGCTTCATCAGGTTCTTCAGGCCGGTCTTGTTCCGCGCCCAGATGGTCATGTGGGTGTAGTAGCCACCCGCCGAGACGTCGTCGCTCTTCTGGTGCGGCTCGCCCCACAGCACCGGCTTCTTGTGCATGCGCGACTCGGGCGCGACGTACGCCTCGATGCCGAGGATGGGCTTCACCCCGGCGCCGGTCGCCTGCTTGTAGAAGTCGTAGGCGCCGTGCATGTTGCCATGGTCGGTGATCGCGATCGCGGGCATCTCCAGCTCGCCCACGAGTTTGAACATCTGCTTCAGCCGCGCCGCTCCGTCGAGCATCGAATACTCGGTGTGGACGTGCAGATGAACAAACGAATCACCCATGAGACCCCCATCGTCACCGGACCGCGGACCAGAGCCTACGCCGTGATCGCCAACCAGTGGGACTCAGGTGAAACAGAGTTTATCTCCGTTCCTCGCCGTCGCGCGTCTCCTCCGACAGGCGCAGCCCGGCCTCGATCACGGCGTTCATGATGGGGGCGAGCCGACCCGCGCCGAGGCTGGGGGCGCGGCGGGCCATGGCCTCCACGAGGCGCCGCTCACGCTCCATGTCGCGCCCCCGGAACCCGCCGACGGGCTTGAGCCGCTGGATGCGCCCGGCCAGCGCGGCCCGGCGTTCGAGCAGCGTGGCGAGGGCCGCGTCCACCCGGTCGATCGCGGCCCGGGCCGCGCCGAGGGTCTCGGGGTCGTCGCGCCGCACGAGCGCCGCCATGACCGTCGCCGCCTCGTGCGCCGCCGCGAGGGCCGGCGCGGGCGCGCCCGGGGCGACCAGCAGGCCGTCCGCGCCCGCCGCCACCGCCGCGTTCGCGAGCCCGCCGTCGGCGCCCAGCCCGGCGAGCACGGGACGGCCGGCCCGCTCCCGAGCGGCGCGCATGAGCCCGAGATCGGGCGCGGCGTCCTCCGCGTGACCGCCGCTCTCGCATAGCACGACCGCCTCGTTGCCCTCGGCGGCGCAGTCGTCCGCCGCGGCCAGCCACTCCTCCAGCGTCGCCGCCCGCCCGTTCCGGCCGGCTCCCCGCTGGAGGACGACAGGGAGCCCGAGCCGGGCCGCGGCGCGGACGAGATCGGGGTCGGCCGCCCAGGCCGCCCCGACCACCACGCCGTCGGCGTGCCGGGCCACGATGGACAGGTCGGCGACCGTGGCGGGCTCCATCAGCAGTGGGCCGGCCTCGGCGACCGCCCTGTCTCGCGAGGAACCCTCCCCGGAAGCGTCCCCGTGCTCGGGCCCCGCGCCGTCCGCGGAAGTGCCGGCGGGAGCGCCGGGAGCGCCTGGAGTGCCGGGGATCGTGCCGTCGCCGCGCAGGCGCACCCAGCGGGCGTCCCGGCCCCCGATGACCACAACGGGGCGCCCGTCGCCGATCACGAGGTCGCCGATCCGTACGGCATCGCGGTCGAGTTGGGCTGCCTTCGTCATGTGGGCTCCTCCATGAGCGCCCCCGCGGAACCGGCGGTCCGCCACGAGGGCTCGCTGAGATCGGGACTGGCCGAGAAAACGAACGTCCGAAAACCAAAAAGGCAGAGACGCTGGCGTCCCTGCCTCAAGCCGGCTCCGGATGGTCGCTAGCTCACGTCACGCGACCGGCTCTCCGGAGCCGGCCTCGTAAACGAGCTGTACCTACCCATAACAAGGACCTTAGCAGCGGCGGGCCACGACTCGAACCGATTTGTCTCGGATTCCGGGATCGCCTGTCATGTACGCGGTTGATCCCTTTGCCATCCGTGGGACGATTCATGGGTCCAGGAAGGGGTTCGAGTGTCGCGTGCGGAAGGCCGGCTCGTCGGAGGCCGGTACCAGTTGGTGGAGCCGATCGGCCGGGGTGGCATGGGCGTGGTATGGCGCGCCCACGACCAGTTGCTGGACCGCGCGGTCGCGGTCAAGGAGGTCCGCTACGACAGCGCCATGGGCGACGAGCTCAGCGACCTCAATCGCCGGACCATGCGCGAGGCCCGGGCCGCGGGCCGCCTCACCCACCCCAACGTGGTGGTCGTCCACGACGTGATCGAGGAGGACGACCGCCCCTGGATCATCATGCAGCTCGTGCCGTCCCGCTCGCTGGGGCAGGTGATCAGGGAGGACGGCCCGCTGTCCGCCGAGCGCACCGTCGAGATCGGCCTGCAGATCCTCGACGCGCTGCGCGCCGCCCACCGCCAGGGCGTGCTGCACCGCGACGTCAAGCCGGAGAACGTGCTGCTCACCGATGACGGCCGGGTGGTCCTGACCGACTTCGGCATCGCCAGGCTCGAAGCCGACTCCACCATGACCCGCACCGGCCTCGTCGGCACCCCCGCCTTCATCGCCCCCGAACGGCTCCGCGGCGAGGCCGCCCAGCGCGAATCGGACCTGTGGTCGCTCGGCGCCACGCTCTACACGGCGGTGGAGGGCAAGCCCCCGCACGACCGGGGCATGGCGATGGCCACCATGCACGCCGTGCTGAACGACGACCCGGCCCCGCCGCGGCGCGCGGGCGCGCTGGGTTCCGTCCTCCAAAGGATGCTGGCCAAGGAGCCCGCCGACCGGCCCGGCTATGACGAGCTCATCCGGCTGCTCAAGCGGGCGGCGCGGGAGCTGGCCCCGCCGCCGTCCCGGCCCGCCGCCGAGCCCGCCTCCCCGCAGGCCGCGAAGCCGGAGGCCGCGAAGCCCGAAACGCCCGCCTCCCGGCAGGGCAAGGCGTCCCGGGGTGCGGCGCCGTACCCGCCCGTGTCCCCCTCGCCCGCGTCTTCGCCGGAGGCCTCCTCCTCCCGAAGGGACGAGGCGGCGGAGCGCACCCCCGCCGCCGGTGAGGGAGGAGCGGCCGGGCGCGGCGGCGCCCTGCGCGATGCCGCGGGCCCCGGCGAGATCACCTCGCCCCTCCCGGTCATCCGCGACGACGCGGCACCCGGACAGGCGGACGGCCCGGCCCAGGAGCGGCCCGGGAAGACTCCGGCGGCCATGCCGGAGACCGGCGCGCAGGCCGCCCCGCCCGCCCGTACGACGCCTTCGACCGGCACTTCCGCCAAGGGGAGGCCCGGGAAGGAGGACGGCCGGGCGGCGGACGCGGACGCCGGCGACGGCACCACCAGGATCGCCCCCGCCGCCTCCGCGGGCTCCGTGGCCTCCGTGGCCTCCGGTGGGAAGGGCCGTAATGGGCAGGAGGGCTCGTCCGCCGCCGGGAAGGCGAAGGATTCCGGCGCCTCCTCCGGTGAGCGCCCCGCCACCACGGCCTCCGGGTCGAGCGCGACACCGAAGGGCGCCACGGGCGGGAGCACCACAGGCGGGAGCACCACAGGGGGAAGCACCACAGGGGGGAGCGCCGCGTCGAAGGCCGCGGCGGGTTCGGCCTCGTCCGCGTCGTCCGCGTCGTCCGCCTCATCTGGTTCGTCCGGTTCGTTCGCCTCCTCCGGTTCCACCGGCTCCGGGAGCTCCGGCGGCTTCGGGGGTTCCGGTGGCGGCAGCCGTACGTCCCGGCCCTACGCGAACGACCGGCCCACGCCGGGTGCGGGCGACGAGCGGCCCGCCGCCACGGCGGACCGTACGCAGGAGTCCTCGGGCGGCATCGCCGGGAGCCCGATCGCCGGGCTGCGGCAGGCGTCCCCGACGATTCCCCCGCAGGACGGGGCGGCCTGGCAGGGGTCGCCGACCAGCCTGGTCGTGCCGCGGTCGTCGAACAGCCTGCTGAAGGTCGCGTTGATCCTCGTTCCCGCGCTGCTGGTCATCGCCGGTGTGGCGGGGTACCTCGGCCTGCGGGCGGGTGAAGGCGACTCGGGAAGCGACCCCGCCGCCGGGCCGAACGCGGCCGCGGCGGTCGGGGGCGGCGACACGCCCTCCGCTGCGGAGCCCTCATCGGCCGCGCCGAACTCCCCCGAGCCGTCCGCGTCGGAAGAGGAGACGAAGTCCCCCGAGCCCTCCCCCAGCCCCAAGACCTCCGAGCCCGCCGGTGTCCCCGACGGGTGGCACAAGTACAAGCACTCCAGCGGGTTCTCCATCGCGCTGCCGAAGGGATGGCATGTCGACGGCAGGGGCAACGGCGAGGTCCGCTTCCGCGGCGACTCGCACACCTATCTGGAGGTCCACCACACCACGAGTCCCGAGTCGGACGCGCTGAAGGTCTGGCGGCGCGACGTGCCGGGCATGAGCCGGAACTTCCCCGGCTACAAGCTCGTCGAGATCCGCGAGGTCAAGGGGTTCTGGAAGACCGCGGCCGACTGGGAGTTCACCTTCGGCGACAGCCGCTATCGGTCCCGGGTGATCGACCGTGGCTTCGTCACCGACAAGCACAACGGCTACGCGCTGCTCTACAAGACCCAGGACAAGGACTGGAAGAAGAAGAAAGAGCTCTTCGAGACCATCGCCTCCACCTTCAAGCCGGCGAAGTAGCGACCGGCGGGCGTGTCACGCCGGTGACCGCGGGCGCTCATACGCGGGTGCCCGCGGTCCCGGCACTGGCGGCGACGCGATGCGGTCAGGGCTGGCCGACGTAGTCGACCACCACGGTCGCCGGGCGGGCGGTCCAGCTGTCGTCCACGGGGGTGAACGTCACCTTCCCGGAGCCGTAGCACGGCAGTGTCGCGGTGGCCGGGATGTCGGCCTTGACCCCGTAGTAGCGCAGCACGAGCGCCCTTGTGACGGTCGACGGGTCGCCCAGGTTCACCGCGATCGAGGTGCCGCCGCTGCCGGTGTAGCCGAGGCCCGCGAGCGACGACGCGATCCCGGCGGGCCGCACCTCCACCGTCTGCCCGGGTAACGGATGCCCGGTCTGTCCAGGGAATACCGGCCCATAGCACGCCATCTTGATGACCGTGTGGCTGGTCTGGCCGTTGACGAAACCGTAGAAGTACTCGTGGGGGCCGATGGGAGCGGGGTCGGCGACCTCGGCCGAGGCGGGGAGCGCGGTGGCCGCCACGAGGACGGCGGCGGCCAGGGGGACGAGGCGCGCGGCGGCGGTGCGGAACACGGAACCTCCGGCTGACGACAGGTGCGCGAACGGGCGATCCGGACGGTAGGCCGGTCCTTCCTGCCGGTCAACGTCCGCCGTCCCCCGCTCGGCCCGGCGCTCGGAAGACGCGGCGGAACGGGTGAAACGTTCACCGGCTCAGCTCCGCCTCGGCGCCCCGGCCCCCTGACCACCGTGGCGGGGCGGGCTCAGCCGGTGTGGCGGGCCTGCGCCAGGTAGGCCACCAGGCCGGCGATCCGTTCGGCCGGCCAGGGCAGGCTCCGGCCGATCTCCGCGCTGTTGTCCTGCCACATCCTCTGGGCCGCCGCCCTCGTCCGCTCGCCCTCCGGTCCGGCGGGGTGGAACCGGCCCGCGAGGGCGTCCCAGCGGCGTACGAGGTCGCGGGCGCGCTCGTCCTCCGCGGGAACGCCGGTCTCCACGAGCCGCAGGCCCTCCTCTACGAGCCCCTTCCATTCGTGCTTGGCCGCTTCGACGCCCTCGCCGCCCAGGGCGGCCCTGCGCTCGGCCAGCCGCTCGCGCTGCTCTTCGGTCAAGTAGGTCTCGAACACCGACATCAACTCCAATGCGGTCATCAACCGGTCCGGATCGGGGCCGGACGAGTCGCCGGCCTGCCGGAGCAGGCCGCGGACCCGCCGGCGCAGCATCCCGATCAGCTCGGCATGCTCGTCGAGCCTGCGCAACTGCGCCGTCAGCAGATGGCGCATCGACTCGGGGTCGTCCGCCGCGCCGTCGAGAACGCCCGCGATCTCCTCCAGCGACAGGCCGAGGGTCCGCAGGGTGCGGACGCGGTACAGCCGCCGCAGGTCCCGCTCGGTGTAGCGGCGGTGCCCGGCGGGCGTACGCTCGCTCGCGCGCAGCAGCCCGATCTCGTCGTAGTGGTAGAGCGCGCGCACCGTCATCCCGGTCGCCCGTGCCAGCTCGCCGATCGACCATCGCCGCCCGGCGTCGTCCGTCCCGATCACGCTCGGAACGCTACGACCTCCCGCCGCGTAGGGTTCAAGCCCCGCGAGCGCGCGATCACCGGCGTCCGGCAGGCCTCCCTCTGCCGAGGACGGGAACCCGCCTGACTACACTGCGGCTGCGATCCGGTCGCGACGCCGTCGAAGGCTGGAGCTCCCCCGCCCGGAAACGAAAGGCACGGCACGATGGCCGACCGCGACACCGCCGCACTCGACGACCCCGTCGGCGAGTCGCTTCGCGGCCACCACGCGCACCTGGCCCGCCGGATCGGACGGGCGGCCGGTTATCCGCCGGAGATCGCGACGTTCTCCACGGTGTCCGCCGACCCCGGCCCGGCCGAGTGGGACGACCTCGCGCGGCTGCTCGGTCGCGGCGGGTTCGCCGATCTGTTCAGCTCCCCGGCTACCCCGCCCGCGGACTGGGAGCCGGTGTTCAGCCTCGACGGCTTCCAGATGATCTGGCCCGAGGGCGCCCACCCCGGTCACACGGAGGCCCAACCCGCTCATGCGGAAGCCGAGTCCGGCGCGCGGATCGCCGAGCTGGACGCCGGCGACGTGCCCGAGATGCTCGATCTCACCGCGCGGACCCGGCCTGGGCCGTTCTGGCCCCGGACCCCCGAGCTCGGCGCCTATCTCGGCGTCCGCGAGAACGGGGCCCTGGTCGCCATGGCGGGCGAACGGCTCCGCCCGCCCGGGTGGACCGAGATCAGCGCCGTCTGCGCCGCCCCCGAGGCCCGCGGGCGCGGTCACGCCTCCCGCCTGGTGCGCGCCCTGGTCACCCGCATCACGGCGCGCGGCGAGCGCCCGTTCCTCCACGTGGCCGAGGCCAACGTCGCCGCGATCGCGCTCTACGAGCGGCTCGGTTTCAAGGTCCGCAGGCGCGTGACGTTCCGCGGGTTCCGCACACCCTGACCGGCCGTCACGCCCGCCGCCGTCGCGGCGTCAGCGGGAGTAGTGCTCGACCACGAGCTGCTCGTCCACCGGCACGGCGATCTCCTCGCGTACGGGTCGCCGCAGCAGCGTGAAGCGCAGCGCGCGGTGGTCCACGTCGAGGTAGGGGGCGATCCGCTCGTCCGCGTACGCGCCCTCGGCGGCGGCCGCGAACGGCTGCATCCGGACCGACCGCTCCCGTACGGCCACCGACTGGCCCGGCTTGACCTGGTAGCTCGGGATGTCCACCTTGCGGCCGTCGACCGTGATGTGCCCGTGGTTCACGTACTGCCGGGCGGCGTAGATGGACGGCGCGAGGCCGGCCCGCAGGACGAGCGAGGCGAGCCGGGTCTCCAGCAGCGCCACCAGTTCCTCCCCCGAACGGCCGGGGCGGCGGACGGCCAGATCCCAGTAGCGGCGGAGCTGACGTTCCGGCACGTCGTAATACCAGCGGAGCTTCTGCTTCTCCAGCAGCCGCATTCCGTAGTCGCCGGTGTTGCGCCGGCTGGTCTTGCGGCCGTGCTCCCCCGGCGGGTAGGGCCGGGCCTCGAAGTACTTCACCGCCTTCCGGGTGAGCGGGACGCCCGCCCGGCGCGACAGCCGCACCTTCGGACCCGTGTAACGCATGACGCCTCTTTTCAAGTTAGGTGAGCCTTACTAAGGTAAGCCTAACCTACGAAGCGAGGAGCTCTCATGCGCCACCCGGTCACCGCAGCCCCCATCCCCGAACGCGTACGGACGCTCGCGGCGGTGGCGGCGCCCACGCACGTCTCCGTCGCCGGCTCCGGCGTGCCCACGGCCACCGCCCGGGGCGGCGTGGACGGCACGGGCCGGCCGGTCCTGCTCGTGAAGCCCGGCGAGACCCTGTACGGCACGCCCGCGGAGACCCTGGTGACGGTCGACCTCACAGTGAGCAGGGAGGTCGGCGGGGTCGAGCGGCAGCGCGCCCTGCTGAAGGTGCGGGGGTGGACGCAGCCCGTGCCGGAGGCGGAGACGCGGGCCACCGCCGTCGCCATCGCGGAGGCGTGCCCCGACGAGGACCTGTTCGCGGCGATCGAGGGCGGCGGTCCCGCGCTGCTGCGCGTCGACGTCTGCCACGTGATCTACCTGACCGGCCAGGAGTCGGGCGTCCTCGACGCCGAGAGCTACCTCGCCTCGGCTCCCGACCCGTTGCTCCCTCTGGCCGAACGCATGGTGCGGCACGTCAACGAGTCCCACGCGCGGCAGCTGAAGGAGGCGGTGGAGAGGCTGACGGGGGAACCGGCCCAGGAGGAGGTGTGGCTGTGGGAGCTCGACCGCTACGGCGCCACACTGCGGCCGGGGCCCGGCCACCTGGTGAGGATCCCCTGGCCCGCGCCCGTCACGACGCCCGCGGCACTCGAACACGCCCTGGCCTGTCTCATGCACGCCTCCTGAGCGACGGCCTCCCGCGTACGTGCGGGCGGGCGCTATTCGCATACCGCCCACACGGGCGTGGCGGCTCTCATGCGAGGAACGCTGGGTTCGCCCCGTTCGCGGGCACATCGAGCGGCGGATAGACACGGGCATGACCTTCGTCATGGCCCCGATGGGCGATTGCATCCGGTCCGGATCTCTCTAGGGTCGAGACCATGGCGCGTTTCGACTGGCTTCGCGACGCCGACCGGCCGTTCCTGTTCAACGTCGTGTTCTGGGCGATGACGGCCCTGCTGGCCGCCAGCCTCACTCAATGGGTCGCGGCCGGCCCCGCCGCCCGGCCGCAGGTCGTGCTCTTCGGCGCCAACCTCGTGCTGCTCGCGGTGCTCTGGCCGGTGCTTCCCTGGAATCCGGCGCGAGGCCGCCATTGGGTGGCCCCGCTGTTCCTGGCGGCGACGATCATGCTGGGGTTCACCGGCTCGCGGCAGACCCACCTGCCGCTGATCCTCATCGCGGTGGCCGACCTGGCCTTCCTGTACGGCATGCGCGTCGCGACGGCCATCCTGTCGGGCGTCGTGGTCCTGTGCGCCGTCACGCCTCCGCTCGTCGGCGACACCATCGCCGACGGCCTGGTCCAGGCCGCCTGGATGGCGGCGTTCTCCGCGTTCGTCCTGGGCATGGTGGCGTCCATACGCGAGGCGCGGCGCAGGCGCGAGGAGGCCCAGGGGTTGCTGGAGCGGATCAGGGAGCTGGCCGTCGCCGAGGAACGGGCGCGGATGGCGGCGGAGATGCACGACTCGGTCGGCCATCACCTCACCGTCATCAAGATGGGCCTGGAGAACGCCGAGCGGTTCCGCGAGCGCCGCCCCGAGGCCGCCTGGGCGGAGGTCCGCCAGGCCAAGGAGCTCACCGTGGAGGCGCTGGCCGACGCGCGGCGCTGGGTGCGGGCGCTGCGGCCGCTCGCGCTCGACGGCCGCGTCGGCAGCGCCGCGCTCGAACGGCTCGCGGCGTCGTTCGACGGCACCGGTATCAGCGTGAGCTTCGAGGTGCGGGGCGAGGAGCGGCGCCTGGAGGCCGACACCGAGCTCGTCCTCTATCGGGTGCTGCAGGAGGGCCTCACCAACGCGCTGCGGCACGCGAAGGCCGAGCACGTGCACGGCACGCTGACGTTCGGCGACGGCCGGGTGGCGCTCGTGGTCAGCGACGACGGAACGGGCCGGGACGACGGCTCGCGCGGCTTCGGGCTGGCGTCGCTGGCCGATCGGGCCAGGGCGCTCGGTGGCACGCTGGCCGGCGGCAACAGGCCGGGCGGCGGGTTCGAGCTGCGCGCCGAGCTGCCGCTGGCGGGGGTGCGGGCGTGACGCCGGTCACGGTGGTGCTGGTGGACGACCAGGCGCTGCTGCGCCAGGGCCTGCGCAAGCTGCTGGAGGTCGAGGACGGCATCGAGGTCGTCGGCGAGGCGGCCGACGGCCACGAGGCGCTGCGGGTGATCGGCGAGCGACGGCCGCACGTGGCGCTCGTGGACATGCGCATGCCGGGCATGAACGGCGTGGAGCTGATCGTCCGTCTGGCCGCCGGGCATCCGGAGGTGGCGGTCGTCGTGCTCAGCACGTTCGACGAGGACGAGTACATCTTCGGCGCGCTGCGCGGCGGCGCGACCGGCTATCTGCTGAAGGACTGCTCGCCGGAGGAGCTGGTCTCGGCCGTCCACCGGGTGAGCCGCGGGGAGACCGTGCTGGGCAGCCCGGTGGCGGCCCGGCTGGTCGCCGAGCTGCGGCACCTGCCGGTGAACGCGGTCGCCTTCCGCGGGCGGGAGCTGCTGTCGGCCCGCGAGGTGGAGGTGGCGCGGATGGTCGCCGCCGGGGCGGCCGACAGGGAGATCGCGGCCCGGCTGTGCATCACCGAGGGCACGGTCAAGAACCACGTGTCGAGCGTGCTGCGCAAGCTGGGCCTGCGCGACCGCACCCAGCTCGCCCTGCACCTGCGCCCCTGACGCCGCCGCCGCCGACCGGAAGAAGCCCGGCCGCGAAAAGCCCGGCCGGAAAGCCTCCGGCGATGAAAGCCCCACGCCATGAAACCCGGCGGCTCCCGCGGAACGGGAGCCGCCGGAGGAGGGTCACCAGGAGGTGGGCTTGCCCTTCTGGTACAGCCACACGTCGAAGAACGCCTTCAGGTCCTTGCCCGAGACCTTCTCCGCCGCCTTGATGAAGTCGGCGGTGCTGGCGTTGCCATACCGGTGCTGGGTCGTCCAGTCCTTGATCAGCGTGAAGAAGGCGGTGTCGCCGATCTTGCCGCGCAGCGCGTGCAGCGTCATCGCGCCGCGGTTGTACGGCACGTTGCCGAACATGTCCTCGGGGCCGGGGTCGGCCGTGACGACCTGCCAGAACGACGAGGTCGCCGCCCGGCCGTAGTTGCTGGAGCTGTCGAACGTCTGCTGCACGGTGGCGCCGCCGGTGTGCTCGGTCCACAGCCAGCTCGCGTACGTCGCGAAGCCCTCGTTGAGCCAGATGTCGGACCACTTGGCGACGCTCACGCTGTCGCCGTACCACTGGTGCGCGAGCTCGTGCGCCATCGTGCCGACGCTGGGCGCACTGGAGAAGATCGGCTTGGTCTGGCTCTCCAGGGCGTAGCCGACGTCCGGCGCGCGGTCGATGATGGCGCCCGCCTGGTTGTACGGGTACGGCCCGAAGATCGAGGAGAAGAACTCCAGGATGTCGGGGATCCGGGCGACGGCCGCCGCCGACTGGGCCTCCAGACGCGGGTCCACGGCCGTGTAGACCGGGATGCCGCTCGGCGTGGTCGTCTCGTTCACGGTGAAGTTCCCCAGCGTCACGGTGGCGAGGTAGGTCGCCATCGGCTCGGCCGAGTCCCACACGAACGTCGTCTTGCCCTTCGCGGTCGTCTTGGACACCAGGCGGCCGTTGCCGACCACCGTGACGCCCTCGGGGACCGTCGCGTGGAAGGTGAACGTCGCCTTGTCCGTGGGGCTGTCGTTGGACGGCAGCCAGGCCGGGGCGCCCTGCGGCTCGCCCGGCACGAAGGCGCCGTCGTCGGTCGGCACCCAGCCCTCGATCGAGCCGTCGGGGTCGGTGACGACCGGCGGCGTCCCGGCGTACGTCACCGTGACCGTGAACGTCTCCCCGGCCTTGAGCTTCGGCCGCGGCGTGACGACGAGCTCCTGCCCGTCGCGGCGGAAGTCGGCCGGGTGCTTGCCCACCTTCAGCGACGTGATCTCCGGGCCCCGGAAGTCCAGGTCGAACTGGTCGAGGTCCTGGGTGGCGACCGCGGTGATCACCGTCGTGGCGTCCATGACCTTGGTGGCGGGGTCGTAGGAGAACGTGACGTCATAGTGCTGAACGTCGTAGCCGCCGTTGCCCTGGTCGGGGAAGTACGGGTCGCCGAGCGAGGGGGCGCCGGCGGAGAAGCGCGGCTCCCCGGGCTTGCCGGGGGCCGCGAGAGCCGTGGTCGCCTGGGTGGTGGCGAGCAGCGCGGCCGCGAGGGCCGCACCGCCGAGCCGCACCGCCCGGCGCGAGCGGGACGAGGTCATGAGGTTCCTTTCGGAGGGCCGGGCGGCCGGGAGACCGGCCGCCCGGCCCGGTTTCTCAGGTGGGATCAGGCGACGACGGACCGGAGCGGGATGCCCGCTGTGCCGAGGTCGCGGACCAGGTCGCGGACGAACGGGTGCTCGTCAGCGGGCAGGCCGTCGGGGTTCGGGATCGTGATGTAGGACGAGCCGTCCGCGGACGCGGTCTGCGCCGTGTCCGTGTAGCGCTCGACCACCGCCTGCGCCCGCGCCAGGTCGGCGTCGGCCACCTGGATGACGATCGGACGCCACTCGCCGCCGAGGTTCGGCGGCTCCTCGGCCGTCGCCGCGGCGCTGCGCAGCGTGTCCGGAGCGACGCGGAGCTTCGCCTTGGGCGAGGCCTGCGACGCCGGGTAGAGCACGGCGTTGGCGAGCAGGTGGATGCCGTTCTCGTTGTACGCCCGGAACAGCGGGTTGTACGCGAACAGCACGGCGTGCCCGGCGCCGGTCGGCTCGTCGACGAGGGAGGCCGTGCCCTTGAGCGCCTCGGCGCCCACCGTGTAGCCGTTGGACCAGAACGTGTCGTCCGTGGGGTAGGTGAGCACGTTCACGCCGGTCTGGCTGGGGTTGAGGATCGGGTCGCCGTTGTTGAACTGGAAGTCCTCCGCCGGACGGCCGAGCGACACCGGGCTGTCCTGGGCCACGTCCACCCGGAAGTGCGAGCCGATGACCTGGTAACCGGTCGGCTTGGCCTTCTCGGTCGTGGAGGTGAGGCCGGCGGCCCTGGCCACCCGGGTGCCCTCGTTGCGCAGCCCGACGTACGTGCCGCCCGCGGCCACCCACTGCCTGAGGTTGGCCAGGCCCTGCTCGGTCAGGCCGCCGTTGGAGCTGCTGCCGTCCGGGACGAGCAGGACGGTCCGCTCGGTGAAGGCGGGGGTGTTGTCGTTGACGTCGGCCGCGGTCACCGGCTTGAGGCCGAGACCCCAGCGGTCGCCGAGCACGTAGCGGGCCTCGCCGTACGACCCGGAGGTGGTGGAGATGCCGGTGCCGGCGAACAGGCCGACGTCGGGGGTGCGCAGCGCGGCGCCGGACGCGGGGGTGCGGACGCCCTCGACCGTCACGCCCAGCGAGCGGGCCAGCTTGTCCAGATCGCCGCGCTTCATGGCGGCCTCGGGCAGGCTGACGACCCCGCTGGTGGCGTCACGCGTGAGCGGCACGCCCGCGCCGAGCAGCCGGAAGGTCAGCTCGGAGGCGGCGGCGGAGTCCATCGGGTAGGCGTACGACCCGCCCTTGGGCGCGTTGGAGGCGACGCCGCCGTCGATGTCCTTGACGAGGTCGGCCTTCGGCGACACCACGTCACCGGTGGTGATGGTGTCCACGCCGGCGAGCAGCGGGTTGCTCCACGAGGAGACGTCGTAGAAGTACGGGAACGGGACGTAGGGGTCCTCGCCCATGACCGCCTGGATCCAGTGCTTCTGCGGCTGGTCCATGGGGATCCAGTAGGCGCCCTCGGGCACCGTCACGTCACTGGCCGTCCGGCCGCCGAAGACCCGCGCGGAGGGCACCTTCACGGGCTTCTTCACCCGGTAGACCTCGACGTCCATGCGGCGCAGCCGCTCGACCAGGCGGCGTACGTCGCCGAGCTGCCGGTCGGGCAGCAGGAAGTAGGACCGGATCGTGATGTCGGGCACCGGGAACCGGACGGTGTTGGCCGGCTGCACGACCTCGTTCGGCTCCAGGGCGCCCGCGGCGCCCTCGGCCAGCGCGGTCTGCCAGATCGAGTAGTAGCCGTTCAGCACCTCGCGCCGGTTGTCGGCGGCCCAGCCGGTCGTGGCCCACTGGGTGTTGAACTGCTGCTGCACCCGGTCTTCGACCGCCGACGAGCTGCCCTTCTCGAACGTCATGCCGGCGGCGCCGAAGCCCGTGGCCGGGACGCTGTCGCCGTAGCCCATGTAGAACAGGTCGTACGTCGCGTAGTTGAAGTAGCACTCGGTGGTGACCACGTCGTTGCAGGCGCCGTTGTAACCGAAACCGGCGGCGTTCGCCGCGCCGATGCGGTTGATCCAGTCCACCGGCTGGTCGGCGATCTCGTGGTGGATCGGGTCGGCGTTCGGCGGGAAGAAGTACTGCCTGCCGCCCATCTCGTGCGCGTCGACGAAGACCTGCGGCGGATAGCGGCGCAGCATCTCGAGCTTGCCGTCGGTCTCCGGCTGGGTGCGGGCGAACCAGTCGCGGTTGAGGTCGAAGCCGTACTCGTTCGTCCGGCGGCTCGCGTCGCGGCCGTCCGGGTTCTGGGTCGGCATGATGACCGTGACCAGGTTGTCGTTGCGCTTGGCGACGTCGCAGGACAGGCCGCTGGCCAGCTCGTACAGGGTCTTGAGCGAGGCGTCGGCGCCGCTCTTCTCGCCGCCGTGCACGTTGCCCGCGATCCAGACGATGGCGGGCGAGTCGTCGGCGATGCGCGCCGCCTTGTCCGCCTTCAGCGACCTCGGGTCGCGCAGCGAGCGGATCTGGTCCGCGATCTTCTTGAGCTGCCCGGGCACCATGTTGTGGGAGTCGGACACGATGGCGTACGGCAGGTCCTGGCCGGTCACGCTGTGCGCCACGCTGCCCGTGACCACGCGGTCCGAGGCGCCGCCCACGGCCTGGACGTACTTCTGGATCTCTTCGGTCGTGAGCACCCGGGGCTGGCCCTTGCCCAGCGGGAAGCCGAAGAACTGCTCGGGGGACGGCACCTTGGCCTCGTGGGCGTTCGGGTCGGTGCTGCACCCCGCGGGCGGCTTGCCACCCGGCTTGCCGCCCGGCGCGGCCAGCGCCGGCGCCGCGGGCGTCAGCGTGGCCGACACCAGGACGGCGGCGCCGAGCGCCACACCAAAGGGGGATCTTCCGCACAGCAATGTGCGTAACCGCATCTCGCCTCCAGGCGGGGGGACGGGGAGGTCTCCGTGGGAGAGCGCCCGTCCGGGAAACGACAAAGTCACTGCGGACAGTATTAGAACGGAATAAACCGGACAAGCCGCCGCGAAACATAACCATGCGCGAACGGAAACTGTGAGCAATGGAGTTTTCGCAAGTCAATGTAGCGATGACTGTCCGAATCACCCTTTTATAACGTCCGATAACAACTGAGCATCGGGTTCGCCCGCCTCGCAGGCGTTCCCGGCCGGTCGGCGCGGACTGCGACTTGCCCGCCCGCGCCGGGCATCGCGTGATCGAAGACGGACGCCCGCGCGCTCCGCTGTGGGACCATTCAGGATGTTCGGAGGAGGGACAGAGTGGACGAGGAGCGCCGCGTCGCGGGCAGATATCACCTGCTCGAACCGATCGGCCGTGGAGGCATGGGCGTCGTGTGGCGTGCCCACGACGACCTGCTCGACCGCGCGGTGGCCGTCAAAGAGGTGCTCTACCACCCCGCCTCCGAAGAGGACAGGGAGACGTTCAACCGGCGCACCATCCGTGAGGCGCGAGCGGCGGGCCGCATCGACCATCCGAACGTCGTCGTCGTCCACGACGTCATCGAGGAGGACGGCCGCCCCTGGATCGTGATGCAGCTCGTGCGGGCGCAGTCGCTGGGCCAGGTGCTGCGCGACCAGGGCACCCTCCCGCCCGCCCGGGTCGCCGCGATCGGCCTGCAGGTGCTCGACGCGCTGTGCACGGCGCACGCCGCCGGGGTGCTGCATCGGGACGTCAAGCCCGAGAACGTGCTGCTCAGCGGGCAGACCCGGGTGGTGCTCACCGACTTCGGCATCGCGACGATGCCCGAGGAGGCCGGGCTGACCATGACCGGCGGCATCATCGGCACCCCCGCCTTCATGCCGCCCGAGCGGCTCAACGGCGATCCCGCGACCCCCGAGTCCGACCTGTGGTCGCTCGGCGCGACGCTGTACGCCGCGGTCGAGGGCGGAACGCCGTTCGACCGCAAGACGCCCGTGGCCACTCTGGCCGCCATCCTGCACGACGACCCGGCCCCGCCCCGGCAGGCGGGCGCGCTGACGCCGGTGCTCGAAGGGCTGCTGCGCAAGGACCCGGCCCGGCGGATGGGCGCGGCCGAGGCCGCGGCCCTGCTCAACGCCGCACTGACGGCCGCCCCCGGACCCGCCCCCGGACCCGCCGCCGCCCCCGGTCCCCCGTACAACCTGCCCGAGCCCGGCCCGTGGAGCGGCGCCCCGTCCGGGCCGCCGCAGCCTCCGCCCGGTACCCCGCAGCCTCCGTCCGGGCCGTCGCAGCAGCCTCCGTCCGGTTTCGCGCAGCCGCACGGGACCCGGCCGTACGGCGGCACCGCCGTATGGCCCGGGGGCGCCGGTCCCGAGGGACCGACCGGGCCCGGAGGCGGCATCGGCATGGCGGGCCACCCCACGGCGCCGAACGGCGGAGGGGTCAACGCCGCGAGCCACGCCGGTCCCGCCGCCCCACCCGGAAGCCACCCCGGTCCCGGCGGACCCGCCGTCCCGCCGGGAAGCAGGCCCGGCGCGTACGCCGCACCGGGTGCGCGCCCTCCGGGACAGGTCTCCGCGGCCAAGCAGACCCTGGCCAAGGTGATCCTGGGCGTCGTGTTACCGCTGGCGCTCGTGGCCACCGGCGTGGGCCTCTGGTACGGCTCCCGCTCACCGGCCGGCGACGAGACCCTCGCCGAGGATCCCAATACCACGCAGATCGGCCCCACCACGGGCGCCTATCTCCCGTCGGGGGACACCTCACCGAGCGCCTCCCCCGAGCCGGTCACGCCCTCGGAGAAGCCGTCACCGGAGGCCCCCAAGCCGCCCAAGGGGTGGAAGACCTACCACGACCCGCTGGGCTTCTCCATCGCCCTGCCCTCCGGCTGGGTCCCGTTCGGAAGGGAGGGCGCCCGGGTGCGCTTCCACCATCCGAACAGTCACGACTACCTGCAGGTGGACCTGACGCCGTGGGAGGACCCGAATCCGGTGAACGCCCTGCGCATCGTCGAGATGAACTCGACCAAGCAGGGCTACCTGCCGGGCTACGAGCGCATCGACTACAAGACGAGTCGTTACCTCGGGGTCGAGTCGGCGGAGTGGGAGTTCACGTTCAAACCGAGCTTCGGCAAGGTGCGGGTGATCGATCGCGCCTTCAGGCTCCGTGACGGCCGGTCCATCATGCTCTATTGGCAGGTCGCCGACTCCCGATGGACATCCGGTTTGTCCTATTTCAACGCCTTCACGCGGACCTTCCAGCCGGCATAGCCGATCCGGGGACGATCCGCAGGTCGAGGGGATTTCGCCCGGGCAGGCAATGATGTCGCATGCGTCCGCCCAAGGCGGGTAGCGCGACAACCATGGCTGAAGCGCAGACCTCCGAACGTGTCGTGGCAGGACGCTATCGCCTGATCGAGCCGCTGGGGCGGGGCGGCATGGGCACCGTGTGGCGCGCCGTCGACCAGGTGCTCGAACGTGAGGTCGCCGTCAAGGAGCTGCTCGCGTCGGCCGGGCTCACCGGCGCGGAGCGGGAGGTCTTCACCATCAGGACCTTCCGCGAGGCCAGGGCCGCCGGGCGGTTGAGCCATCCGGGCGTGGCCGCGGTGTACGACGCATTCGAGGAGAACGGCTGTCCCTGGATCGTCCTCGAACTGATCCCGTCCCGGACGCTGGGATCGGTCATCCGCGAGGAGGGCCCGCTGCCGCCACGGCGGGTGGCGGAGATCGGGTCGCGGGTGCTGGCCGCGCTGCGCGTCGCCCACGCGAACGGCGTGCTGCACCGGGACGTCAAACCCGACAACGTGCTGCTCGCCGACGACGGCCGGGTCGTGCTGACGGACTTCGGCATCGCCGCGATGGAGGACGACTCGCCGGTCACCCGCACCGGCATGCTGATCGGCACCCCGGCGTTCATCGCACCCGAACGGGCGGCGGGACGGCAGGCGCAGCGGGCCTCGGACCTGTGGTCGCTCGGAGTGACGCTGTTCATGGCCGTCGAGGGGCGCTCGCCGTTCCACCGGGGGCACGCGCTGGCGACGCTCGCCGCGGTCATGTACGAGGAGGCGGGCCCGCTCCACAACGCCGGGCCGCTGGCACCGGTGATCGAGGGCCTGCTGGTCAAGGACCCGGCCCGCAGGATGACCGCGGACTACGCCGCCCAGCATCTGTACGCCGTTGCCAGCGGCCAGGCGACCGACCCGGTCGTGCCGCGCCCGCGGCAGCCGCCCCGGCTCGCCCGGCTGATGCCCGGCTTCGACACCACGCCTTCGGCCCCCGCCTCCACCCCCACGCCGGTGCCCTTCGGCGAGGGCACCCCGACGCCGGTCCCGGTGCCCGCACCGGTGCCCGCACCGGTGCGCGGACGCCGCAGGCCGTGGGCGCTGGCGGCGGGCTCCGGGGCACTCGTCGCGCTCGTCGGGCTGGCGGCGGGCGCGGTCGCGTTCGCCACCGCCAGGTTTCCGGCCGACCCGAGGGGGACCGCCGTGGTGAGCACGCCCACGGTGACGGTCTACGCGACCAGGACCGCCCAGCCCGGGACCGCCGAGCCCGGGACCGCCGAGCCCGGGACCGCCGAGGCCGGCAGGCGGGCCGAGAGCCGCGGGGCGGAGAAGGCGGCCACCCGGCCGGTGGGGAACCCCGGCGCCGCGGGCGGGCACCGTACGGAGGATCGCGGCGGGCCCGCCGGAAGGCACGGCGGGGGAAAGCATGAAGGTGGGGCCGCGTCCAAGGGCGGGGGCAGGCCCAAGGGGTCTCCCCCGGCGAAGCGCAACGGCCCCGCGAAGCAGAGCGGCAATGGGCCCGCGGGCAAGCCCGGGAACGGCGGCGGCAGCGCCAAGCCGTCCCAGGGCGCAGGTGGAGGCCAGGGAAAAGACGAGGGCCGGGGGCCCACCACGGACGACACCACTGATCTCGGCGACCTCGGTGACATCCCCGACGGCTACATCCAGCCGGAGACCGGCTGGGCGGCCTGACCCGGCCGCGCCGCCAACGGTCCACCCGGCATCCTGGCGCGTCCCCCGGAGATCACGGCGCTCGCCCAGCCGGAGCGAAGACCATGGACACGTGGAACCCGGCGCCCCGGCGTTCCCCGCCCCGACAGGCCCCGGAGCCGGACAAACGCCCCGCTCGCCGGGCCGGGCGGCCCGCCCGCCCCCAAAAGCCTCTGGAGCCGGCGGAGCCGGGGTTCAGCCCTCGTCGGAGAGGATCTCCAGGGCGTGGGCGAGGTCGGCGGGGTAGTCGCTGGTGAAGGTCATCCACTCGCCCGTCGCGGGGTGCTCGAACGACAGCGAGACCGCGTGCAGCCACTGCCGGCCCACGCCGAGGCGGGCGGCGAGGGTGGGGTCGGCGCCGTACAGCAGGTCGCCCACGCACGGGTGCCTGAGCGCGGACATGTGGACCCGGATCTGGTGGGTCCTGCCGGTCTCCAGCTTGATGTCGAGCAGCGACGCCGCCCGGAACGCCTCGATCGTGTCGTAGTGCGTGACCGAGTCCTTGCCTCCGGCCACCACCGCGAAGCGCCCGTCGCCCGCCGGATGCCGGTCGATCGGGGCGTCGACGGTGCCCCGCAGCGGGTCCATGTGCCCCTGGACGAGCGCGTGGTAGCGCTTGTCGACCGTGCGTTCCTTGAACGCCCGCTTGAGGTGCGAGTAGGCCCGCTCGCTCTTGGCGACGACCATGACGCCGGTGGTGTTGGCGTCGAGCCGGTGCACGATGCCCTGGCGCTCGGCCGCGCCGCTCGTGGACACCCGGTGGCCGCCGCCGAGCAGGCCGCCGATCACGGTGGGGCCGGTCCAGCCGACGGTCGGGTGCGCCGCCACGCCGATCGGCTTGCTCACCACGACGATGTCGTCGTCCTCGTAGAGGATCGCCATGCCCGGCACCGGCTCGGCCACGGGCATCGGCGCGGCGGGCGGCGGCGGGATCGTGACGTCCAGCCAGGCCCCGGCATGGACACGGTCGGACTTCGCCGGGACGGCGCCGTCGACCAGCACGTCCCCCGACGCGATCAGCTCGGCCGCGCGGGTGCGGGAGAAGCCGAAGAGACGGGCCAGGGCGGCGTCGAGGCGCTCGCCCTCCAGGCCGTCCGGCACGGGCAGGCTGCGCTGGTCACCCATCGGTCCGCTCCCTCGCCGGCTCGGCGGCCTGCGTGTCCGCCTCGCTCTCCGCGTGGCTCTGCCCGCGGTCCTCGACCGGCTCCGGCTTGTCGGTCTGCCGGGTGCCGTCGATCTGGTAGCCGCGCCAGGCGAGGAACACGGCGAGCACGCCGCCGCACACGATGCCCGAGTCGGCGAGGTTGAACACCGGAAAGCGGGTGACCGGGAACACCTGGATGAAGTCGACCACATGCCCCTGGAACGGGGCCGGCCACCGGAAGATGCGGTCGGTCAGGTTGCCGACGGCGCCACCCAGCAGCAGGCCCAGCGTGATCGCCCAGGGCAGGCTGTGCAGCTTCCGAGCCGTACGCACGATCGCGACGACGACGGCCAGCGCGATCACCGTGAACACGATCGTCATGCCGGTGCCGATGCTGAAGGCGGCGCCGGCGTTGCGGATCACGGTCAGCACCAGCGCGCCGGGCACGACGGTGAGAGGCTCCTCGTGCTCCAGGAACTCCACGACGAGGAACTTGCTGACCTGGTCGAGCACGTACACGACCGCGGCCACGACAACGAGGAGAGCGATCTTCCGCGCGCGGTCGGGCCGCGCCGGTGGATCGCTCAGCGGCGCTCCTCCCGCTGCTTGCACGCTACGCACAGCGTCGCCCTCGGGAATGCCCGAAGACGCTCCTTGCCGATCGGCTTGTGGCACGATTCGCACTCTCCGTAAGTCCCTGCCTCGACGCGGGCGATCGCCCGCTCGTTCTGCGCGAGCAGGTCGCGCGCATTCAGGGTAAGGGCGATCTCGCGCTCACGCTCATAGGTCTTGGCCCCGGCGTCCGCCGGATCGTCCCCCGCGCCCTGGCTCACGTCGCCGGACGCGAGCTGCTCCTCCGCCCGGGCGATGTCGGTGCGCAGTTCCTCGATCTCGTGCCGCAGCCGCTCGCCGACCTCCGCGAGTTCCTCGTCGGACCAGACGTCGTCACTGATGGCGGTTCTCGCCGAGCGCGTCATTGCGGGCCTCCCCTTCGCCCAGAACCCGTCGGGCTCAGGGCACCCGTCGAGCGGGTGCGATTCGAGCCGGTCCGGGCAGAATAAGTCGCCGATAACGAATCGGCAACGGACTCGCCGAGGCTTTTACCCCACCCGTACCGGGACGGGGCATTCGGCCAGCTCCTCCTCGTCACGCTCTGTTTCGATCAGTTTGTCGCGGACGGTGTCATCGAGACCATGCCCCGGATCCCGAGGCGAAGGCCCGCGGACCACCACCGGTCGTCCTCCCGACGGCCGCCGGGGCCCGCCCGCACATCCCCACAACAATCGCGAGGCCTGCGCGTGTTCCTCCCTATTCCCGGGACGGGCCGGGTCTCACCCCTAACGTCGCGCGTATATCGGGAAGCCCTTCCGCCCGCGTTGCGTTATCGTCGTAGTCTGCAAGGTGTTGATGGGGACGAGTACCTCCGCATCCGCCCGCACAGCGACCCGGGGACGGTGTGAGCCCGGGGCGGGCCGCGCAGGGAAGATCACCCCGGAGCCGCCGGAAGAAAGGCCGTCCCGGCCGAGTAGAACCGGCAGCGGAGAGGAAAACGAGAGGGCGCCCGGCCAGGCCGGTCGTCAAGAAGGGTGGTACCGCGGAGCCGTTCCCGGCTTCGTCCCTTCACGCCATGTCAGCAGCGCTGTCAGCAGCCCCTGCCAGCTCACCGCGTGGAGGTCCCGCCCGACGATGTCTTCCCACTATTTCCGCTCACTTCCCGCGCAGGTCGACCTGCCGGCCCTCGAGCACGAGGTCCTCGAACGCTGGCGGGACGGGAAGGTCTTCGAGCGCTCGCTGGAGCAGAACGCCGGAGGCCCCACCTGGGTGTTCTACGAGGGCCCGCCGACCGCCAACGGCATGCCCGGCGTCCACCACGTCGAGGCCCGCGTCTTCAAGGACGTCTTCCCCCGCTACAAGTCGATGCGCGGCTACCACGTGCCCCGCAAGGCCGGCTGGGACTGCCACGGCCTGCCCGTCGAGGTCGCCGTCGAGAAGGAACTCGGCCTGTCCGGCAAGCCCGAGATCGAGTCCTACGGCATCGCCGAGTTCAACGCGCGCTGCCGCGAGTCGGTGCTGCGGCACGTGGACGCGTTCGAGGAGATGACCGAGCGGATGGGCTACTGGGTCGACATGTCCCAGGCCTACCGCACGATGGACCCCCAGTATGTCGAGGCCGTCTGGTGGTCGCTCAAGGTCGTCTGGGACAAGGGCCTGCTGTTCCGCGACCACCGGATCACTCCGTACTGCCCGCGCTGCGGCACCGGCCTGTCCGACCACGAGCTCGGCCAGCCCGGCGGCTACGAGACCGTCTCCAGCCCGTCGGTGTACGTGCGGATGCCCGTCCTGTCCGGCCCGCTGGCCGAGATGGGCGCCTCGCTGCTGATCTGGACCACCACCCCTTGGACCCTGGTGTCCAACACCGCGGTCGCCGTGCACCCCGACGTGACGTACGTCGCGGCCCGGCGCGGCGACGAGGTGCTGGTCGTGGCCGAGCCGCTGCTGCGGCGGGTCCTCGGCGAGGACGCCGAGGTGCTGGCCACCTACCAGGGCTCCGAGCTGGAGCACACCGCCTACCAGCGGCCCTTCGACCTGGTCGACATCGAGGGCGCCCACTACGTCGTGCTCGGCACGTACGTCACGGTCGAGGACGGCACCGGCCTGGTCCACCAGGCTCCCGCCTTCGGCGCCGACGACATGGCCGTCTGCAGGCGCTACGGCCTGCCGGTGGTCAACCCGATCGGCCCGGACGGCCGCTTCCTGCCGGACGTGCCGTTCGTGGGCGGCAAGTTCTTCAAGGACGCCGACGAGCCGCTGACCGAGAACCTGCGCGAGCGCGGCCTGCTGTTCCGCGGGGAGCACTTCGAGCACAGCTACCCGCACTGCTGGCGCTGCCACACTCCGCTGCTCTACTACGCGCTGCCGTCCTGGTACATCAGGACCACCGCGATCAAGGACCAGCTCCTCGCCGAGAACGAGCGCACCAACTGGTTCCCCGAGACGATCAAGCACGGCCGCTATGGCGAGTGGCTGCGCAACAACGTCGACTGGGCGCTGTCGCGGTCGCGCTACTGGGGCACCCCGCTGCCGCTGTGGGTCTGCTCGGAGAACGAGGACCACGTCACCTGCGTCGGCTCCCTCAAGGAGCTGGGCGAGCTGGCGGGCCAGGACCTGACCGGCCTCGACCCGCACCGCCCGTACGTCGACGACGTGACCTTCCCGTGCCCGTCGTGTCAGGCGGAGGCCCGGCGCGTGCCCGACGTGATCGACGTCTGGTACGACTCCGGCGCCATGCCGTTCGCCCAGTGGGGCGCGCCGCTGGTCAACAAGGAGGTCTTCGAGAGCTCCTACCCCGGCCAGTTCATCTGCGAGGCGATCGACCAGACCCGCGGCTGGTTCTACTCGATGATGACCGTCGGCACGCTGGTGTTCGGCCGGTCGTCGTACGAGAACGTGCTCTGCCTCGGCCTGATCCTCGCCGAGGACGGCCGCAAGATGAGCAAGCACCTCGGCAACGTCCTGCAGCCGATGCCGCTGATGAACCAGCACGGCGCCGACCCCCTGCGCTGGTACATGGCCACCTCCGGGTCCCCCTGGGCTCCGCGCAGGATCGGCCACGCGGCGCTGGAGGAGATCGTCCGCAAGGTCCTGCTGACCTACTGGAACACCGCGTCGTTCTTCACGCTGTACGCCAACGCCGAGTCGTGGTCCCCGGCCCGGGCGGCCGAGGCCCCGGCGTACGCGGACCGGCCGCTGATCGACCGGTGGGCGCTGGCGGAGCTGCACCGCACGGTGGCCGAGGTCACCGCGTCGATGGAGGAGTTCGACACCGCCCGGGCCGGGCGCCGACTCACCGAGTTCCTGGACGACCTGTCCAACTGGTACGTCCGCCGCTCGCGCCGCCGCTTCTGGTCCGGTGAGGCGTCGGCCTTCGCGACGCTCTACGAGTGCCTGGAGACCGTCACCCGGCTCATGGCCCCGCTCGTGCCGTTCCTCACCGACTATCTGTGGGACGTGCTGCGCGAGCCGGACGCCCCGGCCTCGGTGCACCTGGCCACCTGGCCCGAGGTGAACACCGCGCTGCTCGACCCCGAGCTGTCGGAGCGGATGGCGCTGGTGCGCCGGCTCGTTGAGCTGGGCCGCTCGGCGCGTGCCTCGTCGTCGGTCAAGACCCGCCAGCCGCTCGGCCGTGCCCTGGTCGGCGCTCCCGGCTGGGCCGCGCTCCCCGGCGAGCTGCGCGACCTGATCGCCGACGAGCTCAACGTCCAGCGGCTTGAGGACCTGTCGGGCTTCTCCGCCGACCTGGTGACGTTCACGGTCAAGCCCAACTTCCGCAGCCTCGGCAAGCGGTTCGGCTCGCAGACCAAGCTCGTCGCCGCGGCGGTGTCGAGCGCCGACCCGGCGGAGCTGGCCCGCGCCCTGCGCTCGGGCGGGTCCGCGACGGTCGACGCCGGTGAGCTGGGCACGGTGGAGCTGGGCACGGACGATGTGATCGTCACCGAGCAGCCGAAGTCCGGCTGGGCCGTGGAGACCGGCGCGGTGGACACCGGCACCGGCGAGACCGTGGCGCTCGACCTGGCGATCACCGACGAGCTGCGCCGGGCCGGCCTGGTCCGCGACGTGATCCGGCTCGTCCAGGAGGCCCGCAAGTCCACCGGCCTGTCCATCACCGACCGCATCCACCTGTGGTGGTCGGCCAAGGGCGAGCCGGCCGAGGCGCTGCGCGAGAGCGGCGACGCCGTCGCCGAGGAGGTGCTGGCGGCGAGCATCACCGAGGGCACCCCGGACGAGGACCTGCCGGTGCACGAGGACGCCGACCTCGGCCTGTCCTTCCGCCTCCGCAAAGCCTGATCCCGACGCCGATGGGGGCCGGTCACGCCGACCGGCCCCCATCGTGCATGTACGGCGGCCGGGGGTGCCCCGGCGGCTCCGCTCAGCCGGGCTCGACAATGCGGCGGCGGGTCGCCATGACGACCACCCCGCCCGCGAGGGCGAGGGCGGCCAGCACGGCGGCGAAGATCGTCGAGCCGGTGGTGAGGCCCGCCGCGTCGCTGAGATACCCCGCGGCGACCGGCAGGAGACCGGCGGGTACGTACCCTCCCACATTGAGCGCGGCGTTCGCCTCGGCCAGCCGGGTGGCCGGAACGGCGGCATTCAGCAGCGACAGCCCGGCCAGCTGGCCCATGCCCTGGCCGGCTCCGGCCAGCAGCGCGGCGGCCACCAGCAGCACGACCGAGCCCGCCCGCATGGCTCCCGCCAACGCCGCCATGGCGGCCACGGTGCACACCGCGGCGGCCGTCAGCACCGTGCGGCGTGAGACGCGCTGGACGGCGAACTGCGTGCCCGTCGCCGCGGCGAACATCACGAACGCGGTGACGCCGGCGAGGACGCGGCTACTGGAATGCAGCAGGCCCGCGAGCAGCGAGGGGCCCAGCGACAGCACGAACGAGGTCGCGGTGATGCCCGGGCCGAAGGTGGCGATGCCCAGCAGGAGCGGCAGGCGCCCCTCGGCAGGAACCGAGGGCACTCGAATCCACCGGCCGGAGATCACCCGGGCGGGGCGGCCCAGCGGCATCCGCAGCACGGTGACGGCGGCGGTCAGCAGCAGGGCGGCCTCCACCACGAACACGGTGACCGTGGGCCCCGGCAGAGTCTCCGCGAAGACGCCGGCCAGCAGCGGGCCCAGGCCCGCACCGAAGACCATGGCGCAGGAGGCAAGCAGCGCCGCGAGGCGCTTGCGGTGCGCCCCGGCCACATCCGTCACGGCGGCCATCCCGGCGCTGACCACGGCGCCCACCGCGATGCCGGTGCACACGCGGGCGACGGCCAAAGCGGCCACCGACGTGGCCGTGGCGAAGACCAGGCAGGCGATCAAGGCCAGCGCCAGGGCCGGCAGCAGGACCGCCTTACGGCCCAGCCGGTCCGATGCGACACCGCTGACCAGCAGGGAGACCAGCAATCCGACGATGTAGAGCGCGAAGACGACCGTCAAGGTCCCCTTGGAGAACCCGATCTCCCGCTGCCACAGCACATACAGCGGCGTGGCCGCGTTGGACAGCACGAACACCGCCGTGACCGGCCATGCGGCCAGCCAGACCCACCAGGTCGGCGCCGGCCGGGGCCGCGGCGGGGGCGCGGTCCCATGGGTGGCGGTGGCAGGGACGATGCGGACATGCGACATGAGAGGCTCCGTCTCCGCGGGCAGTACGATCTTTTTCGAAGTTAGCATGCAGTACGAGAAAATTCGTACTTGCTCCTAGCGGCAGGAAGGAGCCGCGATGCCCGCAGCCTCCACAGCGTTCAAGGTCTATCCCCCGCGTGCCGACGCGCCCCCGCCCTTGCCCGAACCCGCGCGTGAAGACATTCGGCTGGAACACGTGCTCGCCGCACTCGCCGATCCGCTGCGGCTGACCATCGTGCGCAAACTCCTGTTGGAGGCCGAGGAGTTCGACCATCCCTGCGGCTGGTTCGGGATCGACCGGCCCAAGTCCTCCCTCACCCACCACTTCCGCGTCCTGCGCGAGGCCGGCGTCACCCGTCAGCGGCAGTACGGCCTCGAACGCCGCAGCCAGGTCCGCGTCGACGACCTGCAGGAGCGCTTCCCCGGCCTCCTCGACCTCGTCGCCGCCTGGCATCCCTGACGGCCTCGCGCCCACGCCCAAGCGCCCCGGTCGCGCCGTCGGCAGCGGGGTGAACAGACAAGCCGCTCGCCGGGACCCTCCCGACGTTCTCGTCGCAGAAGTGATCGCGTTCGGTGCGGGATGCCGCAGGTTCCTTCGGACGTGCTCGCGAGGTGGACGTGTCACACCGTGCGGCAGGTCTCGCTGCCTCGCCGGGCTCGCGGATCAGCCGGTCCTGTCCCGATCGCGCGACCGTGGGACGATGCCCCGCGCTCTCAGTCGTTCTGGCAGACCGAGCAGGGGGTGAGGCCGGCCTCGTCTGCCTCGGCCCGCGTCATGGTCTCGACGCCCGAGTCGCCCATCCCGCTGATCAGGGGGCACTCGCCCTTGTGGTAGCGCCGTGTGCCGATCATGACCCGCACCGGCACGTCCCCGTCCGCGGACGGCTCCGCCGCGTCGGCCGCGCGATCCTCACCGGTCTCGTCGCCGGACCCGCCACGGTCCTCAAGGTCCGTATCCGTGCCGCCGGGACGGGACGTGGCCGCCCTTCCTGGGCGGGCCGTAGCGGCGGCGCGATCGCCGTCGCCTGCGCCGTCCTCCTCGTTGGAGGCGTCGGCCTTCCCGCTGCTCTTCTCAGCGGTGCTCCCGGCGGCGGGCGCCGAGCCGGAGGTGGAGCCGGCCGAGGCCGCGGATCCGGCGCGCCCGGATCCGGGGGTCTCTGCCGGCTCCACCGGCTTCCGGGCCCCCGCGCCCGCGGGCGTGGGGGCGTCCTCCGGACGGGACGCCGTGTCGGCGTCCGCGGTCCCGGAGTCGTTCTGGTCGTCACGGGCCTGCTCGTCGTCCGCCCGGGAGGAGGCGGCCTGCCGCGGCGAGGCCGCGCCCTTGGCCTTGCCCTTGGCGGCGGGTGCGCCGGACTCGCCGCCCTCCGGCGACGAGGTGTCCTCCGTCGCCTCCCCTGCGGCCTTGGACCGCGCGGGGTCCCACGGCTGGGAGAACATGCCGGGCTTGAACCAGCCGTGCACCGCGGTGTCGGTGAGCGACTCGTCCGTCTCGGCGTCCGACCGGCCCGATGCCGATCCCGTCGCCGGCGGAGACCAGGCCGGTGCGGACCATGACGTGGCAGAAGGCCGGGACGACGCGGAGGAACCGGACGACGATCCCGAAGACGAGGCAGAAGGCGAGGACTGCGAAGACGGGGACTGCGGGGCGGAGGCGGCGGGCCGCTGCGGCGTCGTCTCGGCACCGGGCTCCTGCGCCGCGCGCCGGCCGAACCAGTCCACGGGCGTGTGCGTGCCGCCCGTGGTCGCGGCGCCGGCCTCGGAAGTCGTGTCGGCCGCCGTGTCGGCCTGCTCGGCGGTCTCGCCGCCGGCGGTCTTCCCGGACGGCTTACCCGCCGTCTCACGGGGCTCTTCGCGCGCTTCGTCGTCGGACGGCGCAGACGATCCCTCTGTGGAAGGGGCGGCTGCGGAAGAGCCGGACGCGGGGGGAACGGCCGCGGCACCCGCCGCGCCGGCAACGGATGTGCCGGGGCCGGAGGACTCTGGTCCGGGCGACTCGGGCAGGCGCGGCCCCGGGACGCCGGGCTGAGGGAACCGCGCGACAGGCGGCTCACGATCAGCGGACGTGGGACGGGACGGGGTCCTGCCGGTCGTGCCGGAGGTCCCGGCCGAAGGCGTGGTGGTCGTGGGAGCGGCTTCCGCGCGCAGGCTCTCGTCGCGGGCCGCGTCACCGCGGGCTGTGCCGCCGCGGGATGGGGCCTCCTCCGGCTCCGCCGTACGGGTGGAGACCTCGGGGAGGCAGGTGGTGCAGGGCGTGAAGCCCTCCTCGCGGGCCTCCTCGTGCGTCAGCTCCTCGGTCTCACGCCCGGCGAGCTGGCGGCAGGTGGCCAGATGGAAGCGCTTGCGCCCGGGGATCACGATGACGATCGCGTCGGGGGCGAGGCCCCGGCCGGAACCGGCCGGCGGCCGCGTGATCGGTCCCGTCCGCTGCGGGGGCGGGGACGGGAAGGTCTGCGGGGGCAGTGCCCCGTGATGCGTGACCGGCGGGGCCGCCAGCATGGGCGCGGCCACCGGATGCGCCGGTGCCCCGGCGAGGGCTCCGCCGTACGCCCCGCTCACGGCACCGACGTGCGCGAGCTGGGGCACGGACGAACCCTGGGGGGTGGGAGCGGTTCCCTCGGCGGCACGCCCACCGGCAGGGAACAGCTCGTGGCGCCTCAGCAGTGCCCCGATCAGCAGGCAGACCGCCGACAGCACGCTGACGACGATCGACCACATCACGAGAGGGGGCGTCCCCAGCACGACGCCTGCGATGAGCAGGACGATTGCGGCGAGGACCAGGGCGGCACTGATGAGGATCACGGGGGGTTCTCCGAGCTATCGGGTCCCGGTGGGGACCCGCCACTGCTTACCGGCGGTCGTTGTGGGGGCCGTCGGGTCCGGGGAAGGCGCCGGAGTGCTGTGAGGGCTCCTGGCCGAACGGGTTGGGGGCCGCACCCATCTGCTGGGGAGCGGGGGCGACGGCGTGGGCCATGGCCGGGGCGGCGCCCACGATCGGGAAGCCTCCGCTGCCCTCACCGGCCACGTTGAGCTCGGCGAGCTGGTTCTCCAGGTACAGCTTGAGACGGCTGCGGTACTCACGCTCGAAGCTGCGCAGCTCCTCGACCTTGCGCTCCAGCTCGTCGCGGGTCTGCACGAGGGTGCCCATGGCCTGGCGGTGCCGCTCCTGGGCGTCGCGCTCCAGCGTCTCGGCGCGGGCGCGGGCGTCACCGATGATCTGCTCGGCCTGGCGGCGGGCCTTGCCGAGGATGTCGTCGGCCTCGCGACGGGCGCGGGTCACGGTCTCGTCCGCCTCGCGACGGGCGTCGGCGATCGCCTGGTCGGCCGTCTGCTGGGCGAGGGCGAGCACGCGGGCCGCGGTGTCCATGTTGTCCTCGGCGGGCGGCAGGCCCATGCCGACGGGCACCGGCTCGGGGCGGGCCGGCTCCGGAGGCTTGATCGGCTCCGGCTGGGGCGCCATCATCTCGGGCTTCGGCTCGGCCACGGGAGCGGGAGCCATCTGCATGGAGCCGGGCATGCCCATGCCTCCGGGCACCTTGCCCCTGAGGCACTCGGCCAGCTTCGCGCGGAGTTCCTCGTTCTCCTGGATGAGGCGGTCCAGCTCGGCCTCGACCTCGTCGAGGAAAGCGTCGACCTCCTCCTCGTCGTACCCCGGCCTCAGCCGGGTGGTACTGAACTGCTTGTTCCGCACATCAGCGGGCGTCAACGGCATTTGGGTCTCCTTGGCGCGCTTGGAGTCTGTCCGGTCGGACGGTACCCGATCAACGAAGCGCGTTCACGACTTGGATCAAGACCAAAACCACAATGAACAGCACTGTGAAGCTCAGGTCAAAGGCCACCGTACCCAACCTGAGGGGCGGAATGAAACGGCGGAGGAACTTGAGAGGTGGGTCGGTCACTGTGTAAACGACCTCCGCCAGCACCAGGACGACCCCTGTGGGCCGCCAGGCGCGGGCGAACGCCTGCACCGTATCTATGATCATTCTGCCGATCAGCAGAACCAGGAAGAGGGTCAGGGCGATGACCAAGATCTCGCTAATGATCCCCACGGTCGAGCCCCGCCTCCCCTCGGTCCAGCCGCCCTCGGGCCGCACGGGCACCGCTCAGCCGGTCACTGTTCATGTATGGAACTCTAGCTCTGGTTGAAGAAGCCGCGTTCCGCGATTCTGGCCTTGTCCTCGGCGGTCACCTCAACGTTGGCGGGGGACAACAGGAACACCTTGTTGGTAACACGTTCGATGCTGCCGTGTAGGCCAAAGACGAGACCTGCCGCGAAATCGACAAGGCGTTTTGCGTCGCTGTCGACCATCTCTGTCAGATTCATGATGACCGGCGTGCCCTCACGGAAGTGCTCGCCGATCGTGCGCGCCTCGTTGTACGTGCGGGGATGCAGGGTGGTGATACGCGCCAGATCGGTCGTACGGCGCTCCAGCACGGTCGTGGGAGGACGCGGGGCGGGGACGGCCGTCTCGGCGTCGTCCTCGCGCTCCAGGGGCCCGGAGTGCGCGCCCGAGGGCCCGGCGAAGCCGCGCCGCGGCGACTCGTACTCCTCGTCGCCATAGTCCTCGTCTGTGCCGTATTCTGCCGCGTACCTGTCTTCGTAGCGGTCGTCCTCCACGAGACCGAGGTAGACCGCCATCTTGCGCATCGCGCCGGCCATCGCTCGTCGTCCTCCGCGTTACTGGTGCCTTCAAGGTCCCTTTGGAAGGCCAGGGCGGTAGCCGTACCCCCCTTGGAGCTCACCGCTGATCGACCTCTACCTGTGCGCGGACACCATGGTCCACTTGGGGGACATTACCTGACGAAGGGCTTTCTGCGGCCGAGCAACGCCGTACCGACTCGAAGGTGTGTCGCGCCGTTCGCCACAGCTTGGGGGATGTCTCCGCTCATTCCGGCCGATATGACGTCGGCCGTGGGGTGTTCCTCGCGGACCCGCTCGGCGACGGCCCGCAGCCGCGCGAACGCGGCCGACGGGTCCTCCCCCAGCGGGGCGACCGCCATGACCCCTCGCAGGCGAAGCCCCTCCGTCTTCGCCACGAGCCCGGCGAGCGCCGGCACCTCCTGCGGTGCCGCGCCGCCCCGTCCGGCCCCGCCCTCGCCCGGAGCGGCGTCGAGGGCGACCTGGATGAGGCAGTCGACCTCGCGCCCCGCGCGTACGGCCTCGCGGCCGAGCGCGTCCACCAGCCGGGGGCGGTCCACCGAGTGGACCATGTCGGCGTAGGAGACGACCGAGCGGACCTTGTTGGTCTGTAACTGGCCGATGAAGTGCCACGTGAGGCCGAGACCGGCGCACTCGGCCGCCTTGGCCGCCGCCTCCTGGTCTCGGTTCTCGCCGATGTGCGACACGCCGAGCTCGGCGAGCAGCCGCACGTCGGAGGCCGGGTAGGTCTTCGTCACCGCGATCAGGGTGATCTCCGACCTCGACCGGCCCGCGGCCCGGCAGGCGTCCTCGATCCGCCGCTCCACCTCGGCCAGGGCCGCGGCCAGTTCCTCGCGCCGGTCACCCACGGACCGCGCCCCCGGCCGTACGGATGTCCATGGTCACTTGAGGAAGTCCGGCACGTCGAGGTCCTCCTCCTGCTCCTCGAACACCACCGGACGCCGGGGGCCCGGCTGCGCGGTCCTGGAGGTGATCGGGGTCGGCGGCTCGGGAGCCGGGCGCGGGATCGACAGCGGTCCGGTGGCGCCCTGGTCGCGACCGCCGTCGGCAGTCTCACGCGGGAACGCCGTGGACCCCTCGGCCTGCTGGGCCTGCGGCGCGGACGCCGGCTGCGACGTCGCCTGCTGGACCGGCTGGCTCGCGGGCTGGGCCGGCGGCGGCACCGGAGTGGCCGGAAGCGAGTTCACCGGAAGCTGGGTCACCGGCGGAGTCGCGGGCTGCGCCACGCTGCTCACCGGACGCACGGGCGGTGCGGGCTCCACGCGCGGCTCCGGCTTGGCCGGGGCGGGCGGGGGCGTCGCGGGACGGGCCGCCTGCTGGGGCCGCGACAACGGCGCGGCCACCGGCTTGGCCGGCGCGGGCTCGTCGAACCCGGCCGCGATGACCGTCACCCGCACCTCGTCGCCGAGCGCGTCGTCGATGACCGTGCCGAAGATGATGTTGGCGTCGGGCGCGGCGGCGTTGCTGACGAGCTGGGCCGCCTCGTTGATCTCGAACAGGCCCAGGTCGGAGCCGCCCGCGATGGACAGCAGCACGCCGTGGGCGCCGTCGATGCTCGCCTCCAGCAGCGGGCTGGAGACCGCCATCTCGGCGGCGGCGACCGACCGGTCGTCGCCCCGGGCGTGACCGATGCCCATGAGGGCCGAGCCCGCGCCGGACATGACCGACTTCACGTCGGCGAAGTCCAGGTTGATCAGACCGGGCGTGGTGATGAGGTCGGTGATGCCCTGCACACCGGACAGCAGCACCTGGTCGGCGGCCTTGAACGCGTCGAGCACGCTCACCTGGCGGTCGGAGATCGACAGCAGCCGGTCGTTCGGAATGACGATCAGCGTGTCGACCTCCTCGCGGAGAGTCTCGATGCCGGCCTCGGCCTGCATGGCCCGGCGCTTGCCCTCGAAGCTGAAGGGCCGGGTGACCACGCCGATCGTCAGCGCGCCGAGGGAGCGGGCGATGCTGGCCACGACCGGCGCGCCGCCGGTGCCGGTGCCGCCGCCCTCGCCCGCGGTCACGAACACCATGTCGGCGCCCTTGAGGACCTCCTCGATCTCCTCCCGGTGGTCCTCGGCGGCCTTGCGGCCCACCTCGGGGTTGGCGCCCGCGCCGAGACCCCGCGTGAGCTCGCGGCCCACGTCGAGCTTCACGTCGGCGTCACTCATCAGCAGCGCCTGGGCGTCAGTGTTTATGGCGATGAACTCGACGCCCTTGAGTCCCTCCTCGATCATCCGGTTGACGGCGTTCACTCCGCCGCCGCCGATGCCGACGACCTTGATGACCGCGAGGTAGTTCTGCGGTGCTGCCACGACGAGGGGCCTTTCCGCTCGTTTGCGTTTCATGCGGGCAGGGCCCGCTGTCTTCTGAACTCTCACCCTCAAGTTGAGATTTAGAGTTATGTCAACCTGAGGATTGATACGGACAGTAGGGTTGCGCGTCCCCCAGGGTCAACTAACCGCGCCGCAAGGCCGTCCGGCGTGTCGCGCGCTGTCCTTTTCGCACGAAGCCCCGCTCTCCGGCGGGCCCGGACCACGTTTTCCCGGCCCGTGAGAAATCTCACTTGACCGTCACCACCTGCGGCGAGCTGACATCGTAGCTGGTTCCCGGCTTGGCGAGGGCGGCGAGCAGGACACGTCCCTTCTGTGCCGAGCGCTCCGCGTCTCCCCACACGACCGTACGGCCGTCGGTGAGCTTGAGCGTGATCGACCGGGGCGAGGGGACGCGCAGCTCCCGCAGGCGCTGCAGGACGCTCTCCGGCAGCGCCCGGAGCACGGTGAGCCCGGCTCTGGTGGCGGGGTCGTCCACGGCGGCCCGCTGGACGCGCAGCACCGGCAGCCGGGGCGGGGCCACGGCCACCTCCTGCAGGACGACGCCATAGCGGTCGACGATCGCGGTCGTCACGCCCATGGGCACCGCTGCGGCGGGAACGCGCTCGACCACGCTGACGTGCAGCGTCCCGGGCCAGCCGCGCTCGACCGTGGCCGACTCGACCTCGCGCATGGCGCGCACCCGCTGTTCGACCCCGGCGATGTCGACGGTGGCGAGCGGCGTTCCGGTGCGCACTCCGACGACCTGCCGCACCTGCTCGGCAGGGATCCGGTTGTTGCCGGTGATCTCGACCTCGCGCACGCCGAGGACGGGCGAGAAGAACACGACCCACGTGGCGACGCCCACCACCCCGCCGGCCAGCAGGATGGCGAGCGCCGAACGCCGGACGGCCCGCCTCACCGGTCCCCCACGCTCCGGATCACGGCGCGCATCACCGGGCGGACAGCTCCGCGACGATCTTCGGGCCGAGCTCCGTCACGTCTCCCGCGCCCATCGTCAGGACGATGTCGCCGGGACGGGCCCGGCCGGCGACGAGCTCAGGCACGGCCCGCCGATCGGGCGCGTAGACGACCCGTTCGGCGGGAAGCGGCACCTTCCCCGCGACCAGCGCGCCGGAGACCCCGGGCTCGGGGTCCTCGCGCGCGCCGTACACGTCGAGCACGATCACCTCGTCGGCGAGGCCGAGCGCCGCGCCGAACTCGTCGGCGAAGAACCGGGTGCGCGAGTAGAGGTGCGGCTGGAAGACCGCGATGACGCGGCCGTCGCCGGTCACGACGTCGCGGGCGGCGCGCAGGTCGGCGGTCAGCTCGGTCGGGTGATGGGCGTAGCTGTCGAAGACCGTCACGCCCGCGGCCTCGCCCTTGGATTCGAACCGCCGCTTGGCCCCGGTGAAGGCCGCCAGGCCCTCCTTGACGTCGTCGAAGCGCAGGCCGAGGTGGAGCGCCACGGCGATCACCGCGGTGGCGTTGAGCGCGTTGTGCCGGCCCGGCACGGCCAGGCGCACCTCACCGCGTCCCGGCCCGCCGGGAACGGCGGGGCCGAGCTCCACGCCGAACTCCACGCCGAGGCCGCGCGGCACCACGTCGGTCGTGCGCAGGTCGGCGCCGGCGCTCTCGCCGTACGTGACGACGGTGAGGCCGCGCTCACGGGCGATGGGCACGAGTGCGGCGGCGCCCGGATCGTCGGCGCACACCACGAGCAGCGACCCGATGCGCTCGACGAAGCGGGCGAAGCTGTCGTGGACGGCCTGGGGGTCGCCGTAGTTGTCGAGGTGGTCGGCCTCGACGTTGGTGACCACGGCGACGCCCGGCGCGAGCATGAGGAACGAGCCGTCGCTCTCGTCGGCCTCCGCGACGAACACCTCGCCCGCACCGTCGTCGGCGCCGAGCCCGGTCGTCACGAGCTGCCCGCCGACGCAGTAGGACGGGTCCTCGCCGCACTTCTGCAGCGCCACGGTCAGCATCGAGGTGGTCGTGGTCTTGCCGTGCGTGCCGGCGACGGCGATGCCGGTGCGGCCGGCCATCACCGAGGCCAGCGCGGCGGCGCGCGGGATCACCCGCAGGTTCTGCCGCAGCGCCTCCCCCAGCTCGGGGTTGGAGTCGCGGATGGCGGTGGACACCACGACCGTGTCCACCTCCTTGATGTGGGAGGCGGCGTGGCCGACGTGGATGACGGCGCCCAGCTCGCGCAGCTCGGCCAGCAGCTCGGAGGGCCGCGCGTCGCTGCCCGACACCGGCACGCCTCGCTTGAGCAGGATCCGGGCGATGCCGGACATTCCGGCGCCGCCGATGCCGATGAAGTGCACCCGCCCAAGGTCGGCCGCGGGGACGGGATCCACGAGCTTGACGAGACTCATCGGTGAGCGATCTCCAGCACCTTGCGGGCGAGCGCCATGTCGGCGTCCTTGCGGCCCATCCGCGATGCGGCCTCGGACATCGCTACCACGCGCTCGGGGTCGTTCAGGATCGGCAGCAGCGTCTGGACGATCCAGGCCGCCGACAGGTCCGCGTCGTCGACCATCAGGCCGCCCCCGGCCCGCACGATGGGCTCGGCGTTGAGGCGCTGCTCGCCGTTGCCGTGCGGCAGCGGCACGTACGCCGCGGGCAGCCCCACGGCGGTGAGCTCGGCGCAGGTCATGGCGCCGGCGCGGGACAGCACGAGGTCGGCGGCGGCGTAGGCGAGGTCCATCCGGTCGACGTACGGCAGGATGACGTACTGCGGGTCGCCGGGCGGGGGCTCCACCTCGACGGTGTTCTTGGGCCCGATCACGTGCAGCACCTGGACGCCCGCAGCCCGCAGGTAGGGCGCGGCCTCCAGCGCCGCCTGGTTGATCGAGCGGGCGCCCTGGGAGCCGCCGAACACGAGCAGCGTCACCCGGTCGGACTCCAGCCCGAAGTACGACCGCGCCTTGTCGCCCATCGACAGGCGGTCCATCGTGCTGATCTCACGGCGCAGCGGGATGCCGATGTATTCGGCGTTCGGGAGCACGGCGTCCGGGTGGCCGGTGAAGACGTGCTCGGTGACGCGGGCGCCGAGCCGGTTGGCCAGGCCGGGCCGGGGGTTGGCCTCGTGGACCACGATCGGCACGCCGCGCCGCCGGGCGCCGAGATAGCCGGGCGTGGCGACGTATCCGCCGAAGCCGACCAGGACGTCCGCGCCGACCTTGTCGAGGATGCCCGCGGCGCTGCCGATGGCCCCCGCGAGGCGGCCGGGCACGGTCAGGAGCTGGGGGCTGAGCGAGCGGGGCAGCGGCACGGCGGGCACGAGTTCGAGCTCGTAGCCCCGGGCGGGCACCAGGCGAGTCTCCAGGCCGCGCTCGGTGCCGAGGCAGGTGATGCCGATCCTCGGGTCGAGCCGGCGAAGCGCGTCGGCCAGCGCGAGCGCCGGCTCGATATGGCCGGCCGTCCCGCCGCCGGCGAGGACCACCCTCATGTCACTCCCTGTCTTCGCGGACGCCTTCGCGGACGTCTTCCCGGATCTTCTCGCGAATGTTCCCGCGTCCGTTCCCTGTCGTTCCTCTTCGTGCCGTCGGCGGCCGCGCCGCCCGCTGACGGGCCGGTGCCCGCGAGACCGCGGGCCGCCGCCCGGCGCGGCCGTTCAGGCCAAGCCAGCTTAGAGCCCGCGCGGCCGGTCCCGGGCCACGGGCGGCGAGCGCCTCGGCCGCTCCGGGCTCCTGTTTGGCGAACGACACCAGCATGCCGAGCGCGGCGAGCGTCGGCAGCAGCGCCGATCCGCCGTACGACACCAGCGGCAGCGGGATGCCGGTGACCGGGAAGACCCCGATGACCGCGCCGATGTTGACGACGGCCTGCCCGGCGATCCAGGCGGTGACGGCGGCGGCCGCCAGGCGGACGAAGGGGTCCTTCGTCCGGATGGCGATGCGCAGCCCGGCGTAGCCGAGCAGGCCGAACAGCGCGACCACCACGAGCGTCCCCATCAGCCCGAGCTCCTCGCCCAGGATGGAGAAGATGAAGTCGCTCTCCGCGTGCGGGACGTAGTTCCACTTCTGCCGGCCCGCACCGAGCCCGATGCCGAACCAGCCGCCCGAGCCGATGGCCATCAGCCCCTGGACGGCCTGGAAGCCCTCCTTCTGCGCGGTGTCCCACGGGTGCAGGAAGCCGGTCAGGCGGTCGAGCCGGTACGGCTCGGCGATGATCATAGTGGCGGTCGCCAGTGCGAGCAGCGCGAGGATCCCGCCGAACAACCGCACCGGCGCGCCGACCACCCACAGCAACGCCAGGAAGATGATCATGAGCACGAGCGTCGTGCCGAGGTCGCGCCCGAGCATGACCAGGACGGCCAGCAGGGCCACGCCCGGCATCAGCGGGATCAGCAGCTGGCGCCACTCGATGCGGCCGACGCGGGCCCGCGTCGCGAGCAGGTCGGCCCCCCACAACGCCAGGGCCAGCTTCGCCGGCTCGGACGGCTGCACCGAGAACGGGCCGATGACGATCCACCGCTGGGCGCCCAGCAGTTCCTGGCCGAGGAAGATGACCATCAGCAGGCCGAGGATCGACAGGCCCATCAGCGGATAGCCCGCCAGGCGGAAGAACCGCTGCGGCAGCCGGGAGCAGACCCACATCAGCGGCAGCCCGATCGCCACCGAGGTGACCTGCTTGAGGAACCAGTAGAACGGGTCGCCGGTCCGCTGCAGCGCCTCGATGCTCGACGCCGACAGCACCATCATCAGCCCCAGCGCGAGCAGCAGCGCGCTGCAGCCGAGCACCAGGTGGTAGGACGTCAGCGGGCGGCCGAGCAGCTCGCGCAGCGCGGCGAGCTGGGCGGCGGCCCAGCCGACGGGCTCGGGCCCCCGACGCTCCGGCTCCCGGGCGGTGGCGGCGCCGGCCGAGCCGCCGGCCCCCGGGCCGGTCGCTGGGCCCGTCACGAGGCCGCCAGCCGCCGCACGGCTCGGGCGAAGGCCTCCCCACGGGCTCCGTAGCTCGCGAACATGTCCAGTGACGCCCCGGCGGGGGCGAGCAGCACGGTGTCACCCGGGGTGGCGAGCCGGGCGGCTTCGGCGACGACACGGTCCATGACCCCAGTGTCTTGCTCCGGCACGTCCACCACGGGGACATTCGCGGCGTGTCGCGCCAATGCGCGCCGGATCACATCCCGGTCGGTCCCCAGCAGCACCGCTCCGCGCAGCCGCGGCGCGGCCTGCCGTACGAGGTCGTCGACGTCGGCGCCCTTGAGCTGGCCGCCCGCGATCCACACGATCGACGGGTAGGCGGCCAGCGACGCGGCGGCCGCGTGCGGGTTGGTGGCCTTGGAGTCGTCCACGTAGTCGACCTCGCCGACCCGGGCCACGTGGGCGATCCGGTGCGGGTCGGGGACGAACTCCCGCAGGCCGCGGCGTACGGCCTCGGGCGGCACGCCGTACGCGCGGGCCAGCGCGGCGGCGGCGAGCGCGTTGGCGACGTTGTGCGGCGCGAACGGCCGCACATCGGCGAGGCAGGCCAGCTCCTCCGCCGAGGCCACCGGGTCGGCCACGAAGGCCCGGTCGACCAGCAGGTCCTCCACGACGCCCAGCTCCCCCGGCCGGGGCACGGCGAGCGTGAAGCCCACCCGCGAGGCGTACGGCTCGGCCAGACGGGACGACGACGCGTCGTCGGCGTTGTAGACCACCGTCCCCGCCGCCGCGAAGATGCGCGCCTTGGCCGAGGCGTACTCCTCCATGGAGCCGTGCCAGTCGATGTGGTCGGGCGCGACGTTGAGCACGGCTCCCGCGAGCGGGGCCACGGTGGACGACCAGTGGAGCTGGAAGCTCGACAGCTCCACGGCCAGCACGTCGTAGGGCCCGTCGACGGCCTCGACGATGGGGACGCCGACGTTGCCCACGGCCACGGCCTTGTGCCCGGCGGCCGACAGCATGGACCTGAGCATGCGGACGGCGGTGGTCTTGCCGTTGGTGCCGGTCAGCGCCAGCCAGGGGGCCGCGGGCTCCCGCCGCAGCCGCCAGGCCAGCTCGACCTCCCCGATGACCTCGACGCCCGCGTCCGCGGCGGCGACGAGCAGCGGGTGGGACGGACGCCAGCCGGGCGAGGTGACCAGCAGCGAGGTCCCGGCGGGCAGGGCGGGCTCGCCGAAGCGCACCTCCACGCCCAGCTCGGCGAGCTCGGCGGCCGTGACGCGCTGCCGCTCGCCGTCCGCGGCCTCCAGCACGGTCACGCGCTCGCCGCGTGCCGCCAGGGCCCGCGCCGCGGCGGCGCCCGACACGCCGAGACCGGCGACGACGACGGTCACTGCTTCGGCATCCATTCGAGGTAGAACAGCCCGAGACCGGCGGCGACGCACAGCGCGGCGATCAGCCAGAAGCGCACCACGATCGTCGTCTCGGCCCAGCCCGACAGCTCGAAGTGATGCTGGAGCGGCGCCATCCGGAAGACACGTCTGCGGGTCAGCTTGAAGGACCCGACCTGGATGATCACCGACATCGTGATGATGGCGAAAAGGCCGCCCAGGATGACGAGCAGGAGCTGGGTCCGGGTGGTGAAGGCCAGGCCGGCGATCACGCCGCCGAGGGCCAGCGAGCCGGTGTCACCCATGAAGATCTTGGCGGGCGGGGCGTTCCACCACAGGAAGCCGAGGCAGGCGCCCAGCACCGCCGCCGCGACCACGGCCAGGTCGAGCGGGTCGCGCACCCAGTAGCAGTTGGGGCCGAAGCCGACCGTCGTGCAGCTGTTGCGCAGCTGCCAGTTGCCGATCAGCACGTACGCCGCGAGGACCAGGCAGGTGGCGCCGGAGGCCAGGCCGTCGAGGCCGTCGGTCAGGTTCACCGCGTTCGAGAAGCCCACGATGAAGAACACGACCCAGATCATGAAGCCGATCAGCCCGATGGACGGCCCGATGTCCCGCAGGAACGACACGTGCGTGTCGGCCGGGGTGACGGCGTAGGCGTTGGGGAACCGCAGCACCAGCACCGCGAAGATCGCGCCGACGACGAGCTGCCCGCCCGCCTTGGCGCCGCTGCGCAGGCCCAGGCTGCGCTGCTTGTAGATCTTGATGAAGTCGTCGAGGAAGCCGACCGCGCCGAGGCCCGTCATCAGGAACAGCACCAGCAGTCCCGACGCCGTCGGCGGGTCGCTGACCGCGGAGAAGACGGTCACCCCGTGGGCCACGAAATAGCCGATCAGCGACGCGATGACGATCACCGTGCCGCCCATCG
Source organism: Microbispora hainanensis (assembly GCF_036186745.1). Taxonomy (NCBI): domain Bacteria; kingdom Bacillati; phylum Actinomycetota; class Actinomycetes; order Streptosporangiales; family Streptosporangiaceae; genus Microbispora; species Microbispora hainanensis. Next base: position 5,164,422 of record NZ_CP108086.1, on the reverse strand, counting down.
TGGGAGTGCCCTTCTTGTCGTAGTGTCCCGACGGGCCCTCCTCCCGGATGTTCTGGCCGTAGCCCCTGCGGGCGAACAGCCGGATGGCCAGCGGCGTGCCGACCATGGACAGCATCAGCGAGATCGCCCCCGCGATGAGGATGTTCCTCACCGGGCGTCACCTCCGAGGATCGCCTCGGCGACCCGCTCGAGCCCGGCCGCACGCGGCCCCTTCACCAGCACCACGTCGCCCGGCGCGAGGCGGCCGGACAACTCCCGCGCCGCCGCGGCGGCGTCCGGGACGTGGATCGCGCCGGGCGCGCCCCGGAGCACCGGCCCGGCGTCCTCTCCCACAACGACGACGGCCTCCAGGCCCGCGCCCGCGGCCAGCCGCCCGAGGTCCTCGTTGAGCGCCGCGCTGTCCTCGCCGAGCTCGCGCAGCGCGGCGATCACCGCGAACCGCCGCCGCCCCTCCCCCATCACCGCGAGGCTGCCGAAGGCGGCCCGCATGGAGTCGGGGTTGGCGTTGTAGGCGTCGTTGATCACGGTGACGCCGTCGGGCCGCTCGCCGACCTCCATGCGCCAGCGGCTGCGCGGCTCGGCCGCCGACAGCTCCTCGGCGATGACGGCCACCGGCAGCCCCAGCTCGTACGCGGCCGCCGCCGCGGCCAGGGCGTTGTCCACCGCGTGCGCGCCGTACAGGCGCAGCCGGACCGGGGCGGAGCCGGACGGCGTGCGCAGCGTGAACGAGGCGCGGCCGGTCGCGTCGAGCGTCTCGTCCTCCGCCCGCACGTGCGCCTCCGGCGAGCGCCCGAAGTAGGTCACCCGCGCGCTCGTACGGCCGGCCATCGCGCGCACCAGCGGGTCGTCGGCGTTGAGCACGGCGACCCCGTCGGCGGGCAGCGCCTCGACGAGCTCGCCCTTGGCCTGTGCGATGGCCTCCTTGCCGCCGAAGACCCCGAGGTGGGCGGTGCCGACGTTGAGCACCACGCCGATGCGGGGCGGGGCGATCCGCGCCAGGTAGTCGATGTGGCCGACGTTGCGCGCGCTCAGCTCCAGCACCAGGAAACGGGTGGTCTCGTCGGCCTTGAGGACGGTCAGCGGGTGGCCGATCTCGTTGTTGAACGAGCCGGCGGGGGCGACCGTGGGGCCGAGCCGGGCGGCGAGACCGGCGAGCAGGTCCTTGGTCGTGGTCTTGCCCGCGGAGCCGGTCACGCCGGCCACGGTCGTGCCGGGCAGCTCCGACAGCACGGCGGTGGCGAGCGAGGCCAGGGCCGCGAGCGGGTCGCTCACGATCACGGCAGGCGCGTCGACGGGCCGGGTGGCGAGGACGGCGACGGCGCCGGCGTCGTGGGCCTGCCGGGCGAAGTCGTGCCCGTCGGCCCGTTCACCCTTGATCGCCACGAACAGCGAGCCCGGTCCGGCCGCCCGTGAGTCGATCACGACGGGTCCCCGGACCACGGCCCCGGGGTCGGCCACCCCGTGTAGTGCTCCGGACGTGATCTCGGCGACCCGGGCCAGCGGCAACGGGATCATGGTGTCTTTCCTGCTCTCTTTCGCGTCGCTAACTCGGCCGCCTGGACACGGCCCGGCATCGGCTCACGCATCGGCGGCCTCCCGCACCGCCCGCCGTGCCCGGCTTCGCTCCGCGATGGCCGCGGCGGCCACCTCACGGTCGTCGAAGGGAATGACCTCGCCCCCGACATACTGCCCCTGCTCGTGTCCTTTGCCGGCCACAACTACCACATCTCCGGGCACCGCACCGCCGACCGCCAGACGGATGGCGGCCGCCCGGTCCGGCTCCACAATCACGTGGGCCCGCTCCTTGATGGGTACCCGCAGCGCGCCCTCCAGCATCGCGGCGAGGATCGCGAGCGGGTCCTCCGTACGAGGATTGTCGCTGGTGAACACGGCCAGGTCGGCGAGACGGACGGCGGCCTCGCCCATGATCGGGCGCTTGCCGCGGTCGCGGTCGCCGCCGCAGCCGAGCACGATCACCAGGCGGCCGCCCGGCCCGTCGTCCAGCACGGCGCGCAGCGAGCGCAGGACCGACTCGACCGCGCCCGGCTTGTGCGCGTAGTCGACGATCACCTGGACGTCGTCCGCGCCCGGCACCCGCTCCATGCGGCCCGGCACGCCGGCGAACTCGCCGACGCCGGTCACCGCGGCCTGCAGCGGGACCCCGGCCTCCACCAGCGCGACCAGCGCGCCGAGCGTGTTGGCCACGTTGAACGGGCCGGGCAGGGCCACCGACACCTCGGCCTCGACCCCGCCGGGACCGACGAGGCGGAACGCGCTGCCCGCGGAGCCGAGGCGCACGTCCTCGGCGCGCCAGTCGGCCTCCGGCGCCCCGGTGGCGGAGAACGTGGTGATGGGGATCTTGGCTGTCGCGGCCAGCTCACGCCCGTGGGCGTCGTCGATGTTCACCACGCCCGCCCGGCTGAACTCGGGGGTGAACAGCCGCGCCTTGGCCGCGAAGTAGTCGTCCAGGTCGCGGTGGAAGTCCAGGTGGTCCTGCGAGAGGTTCGTGAAGATCGACACGTCGTAGCGCAGGCCGTCCACCCGGCCGAGGGCAAGGGCATGGCTGGAGACCTCCATGGCCGCCGCGCTCACGCCCCGCTCGCGCATCAGCGCGAACAGCCCCTGCAGGTCGGTCGCCTCCGGGGTGGTGAGCTCGGGGATGAACCGCACGTCGCCCGCGCGGATCTCCACGCCGCCGACCAGGCCGGTGCGGTGGCCCGCCGCCCGCAGTCCCGCCTCCAGCAGGAACGTCGAGGTGGACTTGCCGCTGGTGCCCGTGACGCCGATGAGCGCGATGCCCTCGGCAGGCTTGCCGTACACCCAGGCGGCGACCTGTCCGAGCACCGCGCGCGGGTCGGGCACGACGAGCACCGGCAGCCCGGTGGCGACGGCCCTGTCACGGCCCTCCTCATCGGTCAGGATCGCCGTCGCGCCCGACGCCAGGGCGTCGGCGGCGAACTCCGCGCCGTGCCGGGCCTTGCCGGGCGCGGCCACGTACAGGTCGCCGCGCCGCACCCGGCGCGAGTCGAGGGTGATGCCGGTGACCGTGCCGCGCACCGCCCGCGCTCCGGGGGACGGGACGGCCGACGACGTCGCGCCGAGCAGGGACGCCAGGGCGGACAGCGGACGGGCCTGGACGGCCTCGGGACGCATGGACGACGGGGAACGCACGGCGAGAGCGTACCCCCCTCCGTCGCCCCTCCCGGCCACGTCGGCTCCGGTCACGTGCCCGTCACTCCGACGGGCGAAGGACCATCGCGGGCGCCTTCGTGCCGGTCGGCGGGATCTTCCTGCTCTTCAACGCGAAAGTCATGACGTCCTTGAACACCGGGGCGGCGACGGAGCCGCCGTAGTGGTCCTTCTTCGGGTCCTGGATCACCGCCAGGGCGACCAGCCTGGGCTGGTCCGCCGGGGTGAAGCCGACGAACGTGGCGGTGTACCCGCAGTATCCCGCGCACTTCTCGTCGTAGCGCATGGCGGTGCCGGTCTTGCCCGCGACACGGTAGCCCTCGATCGAGGCCTCCTCTCCCGTGCCCTCGTTGCCCACAACGGCCTCCAGCATCAGCGCGATCTTCTTGGCGTTGGCCTCGCTGATCACCCGGGTGCCCTTGGCCGGGGGGCTGGGGACGAACGCGCCGTGCTCGTCGGTGGTGCCCGCCACGATCGAGGGGGTCAACCGCACTCCGCCATTGGCGATCGTCTGGTAGACGCTGGCCATCTGCAGCGCGGTGACCGAAATGCCCTGGCCGTAGGCGATCGTACAGCGCTGGCTGCCCGACCACGTCTCCCACTGCGGCAGCAGGCCGGCCTGCTCGCCGGGGACCCCCGACCCGCTGCGCGCGCCGAACCCGAAGGACCGGAACATGTCGTACAGCCGCTGACTGGTGATCTTCTCCGATACCATGATCGTGCCGACGTTGCTGGACTCGGCGAGGATCCCGGTGAACGTCAGAGGCTCGGGCTTGTGCGGATGGGCGTCCCTGAGCTGCTGGTCGGCGCACTGGATGTGGTCGGGCACGCGGAAGACGGTCTCCGGAGTGACCACACCCGCCTCCATCGCCGCCGCGGCCGTGATCACCTTGTTGGTGCTGCCCGGCTCGAAGATCTCCGACACGGCCCGGTTGGCGCGGTCCTCGGCCGGGGCCGACTGCCAGTTGTTGAGGTCGGCCTGGGGCGCGTTCGCCATGGCGAGGATCTGCCCGGTCCGCACGTCCATGACGATCACGCTGCCGCTGCGCGCCCGGCTCTCGCGCACCTGCCGGTCGAGCGCCTGCTCCGCCGCCCACTGGAGGTCCCTGTCGATGGTGAGGCGCACGTCGCGGCCGGGCACCGGCGCCTCGCGCTGGCTGCGCGTCATCGGGATGCGCTGCCGGTTCGCGCCGAGCTCGACGCTCTGCTTGCCGTCCTTGCCCGCCAGGATGGCGTCGTACGCGCTCTCCAGGCCCTCCAGGCCTCTGCCGTCGACGCCGACGAACCCGAGCAGGCCGCCCGCGAGCGAGCCTCCGGGATAGAGACGGCGGTAGGTCTCCTTCATGCCCACGCCCTTGAGCTCGAAGCCCATGATGCGCTTGGCCCGAGGCGGCTCGACGTCGCGGGCGAGCGGGATGTACCGCTGGGTGGTCTTGGCCAGCGCGGCGGCGATCTCCTCCTTGGGCTTGTTCAGCTCCCGGGCCAGCGTGGTGGCGACCAGGTCGCGCTTGGCCGGGTCGACGTCCGCTGGGTCGACGTAGATCTCCCTGGCCTCGACCGTCACGGCGAGGTCGTGGCCGTTGGCGTCGGTGATCGAGCCGCGCTTGGCCGGCAGCGTCTCGGGGCGTACGCGCTGC